>NZ_FRDB01000325.1 GCF_900143145.1 Candidatus Sodalis sp. SoCistrobi
GCGACAAACACGGCATATTCCGGGTTAACCACCCGAGCGGTGCGTTGACGGGAACAACGCAGTTCGGACGGGTACTTCATGATATCGGTGTCGATCTTATCTGCGCCAACAGCCCGCAGGCAAAAGGATTTCCATTTCTCTTTCCGTAAACATATCATCCGGGTCGCTCGCCACGCCGTCAGTCGTCCCGCGTCGGCAAGTGTAGGTGCAGGGTAAATTAACATTGAGAAGGTTTCTCAGATTGTAGGGGGCAAATTTTCTGGCGTGATAAATCACCCCGATACAACATTTTTTGCTATCGTAAAGCGGGAATTTTTCGCAGGCATACGGCTGCAGAGTCACCTCCTTTCCGTAAGGATAGATATCAATGGAAGTGATGTTGACCTGCCTTTTTAATATTTCAAAGTCATGATTCTGAAAATGATGAGCAAATTCTGACGTCGGATGCGGTATCTCGATATCGGTTTTACCCTCAATATCAAAGTTAATGGGCAGATTCAGCATATCAAGATTAGATTGATTACTGTAGTAGTGGAATGATTTATTATGGGAAAATAATTTTACCCCCCTCCGGATCTTTGCTATTTTCAAACATAGATATCAGTTGAGGGGAGATGTAAACATCCATTGTATCGCCTCCTTTTTTATTCCTCGAAGCATCCGATAGTGTATTAGCAAGAAAAACGTCATCCGCTGATATACTTTACTCAGGTCATTACCTACCGTCAATAAGCACATGCCGACTTATTCAACGCTCAACCAAACTCGACACGATTCAATCTTTACCTTAAAGTTATAACTACCCGGGATTAGAGACAACAATTGGCCAAAACGTATTCGCTTTTCGCACCAACGCGGACTGGGGAGAGGAATACCCTTAAATATAGACCGCCATCAAACAATATCATTATTAAAACTCTGGCTAACAAAAGGAATAACGTGTCATATTCCTCAAGCCAAATGCTTGCAACGTCGTCAATAAACGTTTCCAATAATGAAGCCGGCACTGTTATTGGAACCTGCGCATCGCTTATTGCATTATGTTTCTCAATACCGGCGGGGTTCTGGACGTGCTAACACTGATTTATTTATATCATAATAAAAATGTATTATTTAATTTGCTATTAAACGGCGACGTAAGAAACGCTGCGTTGTGCCATGCAGTCAATGGCAACGCGATGCTTGTAAGGGTCAACGGTGACCCGCTCGCGCGGTTGGGTGCCGGGATCCCTTCCGGCACCGCCTTTACCGGGACGGAGGTCCGCGGCGTCCCCTGAATTAATCCAGATTGAGTTCGTTAAATGAGGTCAGAACCCGTCCGACGATGCCATAGTCCATCGCCTGCTGCGGCGTCATCCAATAATTTCTGTCGGTATCGTTCTTCACTTTTTCCAAGGGTTGGCCGGTAGCGTCGCTAATGAGGCGGTTTACGCGCTCCAGCATCAGAATGATTTCCCGGGCTTCAATCTCAATGTCACTCGCCTGCCCCTGCACCCCGCCTAACGGCTGGTGGATCATAAAACGCGTGTTGGGTAAGGCATAACGGTGGGCTTTCTCCGCCGCCAGAAAAATGGTAATGCCGGCGCTGGCGACCCAGCCGGTACCGATGATGTGCACCGTCGGCTTGATAAATAGGAATTTCAACGCAAAAGAGACTAATTATTAACCAAAAATCAGCATCGTAAACTCTCAGTCCCCTCTTTTTCCTCGCCATTTTACTGCCAGCTCTATCATTAATAATGATTAAATTGATGTATAATCCATTGATTTGTATATTTTATATGCCATTTATCCGGTTCCAGACGGATCTTCCCTGATTGGGCTCAGACGCCCCCCATTAAAGCCAGTGATTTATGATAACCGAGCAACTTTTTCAGCCTCAGTCCCTCTTTTAGACCGCAAAGCAGCAACCGTGCACCACACAGTACGCAGTTCAGCGGCCTTTCACCTGTGAAGCGCTTAAACATCATGGCGAAGGTGATCTTCGGGCGGTTTTCTACCTCATGACCAACCAGCGTATGCACTTTCTCCAGCAACTCACCGCGTTTTGCATGGCTTAAAAAACCGTAGTAACGGATCATCCGGAAATGTTTGTCCGGAATGTGCTGAATAAATTTTTCAATGAACGTATCGAGCGACATTTTCAACCGCTCATTTTCGTCGTAGACGCGTTCAATCTCCCGGCCAAGCTCTTCATCACGGCGCTGGCGGACGCTACGTAATTCCGGGTTCTGCTGTCGCTTTCGCTGCCAGTAATACGTTGCCGGGGCAATATGCAGTTCCTGAC
>NZ_FRDB01000205.1 GCF_900143145.1 Candidatus Sodalis sp. SoCistrobi
GCGAGGCCGCAGAGAGAGCGCTCCTGCTCTGCTCGCTGGCCTATCCATCTTGTTGAATACACTAAAATTATTATCGGAATATAGTCTGGAAGAACTTACTCATTTAGCGAGAGTTGCTCTTAAGCCTCCTCCCTGATGTGTAGATACCTATGCAGCAGATGGGCGGCATCCATTAGACTATGCAGGTTGATAGCCTGCATATTGTTGCTCACGGCGCGGTACATGAACGGTAACATCAAAGTAAAATAGCAGCCGATCAATATCCAGGGGGTGCCGGTCAGCGCCAGCGGGCCGTCGGAATACAGTTGCAATAGCCCTACCGAGGAGACGATGGGCGGGACGGCGAACGGCAAAAGGATGAAGATATTCATCACCCCATCCAGCCAAGGGAAAAAGTAGGCGATGATAAAAATCACCGGCAGCACCAACAACGCCGATAGCAGCAGCGCGCCCAGACAAATAAGCAGAGAATGCCCCAGCGCGGTTAAAAAACGCGGGTCACGCCATAAATCCAAAAACCATTTTAGCTCGAAGCCTTGCGGTAAAATCGTTGCCCCCCAGCTGCTGCTGAGGGCATAAACCAGCGTTGCCGCCAGCGGTAATAACAGCACCACCAGCAGCATAACCACCACACTGCGGTGCCAGAGCAATTCAGCCTGACTCATCCCTTTCTCCTTGCGCGCTTAGAGCGCGCGGATATAGCTGCGGCGCACCAGCAGTTGATGCACCAAGGTTATCAACACCATCAGCGCCACCAATACCATACCCAATGCGCTGGCCAGGTGCGGGTCGAGGTCGAGATCCCCTGCCACCAGCGCGGAGATGCGGATCGGAATGATGTTGTAATTACCGGTGGTCAGCGCAAAGAGGGTGGCGTAAGCCCCGAGCGCGTTGGCCAACAAGATCACGAAGGTGCCGAGCAGCGCCGGGGTCAATACCGGCAAGCCGATGTGCCGCCAGAAACGCAAACGGCTCGCACCCAACAGCGCTGCGGATTCGCGCCACTCTTCGCGCAGCGCGCCGAAGGCGGGATACAGCAGCAGCACGCCCAGGGGGATCTGAAAATAGGTATAAAGCACCGTTAAGCCGGTTTTGGAGTACAGACTAAAATCCGTAATCCAGCCGTAGCGGCGCAGCAGCAAGGTGACGCAGCCGTTGGCGCCCAGCAAAATAATGAAGGCGAAAGCCAGCGGCACACCGGTAAAGTTGCTGGTCATATTGGTGAAGGCGATGGCGCCGTCGCGCAGGCGCGAGGCGCCCAGTCGGTGTAAGGAGTAGCTGGCGACGGTGGCGATAAGCAGACCGCATAAACTGGAGGAAAACGTCAGTTGCAAGGAAAACTGCATTGCCTGGCGATAGAACGGCGAGCTGAAGATCGTGCGGTAGTTGGCAAGACCCCATCCGTCGAGGTCGCTCAAGAAACTCCCGATAGCCATCCACACCAGTGGCGCTAATTGAAACGCGCTGAATAACAGCGCAAACGGCAGGAGCACCAGCGCCGCCATTCCTTTGCCGTTCATCGCAGCAGATCCCCGCAGGCTGGTCTGTCGTGGTCGACGTCGAGCAATTGGCATATCGTGCCGCAGAGTTCCGTTTGCAGAGGCCGCGCCGGGGCGAGGGTGAAGGCGTCGCCGAACACAAACAGCGGCACCTGGCGTTCTTCCGGTAGAATACCGCCGTGGCTGCGATCGTCATTCATACCGTGATCGGCGGTCACCATGACCTGATAGCCCGCCGCCAGCCACCCCGGCAGTCAGCGCGACAGTAAACCATCGGCGTGGCGCGCGGCGTTGCGGTACTGGGGCGTCGACAGGCCGTGGCGATGGCCGGCATCATCGATATTCATCGGGTGGATCAGCAGGAAGTCAGGCTGATGGCGCAGGCGCAAGCTTTCTGCATCCTCGAACACGTGGGAATCCGGGTAATGATCCGCATGATAAAAATGCCCGTACTGAATCGGCAGCGCTGGCGCCAGCGTGTGTCTGTCTTCCGCGGCATTGAAGGGTGCGCGGTTATACAGTTCACTCACCCAATGATAAGCCGCTGCCGCCGTGGTGAGTCCGGCCGCGCGCGCAAAATGGAAAATACTGCGGTGGTGCGACAGGCGGATAATCTCATTATGTACCACCCCGCTTACTACCGGCGGAACGCCGGTGAGAATACATTCGTACAACGGACGCGATAACGACGGCAACTCGCAGGTCAGCGAGTAAAGCCGGCCGCGCCCGGCGGCGCATTCGCCGTGCAGGTAACCCATGGCGTCATAGGCCACCACATAACTGAGTCCGTCCAATATCACTAAAATTGTTTTCACACCCGTTCCTCATGCCTGTCAGTCTCGCGCGGACGTCCCCGCCGCGGTCGATTACCGCCGCGAGGCGCGCGACACCGGCGCCGATCCCCTGGCCGTCGACGCGCCGCCGGCGAGAAGGGCCATACCGCCGGCACGGCGCCAGGGAAATCTGTTTATTGCTTCATCGTCATCATCACGTTTTCCTGCCACAGACGCGGCAGCGCTTTGGCGTTCTTTTCCCAGGCCGCGGTATCGGCTATCGGGTGGGCATTCTTATACTGTTCCTCGGGCAGCAGTTTCGCCTGGACGTCAGCCGGCAGCGTCAGATGCTCGACGCGAATCGGACGGGCGTAGCCGCGGGCCAAATTGATCTGCCCGGCGTCCGAGAAGATATATTCGCGGGCGAATTTGGCGGCGTTGGGATGTTTGGCGTATTTGTTGATGATGGTGCTGTAGCCGGAGGTGATAGTGCCATCGGCGGGGATCAGCACTTCAAACCGGGTTTTATCAATGGTGTCGCGGTAGTTCAGGCCGTTAAAGTCCCAGATGATCCCGACGTCCACTTCGCCTTTCTCCAGCGCGGCGATAGTGGGATCGTTCAAGCCCAGCCGGCCGGCTTTAGCCAATTTGGCGAAGAAGTCGAGGCCCGGTTGCAGATTCGTTTCGTTGCCGCCCATGGCATAAGCGGCTGCCATTTACCGCTTGTGCCGCGGTGCCGACATCTCCCAAGGCGACCTTATAATCGCCCTTAAGCAAATCCGCCCAGCTGTGGGGAATATTTTTCACCGTCTGTTTATTGACGATAAAAGCAATGGTGCCGGTGTAGGCCACCGCCCAGTGGCCGTCCTTATCTTTCGCCCAGGCAGGAATTTGATCCCAGGTGCTGGGTTTATAGGGTTGCGTCACCCCTTTTTGTACCGCCAGCGGGGCAAAAGAGACGCCAACATCGCCGATATCGGCGCTGGCGTTATTCTTTTCCGCCAGAAATTTGGCGATTTCCTGCGCGGAACTCATATCCGTATCGCTGTGCTGTATCTGGTATTGGCTGGCCAAATCCTGCCAGGTCTGTTTCCAGTTGGCCCACGAATCGGGCATCCCGACGCTCATGACCTGACCTTCCTGGCGCGCCGCCTGCGCCAGCGCCGCCACGTTGTCGGCTGCCGCGGCATAGCCTGCCGGGCCGATGGCCAGCAGCGCTGTCGTTAACACAGAAGCGTACAAAAATTTCATAGCTGAAGCTCCGCATTGAGGATGAAATTGCCTGGCCTTACTGGTCTAGTCCAGTAAAGCCAAGCCAATCTAGCGCAGCGGGATGAATATTTAATGACAGCCGCTCTTGGGGCCGTTTTTTTGTTATGGTTTCTTTAACGCTGCCGCTGCTGGCGAAAAAACGAGCAATCAAATACAGACATAGCGGTGATAAACATGCTCATTGAGAAGGCGCTCTCCCCCGGCGAGAGCGCGCGCTACAGGACGGTGGATGCCATCTGCCAAACTATCGCCAACTGGATAGACGCCGGTCGGCTGGGCCATAACGATCGACTGCAGGCGGAGCGGATGATGAGCGCGCACTTTGCCACCACCCGCATCACCCTGCGTGAAGCGCTGGGGCAGCTTGAGGCCAGAGGGGTCATTTACCGCGAAGAACGGCGCGGTTGGTTCGTCAGCCCGCCGCGGGTGGTGTATAACCCGCTGCAGCGCAGCCATTTCCACGCCATGGCGCGCGATCAGGGGCGACGTCCGGCCACGCTGGTGCTGGACGCCCGGGAGGTGGAAGCGCCGGCAATGCTATGCGGCCTGCTCGCGCTGCCGCCAGCTGCCAGGGTTTATCGCATCCGCCGGGTACGGCGGATCGATGGCCGGGCGGTGCTGTACGTTGAGCATTACTTGAATCCGGCCTTTTTTCCGGCGATATTGCAGCAGGATCTCACCGCCTCGCTGACCGAACCTACGCCACTCGTTATGATATCCGCTACGGACGCGTGCGCTTCGATATGTGTCCCACCACCTTCCCGGCGGCGGCGTCGCTGGCGTTGAAGGTCGCCGAAAATAGCCCGGCGCTCTTTATCACCCGCATCAACCGCGACCAGCATGGCCGCATCATCGATTGCGATCTGGAGTACTGGCGCTACGATGCCCTGCACGTTAGCGTTGAGGCGGAATGACCTCGCGCTACAGACATGGGATGGCGTACTCTCAAACCGCCGGCGGCAACAATCGGCCGCACGGCACACTCCACGGCGGTGGCAAAGTCGGCCGCCACGGTACCCTCCCCGACGGCGGCAACAGTCGGCCGCCGCGGTACCCTCCCCGACGGCGACAAAGTCGGCCGCCGCGGTACCCTCCCCGACGGCGGCAACAGTCGGCCACCACGGCACCCTCCCCGACGGCGGCAACAGTCGGCCGCCACGGCACCCTCCCCGACGGCGGCAACAGTCGGCCGCCACGGCACCCTCCCCGACGGCGACAAAGTCGGCCGCCACGGCACTCTCCAAGACGGCGACAAAGTCGGCCGCCCCGGCACAGGTGTGGTGAGCGGCAGGAGGCTGTGGCGGCAGAACTGCCGTGGCCGGCCCAGCCTCCTCGTTAAATTGCCTCGCCGAGGGCAACAAGCCCGTAGCGCTTACGCCGCCGCCACGCGGCATGCAGCGGCGGCGCAACCGTCGGGTTAAAACGCCTCCGTCAGAGCATAGGTATCTACACATTTATCGTGATACCTGTTATTACTTTGCAGAATGATTTCAACCTATCTGTTGGCGGGATTGACTCTCGCCTTACCCGCCGATATCAGACGCTGGTTAAACAGCATATGA
>NZ_FRDB01000204.1 GCF_900143145.1 Candidatus Sodalis sp. SoCistrobi
CATAGGTATCTACACATTTATCGTGATACCTGTTATTACTTTGCAGAATGATTTCAACCTATCTGTTGGCGGGATTGACTCTCGCCTTACCCGCCGATATCAGACGCTGGTTAAACAGCATATGACGCCCGCGGCTCTTCTTGCTTCTGCGGTTAAAGACCTCGCAAGTGCTCAAAAATCAACTTTCGCAACTACCCAAGCTGTCTGGCGTTTTCTGAATAATAAGCGAATTAGCTTCAGTCAACTCAATGAGCCAATTATTTCGCTAGCACTTGAGCAAATTTCGCTTAGCCCGCATCCATACGCTCTCGTTGTTCATGATTGGTCACGTTTACAATTTCTTTACCATCATGCCAAATACGGACGCTTAAAAATGACGCACGGTGGCGATGTTGGATATGAACTTCAAAGCAGCTTGCTGGTTGATGCTGGCACGGGTTTGCCAATAGCGCCTCTATCTCAGACACTTACCGATGCAACCGGTTGTCATTCAACGTTGGCGGAAGGACTGTCCGAACGGCAGACACATATGGACGCCTTGACGACCGATATTGCCCGTGTGGAATCGCTTAATATAGGTAAAAAGCTGATTCATATAATTGATAGAGAGGGTGACTCTATTGGACATATGCGGACGTTGAGTACTCAAGGAATATGCTGGCTTATCCGAGGAAAAGAAGGACATGGTGCAGAGTGGCAAGGTAATTCATTGAAAATTGGTGAGATTGCTGCTCTTCTGCCATACAACGGATGCGGACAGGTAGACTGGAAAGGGAAAAAAGCTGATATGGAAATCAGTGAAACCTCGATAGTCATAACCCGAGCTGCGCAGCAGAAGCGTAAAGATAAAGAAACCGGCCGCCGCATAAAAATCCAACCTGGAGAGCCTCTGACGGTCAGATTGGTTGTTGTTCGGCTTACGGATGATCTCGGTAATGTGGTGGGACGCTGGACGCTGCTTACAAACGTTTGCAGCGAGATCACCTGCGAGGAAGTAGCTCGTTGGTATTACTGGCGCTGGAATATTGAATCATTTTTTAAGTTGCTGAAAGGTGCCGGACATGACGTAGAAACATGGCTTCAGCGCAGCGCGCCAGCCGTACTACGCAGGTTGTTAATAGCCAGTATGGCTGCTGTTCTGGTATGGCGGCTGCAACGCGCTGAAGGAGAAGAAAATGCGGCAGCCCGCCAGCTGATATGTCGCTTGTCAGGACGACAGCAAAAGCGAGGCCGCAGAGAGAGCGCTCCTGCTCTGCTCGCTGGCCTATCCATCTTGTTGAATACACTAAAATTATTATCGGAATATAGTCTGGAAGAACTTACTCATTTAGCGAGAGTTGCTCTTAAGCCTCCTCCCTGATGTGTAGATACCTATGCACCGGAGGACAGGCTGGCGCTACTGGCCGGTCAGCAGGCCAGCGGTGAAACCGCCGGACGCACGATCTGCAGTTGTTACGGCGTCGGCGAGAAACAGATAACGCGGGCGATTGACAAGGGGTGCAACACGGTGGACGCGTTGGGTAAACGCCTGCGCTGCGGCACCAACTGCGGCTCGTGTATACCCGAACTGAAACAGCTGCTGGCGCGACAGCCGGCCTGAGGAGGTGATGATGACACTATTAAGCGCACTGACGGCTCCCGCGCCCGGCAAAGCCTCCACGACCGGCACGGTTTGGCTGGTGGGCGCGGGGCCGGGGGATGCGGAACTGCTGACGGTCAAAGCCTTACGCGCCATGCAACAGGCGACGGTGGTGGTGGTGGACAGGCTGGTGTCCGACGAGGTGGTGGCGCTGATCCCGCCGACGGCGCTGCGCATTGACGTCGGCAAGGCACCCGGCCGACATGGTATGAAACAGCAGGATATTAATCGACTGCTGGTCAGTCTAGCCCGCGCCGGCCACCGGGTGGTGCGCCTGAAGGGCGGCGATCCCTTTATTTTCGGCCGCGGCGGTGAAGAGATGCTGGCGTTGCAGCATGCGGGGATCGCTTGCCAGGTGGTGCCGGGAATTACCGCAGCGGCCGGCTGCGCCGCCAGTACCGGCATCCCGCTGACGCACCGGCACTGCGCCCAGTCGGTGCAGTTTATTACCGGTCATGGCAAAGAGGGTGCCCCGGCGCTGGACTGGGCGGCGTTGCGCGATCCGCACCAGACGCTGGTGTTCTATATGGGGTTGACCTGGAGCGCAGAGGTCAGTCGCGGGCTGATTGAAAATGGCCGGGCGGCGCAAACGCCGGTGGCGATTATCGAAAACGGTACCCGCGTCGGGCAGCGGGTGTTGCTGACCACGCTGGGGGGACTGGCGCAGACCATCGCACGGGAAAAGCCCGTGTCGCCCAGCCTGCTGATGGTGGGGGAGGTGGTCACTCTTTACCAAAGGGGGGCTGGCGCACCGCGCCACCCAGATGAGGTCAGGGCAGAGGCCCGAATTGCCCAAGAGGCGTGATAGCCGCCTCAATCAGAGAAAACGACAGTGGCCGAATTGCCCGGTGCAACGGTAAGGCCCTTTCCGCCGCGCCGCCGGGGTGGCGAACGGATAGAGTTAAGCCCGTTACGCCTGCTGGGATTTGCTTTTAGCGGCGTAGCGTTTATGCAGCTTTTGCAGCTTGGGCGGGATCACCGCCAGACAATAGCGGTTCTGCTGGCCTTCGCCTTGCCAATAATCCTGATGGTAGTCTTCGGCCGGATACCATTCGCCCAGCGGTTCGAGCGTGGTGACAATGGGGCTGCTGTAGTCCGCCTGGGCACGTTGAATAGCCGCTTCGGCTTCTTGCTTTTGCTCGGGCGAAGTGTAAAACACCGCCGAACGATACTGGGTGCCGATATCGTTGCCTTGACGATTAAGCTGGGTCGGGTCATGGGTGGCGAAGCTGATATCCAGCAATTCCCCATAGCTCAGCCGGGCCGGGTCGAAACCGACGCGGATAGCTTCAGCATGGCCGGTTTCGCCGGTGCAGACCTGCTTATAGCTCGGGTGGGGCACGGTACCGCCGGTATACACGCTGGTCACCGATTCCACGCCGATGACATCTTTAAACACCGCTTCGGTACACCAAAAACAGCCACCGGCGATGACCGCATATTCGATTGCCATACATTAACTCCTGCTTTTTGTCTGAAGGCATCCTGCTACTGTAGCAAAATACCCGCGCGTCGGGCAGAAAGTTCGTCTTAACGGCCTCACACGGCGCGCGATTGCGCAGGATTCAGCCCGACGCGGTGCCGCGAAAAAAAAGCGATTAACGCCTGCGCCACCGCCGCCGGCTGCTCCTCGGGTAAAAAATGGCCCGAAAAGGGAATGATGACGCCGCTGACCTGACGGGCGTACGCCCGCAGCGGCGCGGCCATGTCCGCCATTGAGCCATGATCGGCGCTCATCGCCAGCAACGGCGGGACCAAGGTACCGGCGGCGCAAAGACGGCGGTTTTGCTCGGCGCTGAGCGTGGCCGCCCGATACCAGGCAAGACCGGCGCGCAGCGCCCCCGGGCGGCTGAAAGTGCGCAGGTATTCGTCGATGTCGGCCTCGCTGAAACTTTGCGGATTGGCGGCTTTGCGGCGCAAAAACCACGTCAGATACACCCGTTCCCGGCCGGTGATGAGACTTTCCGGCAAATCATCCAGGGCATGAAACGCGAAATGCCAGGTGCGCCAGGCCTGCGCCGGGGCGATAGGTAACGTGTCGGGCAAAGTGATACCGGGAATGCCGGCGTCGAGCAACGCCAGCCCTTTCACCGTGGCGCCAAACAGCAACGTATAAGGGAATGCGACCCAGGCGCCGACGTCATGGGCGGCCAGATAGCAAGGGCCGACCTTCTGCTGTTGCAGGAAGTCATGCAGTCGGTGTGCGGTGGTCTGGGTATCATAGCCATCCGCCGGCAAGTCGGAATCGCCTTGCCCGGGCAAATCCGGCAGCCATAAGTCGAAATGTTCCGCCAGCAGCGGCAAGGTTTTGCGCCACGCATAGCCACTTTGCGGGAAGCCCGCCAGTAACACCAGCGGGGCGCCGTCGGGCCTGCCGCCGCGCAGATAATGCCAGCGCAGACCGTTAACGGTGGCAAAATGGTGGCTGAAGCCGGGCAGGGTAGCATCGGGGTGGCTGCTAGGTTTGGCCTCGACGCGCCGAACGTCGTTAAGCGGGGCGGTGGACATGGCAACTCCTGTGATTGATGGGGGTGGTCGCGGCCCGCTGCGCCGCGGGCGGCATCCGGTCGCGAAAACCAACCGGTGATATCAATATAGGAAATGATCGTTCCCTATTCAAGTTTTTTCCCCGCACGCCCTTTCCTTCGGTGGCGATAAACGGTGTGCCCGCTCACAAATTGGGGTTTTAGCGCCGCCGGGTGCCTTGCAACGCCCTAATGTTTAACTATATGTTAATTTTAATTGAAATTAATGTTATGAGAATAATGACCATGATTAATAAAAGCCTATTTTCGTCGCTCTGTGTCGTCGTTTTCATCAGCACTGCCGCTACGGCGCAAACCTTGCCGGACGGTTATCCCGCCGATTATCAGAAAACCGTCGCCGCTGCGGAAAAGGAGGGCCGTCTCGTTATCTACTCCACCACCGATACCAAAGCCGCCGGCCCGCTGCTGAAAGGGTTTGCCGCCCGCTATCCGCAGATCAAGGTGGAGTACAACGACATGAACAGTACCGAACTTTATAACCGCTATATCAGCGAGCAGGCCGCCGGCGGCACCAGCGGCGATGTGATCTGGAGCTCGTCGATGGACACCGCGCTAAAACTGGCAAGCGATTACGCGCTGCCCTACGCGTCGGCGGAAAGCGGCAAAATTCCCCCCTGGGCGGTATGGCAGCAGAAGGCCTACGGCACCACCTACGAGCCGCTGGTGTGAATAACCCCGAGTTTATTAGAGAGTAATTTTGGCAATACTACGCCGCTTCCTCTGATGCTAATTGCAAAGCGTAATAGTTCATTTCGGCTTCAGTAGGAGGGATGTAACCCAGCCGCCCGAGCAGCCTTCTGTTGTTGTACCAGTCCACCCAGTCCAGCGTGGCCAACTCCACTTCCGTCCGGTTTTTCCAGCTCCCGCGGTGGATAACCTCCGTTTTGTACAACCCGTTGATACTCTCTGCCATCGCATTATCGTAGGAGTCGCCG
>NZ_FRDB01000203.1 GCF_900143145.1 Candidatus Sodalis sp. SoCistrobi
CCCACTTTGGTCTTGCGACGTTATGCGGTATTAGCTACCGTTTCCAGTAGTTATCCCCCGCCATCGGGCAGATCCCCAGACATTACTCACCCGTCCGCCGCTCGCCGGCAAAGAAGCAAGCTTCTTCCCGCTGCCGCTCGACTTGCATGTGTTAGGCCTGCCGCCAGTGTTTAATCTGAGCCATGATCAAACTCTTCAATTAAAAGCTTGATGCTCAAAGAATTAAAACTGGTATTCATATGAATATTTGTTGTTCACTCTTCAAGACTTGATATTTCGGTATGTCGATATCGTCTTGTGAGTGCCCACACAGATTGTCTGATAAATTGTTAAAGAGCAGTGCCGGGAGGCTGATTTTCTCGACCGGCGCGGGTGGCGTATATTACGCTTTTCCGCTGTAGAGTCAAGCTTTTATTTGCCCATAACGGGCCGCCTGCCTCTGGCTGAGCCGGTGCGCCGCAGCGACTGTTCCCGGTCAGTGGAGGCGAATTATAGGGCCTAAACGGCCGGTGACAAGCGCTATTTCACAAAACCGATTTGATTGATTTATTTTTCAGCAAAAGCGATAAAAATGGCGTTATTATGCGCCAGGAACGGGAATTTCCCCCCGCATTCACCACGCTGGCATAGTATGTGTAGGTTTATTGTCATGAGGGTATAGGAAAGAACGCTATGCATTTATCCGTGCAGCAACGGGCCGCTCAACGCAACCTCTCCTATGTACTGGCTGAAAAATTAAGCCAGCGTATCCTGGCGGGCGAATTTGCCGCCGGGGATATCCTGCCCGGCGAAGTGGAATTAGGGGAACAATTCGGCGTAAGCCGCACCGCCGTGCGCGAAGCGGTAAAAATCCTGGCGGCGAAGGGGATGGTCTTGCCGCGTCCCAGAATTGGAACGCGGGTATTGCCGCGCCACCAATGGAATTTTCTCGATCAGGAACTATTGGGATGGTGGCTGAACAGGGAAAATTTCCAGGACATCCTGGCGCATTTTCTGATTATGCGAATCAGCCTGGAGCCGCAAGCCTGCGCATTGGCCGCTGTGAACGCCAGCGAAAGCGAACGGCAGCGGCTGGGAACGTTAATGGAAGAGATGCGCAGGCTTCACCAGCATTTCGACCGCGAACGCTGGATAAGCGTCGATGCGGATTTTCACCGCCATATTTATGAAATCAGCGGTAACCCGTTTCTGTCTTCGTTCGCCAATGTGTTCAGTTCGATTTATCAGAACTACTTTCGCGCCATTGCCAGCGATGATGTCATCAAACTTGGCCGGCATCAGGCCATCGTGGATGCCATTTTCGCCGGCGATGGTCCGGGCGCTTTCACCGCCTGCCAGCAGTTGCTGGCTGAAAATGATTGAAACGTCAGATCTCTATCTGCGTTCCCAACTCAATGACCCGGTTAGGCGGTATGAGATATTGATCCGGCGCGCGCAGGGCGTTACGGCTTAACGCCATGAAAAGTTTACCCCGTACCATGAGATACCAGGGCCGCTTGCCGAGAATCAGCGATTCATGGGACATAAAAAAGGAGGTTTCCATCATCCGGCAGGATAGCCCCTCAAGGCCGCAGCGATGGAAAATTTCCTCCATATCCGGCGTCTCTTTGAAACCATAGCTTGCCACGACACGCCAAAAAGTGGGCGATAGCGCTTCGATAGTGACCCGGCGGACATTATGGACGAAGGGGGCATCTTCGGTGCGCAGCGTCAGCAGCACAACGCGCTCATGCAACACTTTGTTATGTTTCAGGTTATGCAGCAGGGCAAATGGGATCACGTTCATGGCGCGCGACATAAATACCGCGGTGCCCGGCACCCGCACCGGCGGCGATTTTTCCAACGAGGCAATCAGCGCTTCCAGAGAATTTCCATGTTCATGGATCCGTCGCAACAAGCGGAACCGTTCGCTTTTCCAGGTGGTCATGGCGATGAACATCAGGAAGCCCAGCAGCAACGGTAGCCAGCCGCCGGAGAAAATTTTCAGGGCGTTGGCGGCAAACATAGGCACATCGAGACACAACAACGCCAGCAGCAGCACGGATACCAGTAACAGGTTCCAGTGCCAGTTTTTTCTGGCCACGGTACAAGACAGAATATTGGTCAGCACCATAGTGCCGGTCACCGCAATACCGTAGGCCGCCGCCAAATTACTGGAGTGCTCAAAGCTGACAATCACCAGCACCACGGCGATATACAGCAGCCAGTTAATGAAAGGTATATAAATTTGGCCTACCTCCATCTCGGAGGTATGAATGATGCGCATCGGCGGCATATATCCCAGACGCACCGCCTGGCGAGTCAGGGAAAACACGCCGGAGATCACCGCCTGTGAAGCGATAACCGTTGCCAGTGTCGCGAGAATAAGCAATGGAATCAACGCCCAATCGGGGGCAAGTAAAAAGAAAGGGTTTTTGATTGCCGCCGGTTTGGACAGCAACAGGGCGCCCTGACCGAAATAATTAAGCACCAGGGACGGCAGCACCGCGCTGAACCAGGCGATGCGAATAGGCAATTTACCGAAATGGCCCATATCGGCATACAACGCTTCTACACCAGTGATGGCCAACACCACCGCGCCCAGAGCAAAGAAGGAGACGGTTTGATATTCGGCGAAAAAGGCGATAGCCCATTTCGGATTAAGGGCATAGAGCACTTCGGGATTATCGATGATACCGCGCACGCCCAGCACGCCGAGCGTGAGGAACCATAATAACATCACCGGTGCGAAAAGTTTGCCAACGCTGCCGGTCCCTTTCTTTTGAATGAAAAACAAAAGCGTCAGCACCACGACGGAGAGCGGGACGATAAATTCCTGCAGCGAGGGGGCCGCGATTTGCAACCCTTCTATCGCCGACATCACTGAGATGGCCGGCGTGATAACGACCTCGCCGTAAAAGAAGCTGCCACCGATAAGCCCGATAATCACCAGCACCGGCGTCAATTTGGCGCCGGTATTTCTGCCGGCGAGCGACATCAGCGTCAGAATACCGCCTTCGCCGGCATTGTCAGCGCGCATGACAAAGAGAAGGTATTTAAGGGAAACGATCAGGATCAAAAGCCAGAAAATCAGGGATAAGAAACCAAATACCACCACGCGTTCAACGCCAAAACCATAATGGCCGGCAAGACATTCACGTAAGGTATATAAAGGACTGGTGCCAATATCACCATACACGACGCCTATGGCGGCAAGCGTGACCGCCGGCAGCGACTGCTTATGATCTTTGTTCATAACCTTTTCTTCGCGCTATTTTGTCGTCCAGGAGCATGCGTGGATGCGCTTCCTCGAAAACCAAAAGCGCACAGTATGCCTGAAAAATGCCGAAACCCTAATTCTAATCCTGATTATCCCCCGTTGAAGGGCGATTAACGCAAAAAAAGTTGATAACGGATAAATTTACCCGGGCATTTCTTTATAAAATGCGCTGGTTTATTGTGTTGTTTTCACCACTCACAGGGATAACCGATCTTATTATGGCTTCTATGTCCCTTCTGGCGGAAAGAATTTCTCGCCTTAGTAGTGTACTGGAAAGCGGGTTATATGAGCGCCAGCATACCATGCGGCTCTGCCTGCTGGCGGCGCTTTCCGGCGAAAGCGTGTTTTTGCTGGGGCCGCCCGGCATTGCCAAAAGCCTCATCGCCCGGCGCCTAAAGCTGGCGTTCAGTCACGCGCGCGCCTTCGATTATCTGATGACCCGTTTTTCTACCCCAGAGGAAGTGTTCGGCCCGCTGTCCATCCAGGCGCTGAAAGAGGAGGGCCGCTATCATCGCATGACCCAAGGGTATTTGCCCGAGGCGGAAATCGTTTTTCTGGATGAAATATGGAAGGCGGGGCCGGCGATTTTAAACACCCTGCTCACCGCAATTAATGAACGGCGGTTCCGTAACGGCTCTCAGGAGCAGACGATGCCGCTGCGGCTGCTTATTACCGCTTCCAACGAATTGCCCGAGGCCGATAGCGGGTTGGAAGCGCTGTATGACCGAATGTTAATCCGCCTGTGGCTGGACAAGGTAAAGGAGAAGAACAATTTTCACGCGCTGCTGACAAGCCATGGCGACAGCCAGCCGCAGGAGGTTCCCGCACAGCTGCGGGTAAGCGACGAAGAATATCAGGACTGGCAACGGCAGATTGACCGGGTGACGCTGCCGGCGGCCTGTTTCGAGCTCATCTATCAATTGCGCCAGCGGCTGGAAGCGTTACCCGATGCCCCTTACATTTCCGATCGGCGCTGGAAAAAGGCGCTGCGCCTGTTGCAGGCCAGCGCGTTTTTCAGCGATCGACAAAGCATTACCCCGGTGGATATCATCCTATTGAAAGAGTGCTTGTGGCATGACCCTGTCAGTTACCAGCTTATCAATCAGCAACTTGAGCTGCTGATGGTGGAGCAGGGTTATCAACAACAGGCGATTTTGACCAAAATTCAGACTTTCAACCGGCAAAAACGTCAACATATTGCCCAAAGCCAGGCCCAGCGGGCGCTGACCCTTTCGCCCGCCAAGACCCTGATGAGTCGTAAACCCCACTACAGCCTGCCGGCGTCGCTGACCGAGCCGGTATTGACCTTGATGCTGCAAACGCCGCTGGTACTGCATGACATCCAAGTCGACCATGTCACGGTCGAGCGTGATGCCCTGCAACAATGGCTAAATAAAGGAGGCGCTCTAAAGGCGAGACTGAACGGTATCGGTTTCGCCCAACGGGTGGATGCGCGCATTAACGCTCAACATCAGCTTGAAATAGTTGATATCAGCCTGCAACCCTCTTTGCTGGCGCTGGCGGAAGATACGCCGGCGCAGGGGGTGCCGGCAGCCTTGTTGGAGGACCTTGAGGAAGCCACGCGGCTTTATCATCAACAGCGAAGCCAGTTTCATGAACAGCAAAATTGTCTCTTTATTACCCGTGAGTGAATAACCCCGAGTTTATTAGAGAGTAATTTTGGCAATACTACGCCGCTTCCTCTGATGCTAATTGCAAAGCGTAATAGTTCATTTCGGCTTCAGTAGGAGGGATGTAACCCAGCCGCCCGAGCAGCCTTCTGTTGTTGTACCAGTCCACCCAGTCCAGCGTGGCCAACTCCACTTCCGTCCGGTTTTTCCAGCTCCCGCGGTGGATAACCTCCGTTTTGTACAACCCGTTGATACTCTCTGCCATCGCATTATCGTAGGAGTCGCCG
>NZ_FRDB01000380.1 GCF_900143145.1 Candidatus Sodalis sp. SoCistrobi
TCATATGCTGTTTAACCAGCGTCTGATATCGGCGGGTAAGGCGAGAGTCAATCCCGCCAACAGATAGGTTGAAATCATTCTGCAAAGTAATAACAGGTATCACGATAAATGTGTAGATACCTATGCACTTAAGGGCCGGGGCGCGCTAGGCGTTTTTGACTCGCCGCCGGCGGATAATCAGCAGCACGCTGCCTATCAGACCGGTGACCAGCAGCACCACGGGCAGCACAATCAACGCCATCAACGCCATCATCACCTTATCCTCATGATGCTTAACCACCGGCACATGGCTGATGGCATAGCCGAGCGATACCAGCACGGTGACCCATATTAGCGCGCTTAACCAATTGAACAGCTGGAAACGGGTATTGCTGAGGCCGGATGCTGTTTTAGCCGAATGCCCAGCGTGCGCAGCCCTCGCTCGGCCATATAAGCGGTATCGGCATCAACCATCTGGCCCATCAAATAGGATTGCTCTCGCAATTGATCCCAGCAGCGCGCGTTGGCCACCGCGGTGCCGATCATCGCATCGGAATGGCCGATAAGATATTTGGTGCCGGCCTGAAGGGAAATATCCACGCCCAAATCCAGCGCTTTTAGCAGTATTCCTGCCGCCCAGGTATTATCCAACATAATGACAATGTCAGGATTTTTGGCGCGTACCGCGCGCACGATAGCAGGAATATCCTGCACTTCCATGGTAATTGACCCTGGCGATTCCAGCATCACCACCCGCGTATTATCCTGAATCAGATCGCCAATATCCGCGCCAATAAGCGGATCGAACCAAGTGGTGGTAATATTCATTTTGCCGAGGATATGACGGCAGAAGTCCTGCGTTGGCTCATAAGCCGAACCGGTGACCAGAATATGATCGCCCGCCGAGACGAAAGACAGAATCGCGTTGCTGACCGCTGCGGTACCGCACGGATAGAGCGCGCAGCCGGCGCCGCCTTCCAGCTCCACCATTGCCTGCTGCAGGGAAAAATGGGTCAGCGTGCCGCGCCGACCGTAATACAGCTCGCCGCTGGCGCGTCCCGCCGTGGCCTTTTTCTTGTGCTGGACGGAATCAAAGACCAGCGAGGACGCCCGCTGGATGACCGGATTCACCGAACCCTGCGTAAATGCATAGGTATCTACACATTTATCGTGATACCTGTTATTACTTTGCAGAATGATTTCAACCTATCTGTTGGCGGGATTGACTCTCGCCTTACCCGCCGATATCAGACGCTGGTTAAACAGCATATGAC
>NZ_FRDB01000237.1 GCF_900143145.1 Candidatus Sodalis sp. SoCistrobi
CGGCGACTCCTACGATAATGCGATGGCAGAGAGTATCAACGGGTTGTACAAAACGGAGGTTATCCACCGCGGGAGCTGGAAAAACCGGACGGAAGTGGAGTTGGCCACGCTGGACTGGGTGGACTGGTACAACAACAGAAGGCTGCTCGGGCGGCTGGGTTACATCCCTCCTACTGAAGCCGAAATGAACTATTACGCTTTGCAATTAGCATCAGAGGAAGCGGCGTAGTATTGCCAAAATTACTCTCTAATAAACTCGGGGTTATTCACTGGAGCAAGGCCATCATCAGCTCGTCTTTACCCTGGTGCAACCCCCGACTGACGGTAAAGGCACGATATCGCCGTCCTGCAGCGCGCTCTATATCGTCATCGGCTTTAGCACGGGCGAGGCGCGGCGGCTGCAATTTGTATTGCCCCCTTTCGCTAACCGTGCCGAGGGCGAACGTTTTTGCCTTCAGCCGCTGATAGGCCTGCAGGATCAAAACCAGAAACCGCAACCGGTCAGCGTCAGCCGGCTCGATGCAGACAAAAACAGTTTACTGCCCGCGCTGGAGCAATATAACCGTCGTCATGGACCGACGGTGCCAGCGCCTCGTCCGGCGAAATCCGCCGTCAGTCCCCCGTTCACCAGTTCAGCCAGCGGCCACGCGGAACAAATGCTGCGGTTCTGGTTTTTGCAGGCCGATACCGCCAGCCGGGAACGTTTTCTAGACTGGGTGCGCCAGCGAAACGTAACCTCCACGGCGGAGGCAAAATAAACCGCCTTTTTTATCGATTTACCGGTTTGTCTCTTTGCAGTGAAACAGAGTTTCAGTAATCTATAGTCAGACCGTCTGACTTAAGGAACTGGACATGGAATCAACTACCCGCACCATCGCCGCAAGTAAACATATCGCGCTGGTGGCGCACGATCATTGTAAACAATCTCTACTCAACTGGGTGGAGACCAACAAAGCGCAGCTTTCGGAGCATGTGTTGTATGCCACCGGGACCACCGGCAACCTGGTGCAGCTTAAAACCGGTCTGCCGGTTAATAGCATGCTCAGCGGCCCCATGGGAGGGGATCAGCAGGTTGGCGCCCTGATTTCCGAAGGCAAAATCGATATGATGATTTTCTTTTGGGATCCGCTGAATGCGGTTCCGCACGACCCCGATGTCAAAGCGCTGCTGCGTTTGGCAACGGTATGGAATATTCCGGTAGCCACCAACCGTTCCACGGCCGATTTTCTGATAAGCTCGCCGCTTTTCCATCAGGACGTGGCAATCGCTATCCCCGATTACCAACGCTACCTGGCAGAACGTTTGCCATCCTGACAGGACGAAGGCCGTGGCAAGTGCCTCGTCCATGCCCGCAGGCGGCGCGTGCCGCGCGGCGAATCGCCCGTGTCAGGGTTTTTTCGCCCGTGGTACACCCTGACTCACCAGTTCCTCAATAAATACCGACGGGTTCGCCTTATCCGTCAAAAGCCAGACCTGCTCTTTGGCGCGGGTAAGCGCCACATACAGCAGGCGACGCTCTTCCGCATCAGGGTAATCTTCCGGCTGGGGCAGTAAAGCTTGTTCGATAATGGATTCCCGTGCGGGCGCCGGAAAACCGTCGCGCCCGTCGTTAACGCCAACAATGATCACATACTCCGCCTGCTGCCCTTTGCTGGCATGTATGGTCATAAAATCAATCTGCAGATGGGGCCAGCGTGTCGCCGCTTTCGCCAGCAGCGCCGGTCGTAGATGGTGATAGCGTGCCAGCACCAAAATACGCTGCGTCGGCGTGACAAAACCGCTGAGTTTATTCAATAACGCATCCAGTTGATCCTCCGGCAGGATCTGCACCGCTTTTTTGCCGCCACGCGTCAGGCTGTTGAGCGGTTTGGCCAGCTGAAACGGATTTTGCTGCACAAAACGGTTAGCCACTTCGCCAATGCGTTGATTAAAGCGATAGGTGGTATCCAACGCCAGCGGTTCGCCACCGCCAAAACTCGCGCCAAAGGCGGTGGTCAACGCCAGTTCCGAGCCGCTGAAGCGATAAATCGCCTGCCAATCATCCCCAACGGCAAACAATGCGGTGGCGCTGTTTTGTTGGCATAACGCCGTGATAAGCCTGGCGCGCTGGGGTGAGATATCCTGGAACTCATCCACCAGAATATGTTTCCACGGGCTCACGAAGCGGCCTTTTTGCAAAATATCCACCGCCTGATGGATAAGACCGTCAAAATCAACCGCGCCCTCTTCCTTCAACGCCTGTTTCCAGGCTTTCAACAGCGGCGCCAGCAGCCGGATGCGTTTTTGAAACTGCTCGCGAAGCGCATCGGGCGCCGCGTCTATCATTTCGGCCTGGCTGCCGCCGTGCGATCGCATCAGACCGACCCAACGTTCCAGCCGTCCCGCCAGACGATTTGCCAATTTATCATTCTGCCAAAAGTCCCCCTCCGGCACCTCCCAGCCCAACTCCTCGCTAATCCATAGTCGCCACCCTTTGGCCTGCGCTTTTTTTTCGCGACATTGCTGGCGCCAATGATCAATCAGCAGTTTACGCCGCGCGGCGCCATCGCTCTCAAGCTTGCTTACGGCGGGGGCCTTTTTGTTGCCTTGACGGATAATCATCAGCGCCAGGGCGTGAAAGGTGCTTGCCTGAATCGAGTCTACGTTCAGCCTCTGCCGCAGGCGATCGTCCATTTCCCGTGCTGCCTGGCGGCCGAACGCCAGCAGCAAAATCTGCTCAGGCGTCGCCAGCTTGCGCCGCAGTAGCCAGCCGGCGCGCGCCACCAGCAGCGAGGTTTTGCCGCTACCGGCGCCGGCCAGCACCAGCAGCGACCGCTCGCCGTTCACCACTGCGCGGCTTTGGGCAAGATTAAGCGGCGAACTTTCCACCGAGCGGAAGAAATCCTCATGTTCTAGCAACATACGCGCCGTCCATTGCTGATTGCGCGCCTTCACCCGTAGCGCGCCGTCTTGCAACCATTCCTGGCATTGACGCCAGGGCTCCCGGCAAGCGTCAAACGCCTCGAGCCGGGCGACGGGCAGCGGTAGCGCGTCGACGGCCTGTTGGACTCCCTCCTGCAGCGCGACCAAATCTTGCTGTAACAGCCAACTATCCTTATCGATAATCTGCTGGATTTTCAACACCTGTTCGTTCAACACCCCGGCGGCGATGGCGCTCATCTCCGCACTCCAGTCTTGCCACGACTGCTGGAGGAGGCGGTGGAATCGCTGCGTTTCCTGCCACTCGGTGCCGTGCAGACGCACCACTTTCCCTTCGGGCAGTTCAAATTCCAGCTCGCCCCAGACAATGCCGCGGCGGCACTGAATGGCCAGGATCTGATTAAACGGGATCAGATAGTGATGTTTATCGCCGCTGACCTCCACGCCGGCGTGCAATAGCCGTACGTGGTTGTAGGGATGCTGCGCCAGACGTTTGCCGATTGAGGTGGATTTAAGTTCCATAAGCGTGCCAGGATTCCGAGAGGCGATGATGTCTGTCTTTAGTGTACCCGCTTTAAGATGTCCTGCTCCAGCCAGAAAAACAGAGTAGAATTCACAATAGGGATCAGAGACAATCAGCGCTAACGATTTTTAGCCTTTAACCTCCAGAGCGCTATGCGAACGCTACTCAATATTCTTAATTTTATTTTCGGCGGTTTCTTCACCACCTTGGCCTGGCTGCTGGCGACGTTACTCAGTATCGTGCTTATCATCAGTTGGCCATTCACCCGCGCCTGCTGGGAGATAACCAAATTGTCCCTGGTGCCCTTCGGCAACACCGCGCTGCATGTGGATGAACTCTATCCCTGAATCACCCCGGATAAATTAGAGTCTATACTTTAAAAGTGGAGGTCTCTATGACAACGACCAAACGTTACTCTCCGGAAGTCCGTGAACGGGCAGTTAATCTAGTGCTGGAAACTCAGCATGAGCATGCTTCGCAGTGGAAAGCGATCCAGTCCATTGCACCAAAAATTGGCTGCATTGAATAACCCCGAGTTTATTAGAGAGTAATTTTGGCAATACTACGCCGCTTCCTCTGATGCTAATTGCAAAGCGTAATAGTTCATTTCGGCTTCAGTAGGAGGGATGTAACCCAGCCGCCCGAGCAGCCTTCTGTTGTTGTACCAGTCCACCCAGTCCAGCGTGGCCAACTCCACTTCCGTCCGGTTTTTCCAGCTCCCGCGGTGGATAACCTCCGTTTTGTACAACCCGTTGATACTCTCTGCCATCGCATTATCGTAGGAGTCGCCG
>NZ_FRDB01000202.1 GCF_900143145.1 Candidatus Sodalis sp. SoCistrobi
CATAGGTATCTACACATTTATCGTGATACCTGTTATTACTTTGCAGAATGATTTCAACCTATCTGTTGGCGGGATTGACTCTCGCCTTACCCGCCGATATCAGACGCTGGTTAAACAGCATATGACGCCCGCGGCTCTTCTTGCTTCTGCGGTTAAAGACCTCGCAAGTGCTCAAAAATCAACTTTCGCAACTACCCAAGCTGTCTGGCGTTTTCTGAATAATAAGCGAATTAGCTTCAGTCAACTCAATGAGCCAATTATTTCGCTAGCACTTGAGCAAATTTCGCTTAGCCCGCATCCATACGCTCTCGTTGTTCATGATTGGTCACGTTTACAATTTCTTTACCATCATGCCAAATACGGACGCTTAAAAATGACGCACGGTGGCGATGTTGGATATGAACTTCAAAGCAGCTTGCTGGTTGATGCTGGCACGGGTTTGCCAATAGCGCCTCTATCTCAGACACTTACCGATGCAACCGGTTGTCATTCAACGTTGGCGGAAGGACTGTCCGAACGGCAGACACATATGGACGCCTTGACGACCGATATTGCCCGTGTGGAATCGCTTAATATAGGTAAAAAGCTGATTCATATAATTGATAGAGAGGGTGACTCTATTGGACATATGCGGACGTTGAGTACTCAAGGAATATGCTGGCTTATCCGAGGAAAAGAAGGACATGGTGCAGAGTGGCAAGGTAATTCATTGAAAATTGGTGAGATTGCTGCTCTTCTGCCATACAACGGATGCGGACAGGTAGACTGGAAAGGGAAAAAAGCTGATATGGAAATCAGTGAAACCTCGATAGTCATAACCCGAGCTGCGCAGCAGAAGCGTAAAGATAAAGAAACCGGCCGCCGCATAAAAATCCAACCTGGAGAGCCTCTGACGGTCAGATTGGTTGTTGTTCGGCTTACGGATGATCTCGGTAATGTGGTGGGACGCTGGACGCTGCTTACAAACGTTTGCAGCGAGATCACCTGCGAGGAAGTAGCTCGTTGGTATTACTGGCGCTGGAATATTGAATCATTTTTTAAGTTGCTGAAAGGTGCCGGACATGACGTAGAAACATGGCTTCAGCGCAGCGCGCCAGCCGTACTACGCAGGTTGTTAATAGCCAGTATGGCTGCTGTTCTGGTATGGCGGCTGCAACGCGCTGAAGGAGAAGAAAATGCGGCAGCCCGCCAGCTGATATGTCGCTTGTCAGGACGACAGCAAAAGCGAGGCCGCAGAGAGAGCGCTCCTGCTCTGCTCGCTGGCCTATCCATCTTGTTGAATACACTAAAATTATTATCGGAATATAGTCTGGAAGAACTTACTCATTTAGCGAGAGTTGCTCTTAAGCCTCCTCCCTGATGTGTAGATACCTATGCCATAAAGGCTGAGCAAAATGGCAAGCGTAAGACTGGCTCCCAGCACCAGGCCCGTTTGCCCGGGTGACATACCGCGCTGTTGCGAGAGAAAAATGGCCAAGAACGGCAGCGTAAGGCCGCGTCCAACGGTTAATATCAGCGAGGTAAGCAGTAACGCTTTAATTAGCGGGGGAGATCCTTTCATGACAACCCACATCCATGATGATTATGTATCGGCATTAAGGATAACGGCTTTCCGGTAAACTGAACAGCGGCGGGCGGGAATAATACCAGGCACATGAACGCAAGATAGCGCGGGGGAAAGCGGTGAGGAGCAGCGGCGATAATACCCGGACGGCGGAGGCCACCGTCCGGGAACCTACGGCACGGGTTATTTAACCGGCATGCCGGGCAGCGCACCCGCATCCGGGCTGAGCAGGAAGATATCTTTGCCGCCGGGGCCGGCGGCCATCACCATCCCTTCCGATACCCCAAAGCGCATTTTGCGCGGTGCCAGATTGGCTACCATGATCGTCAGGCGGCCTTCCAGCAGCTGTGGCTCGGGGTAGGCCGCGCGGATACCGGAGAATACCTGACGGCTGGTGCCACCGAGATCGAGCGTGAGTTTCAGCAATTTATCCGATCCTTCTACCAATTCGGCGCGCTTAATCAGCGCCACCCGCATATCCACTTTGGCGAAATCATCAAAATCAATCGTAGGGGCGATAGGATCCTCTGCCGGCGCGCCCGCCGGCGCCGCGGCCGGCGTGCCGGCTGCCGCCGCTTCCAGACGCGATGCCTCGATCACCGCCTCCACCTGGGCTGCCTCGATGCGACTGAACAGCGCCTTGAACGGACGGATGCGATGCGCCAGCAGCGGGGCTGACAGGTCGTTCCAGGTGAGCGGGGCTGCGAGAAAGGCTTCAGCCCGCTCTGCCAGCGAAGGCAGAACCGGTTTTAAATAAGTCATCAACACCCGGAACAGCTGGATGCCCATCGAACAGATAGCCTGCAAATCCGCCTCGCGGCCCTCCTGTTTCGCTACCACCCAGGGCGCCTGCTCATCGACATAGCGATTGGCCAAATCCGCCAGCGCCATGATTTCGCGGATTGCGCGGCTGGTTTCGCGGCTGCTAAAGGCATCGCCTATGGACGTTGCGGCATTCACGAAGGTGGCATACAGCGCCGGATCGGCCACCGTCGCCGCCAGTTGGCCGTCAAAGCGTTTATTGATAAAGCCGGCGTTGCGCGAGGCCAGATTGACGACTTTATTGACGATATCGGCATTGACCCGCTGGATGAAATCTTCGAGGTTAAGGTCGATATCATCAATGCGCGACGACAGTTTAGCGGCGTAGTAATAACGCAGACAGTCTGCATCCAGGTGCGCCAGATAGGTGCTGGCTTTGATGAAGGTGCCGCGTGATTTGGACATTTTGGCGCCGTTAACGGTCACGTAGCCATGCACAAACAAATTGGTCGGTTTGCGGAAGTGGCTGCCTTCTAGCATCGCCGGCCAGAACAGGCTGTGGAAATAAACGATATCCTTGCCGATGAAATGGTAAAGATCAGCCTTGGAATCCACATCCCAAAATTCGTCAAAGCTGAGGTCGCTGCGCTTTTGGCACAGGTTCTGGAACGCCCCCATATAGCCAATGGGCGCATCCAGCCAGACATAGAAATATTTGCCCGGCGCATCCGGCACTTCAAAGCCGAAGTAAGGCGCATCGCGGGAAATATCCCACTGCTGCAACCCTGACTCGAACCACTCCTGCATCTTGTTCGCCACCTGCTCTTGCAGCGCGCCGGAACGCGTCCAGGCGCGCAGCATTTCGCTGAAGGCGGGTAAATCAAAGAAGAAGTGTTCCGATTCCCGCATGACCGGCGTGGCGCCCGACACCGCCGATTTCGGATTGATGAGATCCGTCGGATTGTAGGTGGCGCCGCAGACTTCGCAGTTATCGCCGTATTGATCGGGGGAGTGGCATTTCGGGCAACTGCCTTTCACGAAGCGATCGGGCAAAAACATGGCTTTTTCGGGATCGAACAGCTGGGAAATGGTCCGCGATTTGATAAAACCGTTTTCCTTCAGACGCTGATAAATTAACGTCGACAGCTGCCGATTCTCTTCGCTGTGGGTTGAATGGTAGTTGTCGTAGCTGATGCCAAAGCCGGCAAAATCCGTCTGATGCTCCAGATTCATTTCATTGATCATCTCTTCCGGCGCAATACCCAGCTGCTGCGCCTTAAGCATGATTGGCGTGCCGTGAGCATCATCAGCACAAATGAAATAAACCTGATGGCCGCGCATTCGCTGATAACGGACCCAGATATCCGCCTGAATATGCTCGAGCATATGGCCGAGATGGATGGAACCGTTTGCGTAAGGTAACGCACAGGTTACCAATATTTTTTTCGCGACTTGAGTCATGGTAGGAATAGGCTTTTGTTAAGTGTCATAAGGGCAGTCGATGGTAACCGATAGCGATGCCTCACGTAAACAAGCGGCATGCCCGCCATCACGGCGGCGAACTTTTTTTCCGCAGTGGCGGATGAGCCCTGTTATGCTAAGGCGAATGGTCACTCATCCTCTAAACAGAACCCAAAGGAGCCGGGATGAATCCTTTAACGCCACCAACCACCCCTGAAGCGCTGCGCGAGCAAGTAAGCCGCGTGCTGGGCGCTTTCAAACACCCGACGCTGAAACGCGATTTAACCGTGTTGAAAGCGTTACATCACAGCGCGTTACTTGACGGCACGCTGCACATTGAGCTGGTCATGCCGTTTGCCTGGCAAAGCGGTTTCGCCGAGCTAAAGGAAAGCGTCAGCGCCGAGCTGCTACGCCTGACCGGCGCCACCGCCATCGACTGGAAGCTGATACACACTATCGCCACCATGAAACGGGTCAAGGACCAAACGGGGGTAAGCGGCGTGCGCAATCTGATTGCCGTCAGCTCCGGTAAAGGCGGCGTGGGCAAATCCAGCACCGCCGTCAATCTGGCGCTAGCGCTGGCGGCGGAAGGCGGGCGCGTCGGGCTTCTGGACGCGGATATCTATGGCCCCTCGATTCCGACCATGCTGGGCACCACCCACGAGCGACCCACGTCGCCGGACGGGCAGCATATGGCGCCGATTATGGCTCACGGTCTGGCGACAAACTCCATCGGCTACATGGTGACCGAAGACAATGCCATGGTCTGGCGCGGTCCCATGGCCAGCAAAGCCCTGCTGCAACTGCTCACCGATACGCTATGGCCGGAGCTGGATTATCTGATACTGGATATGCCCCCCGGCACCGGCGATATCCAACTGACGCTGGCGCAGAATATCCCGGTGACCGGCGCGCTGGTGGTGACGACGCCGCAGGACATCGCCCTGGCGGATGCGCGCAAGGGTATTGTGATGTTTAACAAAGTCGGGGTGCCGGTGCTGGGTATCGTAGAAAACATGAGCATGCATATTTGCAGTCATTGCGGCAATCTCGAAGCGATTTTCGGCACCGGCGGCGCGGAAAAGCTCGCGGAGCAGTTCCAGTGCGCGCTGCTGGGACAACTGCCGCTGCATATCAGCCTGCGTGAGGATTTGGACCGCGGCGAGCCAACGGTGGTAAGCCGCCCGGATAGCGAATTTACCGAAATTTATCGTCAGCTCGCGGGGCAGGTGGCGGCGCAGCTTTACTGGCAAGGTGAAGTGATCCCGACCGAAATTGCCTTTAAGGCCGTTTGACGGCGCCTCACGCCAGATACCGTCTTGCTCATCATGATGCAAGAGCTATATTTTCATCGAAGGGTATTCCAGATTTTAAGACACCATAAGCTAATTGGAGTAATTTTCGCATTGCCGCGCAGATGCCTACTTTACCTCCTT
>NZ_FRDB01000199.1 GCF_900143145.1 Candidatus Sodalis sp. SoCistrobi
TCATATGCTGTTTAACCAGCGTCTGATATCGGCGGGTAAGGCGAGAGTCAATCCCGCCAACAGATAGGTTGAAATCATTCTGCAAAGTAATAACAGGTATCACGATAAATGTGTAGATACCTATGCCGTTAAGCATCGCCTCCGGGCGCCACTTTGGCCTTGGCATTACCGCGCCGAGCGCCAATATTGTTCAGTATCTGGTTATCGGGGATGACAAATTCATTAATTGGGGCGTGTTTTTAGTGTTAGGGATCTTCCTTGGCGCGTTTATCGCCGCCAAGGGCAGCGGCGAATTCCGCCTGCGCGCCGCCGATGCCGCCACCACGGTCCGCAGCGTCGCCGGCGGCATCCTGATGGGTTTCGGCGCCACGACCGCCGGCGGTTGCTCCATTGGTAATGGTCTGGTCATGACCGCGATGCTGACCTGGCAAGGGTGGGTGGGGTTGGCCTTTATGATTCTCGGCGTATGGACAGCGTCATGGTATCTGTTCGTCCGCCCGCGGCGGCAAGAAACATTACGCGCCGCATCAGTCAGATAATGGTAATGAGGAAACAAAATGATTAAAAAACTGGATGTCATCAGTCAGGTTTGTCCTTTCCCGCTTATCGAAGCACAGTCCGCTATGGCGGCATTGCAGACCGGCGATGAACTGGTTATTGACTTCGACTGCACACAGGCGACGGAAAGTCTGCCGCAATGGGCGGCGGAGCAGGGCCATGCCGTGACGGACTATCAGCAGGTCGGTGCCGCACAATGGAGCATCACGCTTAAAAAAGCGTAGGAAAGCGTTACGGACGCCGCATCAAGGGCGTCCTGAAGCGGTTTGCCGCCGCGAAGAAGCGGATGGCTGGCGGTGATGCATGAGATAGTATTCACCGTTTTCCGCCAGGCCGGTGGTAATGACCCGCCAGCCGTTGTTCAGATAAAAGCGCAATGCGCGCTGATTCAGTACCAAGCATTTCAGCGCCATCGTGCCCCGGCATAAGGGATAGCAGGCGTCCAGCAAGGCGGTGCCGACCTTTTGCCGCTGCCATTGTGGCGCAATAAATAAATTGTGCAAAAAGCGATCCTGCACCGAAAGCGAAGCAAAGCCGGCGATTGTCTGGTCGATTTCCGCCACCAGAATTTTTTCCCCCAGCGTGACCGCGTCAAAGTCTTCCAACTGCCAATGGCGATCGTCCAGCCACAACCAATTCGCTTTGCGTGAGGCCAGAAACAGCGTGCGCAAGAAAGGACGATCGGCTTCCTGATACTGTCTGACGGTAATTTCGCCGCTGTTCCTGTTCATTGCATGTCCTGCTGGCCGGGTGGCAATAGAGGGGTTCAGGGTTAACTATAGTACATGTTATTTAATGTCTAGGCTAATCAAATCGCTGCGGCGAAGGGTATTAAGCATCGCGATACTATGATGGATAATTATAAACAACTCTGTTAGTGGTTGCTTCCATTGTGGCCTTCTTATACTATCCAATAATCATAAAGTAAAATAACTGCAGCGCCGGATTTCCATCGCCGGTGCGATTATTCCGTTCATTCAAATAAATATAACAGGTAGAGATAATGGGTGACCCAAGCGATAAGGATTATATGCTATTCATCAACCAGATGAAGAAAAATATTAAACTTTATCTTTCACATATATTTAACGACTCCGATGTTTTCTCTTTTGCCTACTTCATGATGAATAAAGATGAAGGACACCCTGCCTTTATGATATCCGATTACCCGGCGGGTTGGCTAAATCAATATCGTAATTATGGTTATCAAAAAATTGACCCGGTAATGCTGATCGCCTGCCGTAAGTTTTCGCCTTTTAGCTGGCAAAATAATCCCAATATGCCAGATCAAAACTTTTATAAGATGTCGAGTGATTACGCGCTTGACAATGGTTATACCTTCACGCTGCACGATCCTGACAACAATCTGGCCACGCTGACGATAAGCCAGATGAAGCAACATGCTGAATTTTATGATGTAATAGAAAAAGAGAAAGATAAGTTTCAGATGTTGCTCATTACCACCCATGAACAGGTTATCCGCTTTTTCGACGCCCGTAAGGAACAGATTGGCGAGCCCGAGCAAGACACCTGTCGGCTTTCGCCGCGGGAAAAAGAGGTGTTGTTCTGGGCAAGCGTAGGTAAAACCTATAATGAAATCTCTATGATCCTGTCAATTCGCGAAGGAACAGTTAAATTTCATATCCGCAATATTATCAATAAACTTGGCGTGGCGAACGCGAAACATGCTATCAGCAGGGCAATGGAACTGAAGTTGTTAAGTTAGCCGGCAAGAAATTTCCATCGCAATCCATCGGCACCATTAACGGCCTGATAATTAATCCATTGTATTTATTTAATTAGCGAGAAATAGGCTGCTGAGTGAGGTGCCTATTTCATTCCATTAGTTCCCACAACAGTGATGAACTTTGCTCTTTAAGCGTTCGGGCACCATTGTTGGCACCGGACAAATAATCTTACTGTCCCGGTTTCGCGAAAACTATCATAAATAGATTAACGCGCCGTGCCGGTCTTGGCGCATCGTTGGCTGGCTGGCTGGCTGGCTTTGTGTCGGCCCAGCGGCCTAACGGCCTAACGGCCTAACGGCCTAACGGCCTAACGGCCTAACGGCCTAACGGCCTAACGGCCTAACGGCCTAACGGCCTAACGGCCTAACGGCGCAACGGCGCAACGGCGCAACGGCGCAACGGCGCAACGGCGCAACGGCCCAACGGCCCAACGGCCCAACGGCCCAACGGCCCAACGGCCCAACGGCCCAACGGCCCAACGGCCCAACGGCCCAACGGCCCAACGGCCCAACGGCCCAACGGCCCAACGGCCCAACGGCCCAACGGCCCAACGGCCCAACGGCCCAACGGCCCAACGGCGCAACGGCGCAACGGCGCAACGGCCCAACGGCCTAACGGCGCAACGGCGCAACGGCGCAACGGCGCAACGGCCTAACGGCCTAACGGCCCAAGGAACAACGGCCCAGCGGCGCAACGGCCTAACGGCCTGGCGCTTGGGCGGCCGTGTGGCGGGACGGTTGAGCGCGGCTTTGGGCGAGAGCACCGCAGTGCTTTTGCTGAACATTTTTGTCAGACCCATAAGGGTAAACCGATTGTATTTTGCTTGGGCATTACGCTATCATGCCAAGAGAAATAAACAAACGCCAAGCAATAAAAAAACTGATTTATCAATGACTCGGGGTGCCCTGACCGCTAGGTGAAGGCTGAGAAATACCCTTATTACCTGAACTGGATCATGCCAGCGTAGGGAAGTCACGGTATCCATTCACCGGCGGAACCGCCTTCTTGATCGCCGGTGGGAGAATGAGAGCCATGCAACCCTCCGAACTGCCGGGCGCGATTGCCGCCCATACCTTACAGCAGCTGCGCCAGCAGGCGCCGCTGGTCCATTGTCTCACTAACGACGTAGTGCAAACCCTTACCGCCAACACGCTGCTGGCATTGGGCGCCTCCCCCGCGATGGTTGTGGAGCCGGAAGAGGTCGCGCAATTCAGCGCCATCGCCGATGCGCTATTGATTAATATTGGTACGCTGTGCCAGCAGCGGGCCGCCGCCATGCTGGCGGCAATCGCCGCCGCCGGCGCGGCGGGCACCCCCTGGGTGCTGGATCCCGTCGGCGTCGGCGCGCTGCATTACCGTACCGATTTCGCCCGGCGTCTGCTGACCCTGCAGCCCGCGGCGGTGCGCGGCAACGCCTCGGAAATCCTGGCGCTGGCCGGTATTGCTCCTGCCGGCCGCGGCGTTGATAGCGGCGATGATTCCCTGCAGGCGCTGCCCGCCGCTCAAGCTTTGGCGAAAGAGTGCGGGGCAATAGTGGCGGTGACCGGCGCGCTGGATCTGATTACCGACGGCAACCGCACTTGGCAGGTTGACGATGGTCATCCGCTGATGACCCGCGTAACCGGTACCGGTTGCGCCCTGTCGGCGGTGGTGGCGGCGTGTTGCGCCTTGCCGGGCGAGCGGCTGGATAACGTTGCCGGCGCCTGCCGGCTGATGGCCCGCGCCGGTCGTCTGACCGCCGCGTGGGCGGCGGGGCCGGGCAGCTTTTCCAGCGGCATGCTGGATGAGCTGTACCGTCTGTGTGCGGAGGATGTGCAATGAGCCGGATTTATCATGCATTATCCATCGCCGGCACCGATCCCAGCGGCGGGGCGGGCATCCAGGCTGATTTGAAAACCTTTTCGGCGCTTGGCGTTTATGGCACCACGGTGGTGACCTCGCTGGTGGCGCAGAACACGCGCGGCGTACAGTCGGTGTATCCTATCGCTGCCGATTTTGTCGCGGCGCAGATGGAGTCCGTGCTTAGCGACGTGCGCATCGATAGCGCCAAAGTCGGTATGCTCGGCCAGGCTGCGGTTATCCGCGCGGTGGCGGCCAAGCTCAGGGAGCACGCGGTACCCTGGCTGGTGCTCGATACGGTCATGGTCGCCAAGAGCGGCGATGCGCTGTTGGATGAGGATGCGGTGACCAGCCTGCGGGATATTCTGCTGCCTCTGGCGTCCATTATCACCCCCAACCTGCCCGAGGCGGCGGTTTTTCTCGACTGCGCGCCCGCGGTCAATGAGCAGCAAATGCGCCAGCAAGGTCGCGCGTTGTTAGCGCTGGGCTGTCAGGCGGTAGTGATGAAGGGCGGCCATTTGGCCGGCGATGCCAGTCCAGATTGGCTGATAAGCCCGGACTATGAGTTGCGGTTTGAGGGCGCGCGGGTCGCGACCCGGCACACCCACGGCACCGGCTGCACGCTGTCCGCCGCCTTAGCCGCGCTGCGGCCGCGCTATGATGACTGGCCGCAGACGTTGCGCGCGGCTAAAGCCTGGTTGCAGCAGGCGCTGCTGCATGCCGATGATTTAAGCGTGGGGCAAGGTATCGGGCCGGTCCATCATTTCCATGAGTGGTGGTGACACGCCCTCAAGAATGCCGATGGCGAAGGTCAGCAGATCGTGCGCTAATTGGAGATGCCGCGCATCAAAAGCGTTGAGCACGAAGCTGGTCTCGGCGCGCTGCGGCCGGAGGAGCAGCGCGGGGCGACGCTCCGCGCGGGCGGTATTGGCGGCCAGGGTGTAAATGTATCCCGGCTGGATCTGGTTTTGCGCATCACGCCAGAGCAGCTGCAGCGCTGGCGCCTCGCCCTGCCGGCGGCTGATGAAAACATTGCCCGCCCAAAACCCGGCGAATTCCCGGTCGTGACTCAGATTTATTGATACGTTATACTCTACATTTTTAAAAATACACTATGGCAAAGATTGATGTTACCTGCCCTCGTTGTAGCGAAGCTGATGGAGTTCGATGTAATGGTCATTCGGCAT
>NZ_FRDB01000052.1 GCF_900143145.1 Candidatus Sodalis sp. SoCistrobi
CGGAGAGATAGCGGCAACCGGAGCACAGTCTGACGCCTTACGCCGCCGGTACGCGCCCGTTATCGGCTGATCTCCCCGCACACCCCTGCCCGCATCACGCGGGCTTTTTTGTGGCTGCCGCTCACAGCGCCTGAGCGCCCCGCTAAGCCTCTCTTTGCCTCAAGCCATCCCAAACGCCACGCATTCCACTCCGTTCAGCCACGGCGCGCCAGGGCCGCGTCATCGCCACGAAATACACGCATCCCCCACGGAAACGGCGCTACACCGCACCCGCCTGCACACTTTGCATCGTAAAATTTTTTCAAAATGACCTACCCACAAATCACCCCGCCAGCCCGCGCGGTGCCTGGGCTTTTGGGCGATAGACGAAATTGTAAAGTGTGAAAAGAATTTCAGTTTTTTTCAGTTTTTGACGCAGGAGAGATGCCCCACGTAAAGCACATCCCTTTGAAGTCAAAGGAAAAATCATGGATTACGTGGCGAACAGCATAAAATCAGCGCTGAAAAGGCCAGGCAGACTTTTACAGAAAACCCAGGCGTGGCGCGGCTTGCAGGCGAACAGGTGGCGGAGAGGGCTTTTCAATTTTTTTCACAACTGATTGGGCTGGCAGCGTCTCGGCAGAGCCATCCGTCACGTGACGAAATCGACAGGCGTAACCTGCGGAATGAGACTTTACGTGGTGATTTCGTGGGCGGGTAAGAATTTGCAGAGAAGAGGATTACTGTTACACTTCGCGCGGGTGCTCTGGATCTTTCTGTCCTGAGCCTCGGCAAAAGGCAGAAAGAGAAAGGCCCCGAATCGATGTTAATCAACCCGAGGCCACTCTTATGCATCAGCAACATAAAGATAGCCTCTTCCACGCCGAAAGGCAAGATAAGGAGGCCATAATGCCGCAAAAACTCGCTATCACCGCTCTGGTGGTTATCTGTATCACCTTACTGGTGTTTACCTGGATAACCCGGAAATCACTCTGTGAAATCCATATCAGAAAGGGCGAAACGGAGGTTGCGGCCATAATGGCTTACGAATCTGTGAGGTAAGGCAACCCAGCGGCGGGGCTTGCCCCCGCCCGTTGGTTGTTGTTTGAGTGAAGATCTGCGAGCACCCATTTTTCCGGCCAGCCTCAGCGCTGGCTTTTTTGCGCCAAAATAAAAGCCCCGGAAACCGAGGCTTTGGGTGTTCGATGTGGACGACTTGTGGATGACTATTGAAATAAATCCTTTTATTTCAATTTCTTATTCTTTATATAAACCCCGCCGAAGCGGGCCTGAACGCTTTCAGGCACTGCTCAGGGGCCCAAAGGCCGCGGAGCAGGACTGAGTGCCGGCGTTACGCCTGGCCTTTCACTTCACGCAGACCGTTGAACGGCGCGCGGTCGCCCAGCGCTTCTTCGATACGAATCAGCTGGTTGTATTTCGCCACGCGATCGGAACGGCTCATGGAACCGGTTTTGATCTGGCCAGCCGCGGTACCTACCGCCAGGTCGGCGATGGTCGCGTCTTCGGTTTCGCCGGAGCGGTGGGAAATGATGGTGGTATAACCCGCATCTTTCGCCATCTTGATGGCCGCCAGCGTTTCGGTCAGCGAACCGATCTGGTTAAATTTGATAAGGATAGAGTTGGCAATACCTTTGTCGATACCTTCTTTCAGGATCTTGGTATTGGTGACGAACAAATCGTCGCCCACCAACTGGATTTTGTCGCCCAGTACTTTGGTCTGGTAAGCGAAACCGTCCCAGTCAGATTCGTTCAGGCCATCTTCAATGGACACGATCGGATACTGTTTGGTCAGATCTTCCAGGTAATGGGTGAATTCCTGGGAGGTGAAAGTCTTGCCTTCGCCTTTCAGGTTATAGTTACCGGTGGCTTCTTCAAAGAATTCAGAGGCCGCGCAGTCCATGGCCAGGGTGATGTCTTTACCCAGCACATAACCGGCTTTCTCCACCGCTTCCTTGATAGCGGCCAGCGCCGCGGCGTTGGATTCCAGGTTCGGCGCATAGCCGCCCTCGTCGCCCACGGCAGTGCTCATACCTTTGCTTTTCAGCACTTTCGCCAGGTTATGGAACACTTCGGAACCCATACGCACCGCTTCTTTGATGCTTTTCGCGCCGACCGGCTGGATCATGAATTCCTGAATGTCGACGTTGTTGTCGGCGTGTTCACCGCCGTTGATGATGTTCATCATCGGCAGCGGCATGGAGAATTTACCCGCGGTACCGTTCAGCTCGGCGATATGCTCATACAGCGGCATGCCTTTGGAGGCAGCGGCTGCTTTGGCGGCGGCCAGGGACACGGCCAGAATGGCGTTGGCGCCGAATTTGGATTTGTTTTCGGTGCCGTCCAGGTCGATCATGGTTTTATCCAGCGCGGCCTGATCTTTGGCGTCTTTACCGGTCAGGGCCTGAGCGATAGGACCGTTCACCGCGTCAACCGCTTTGGTGACGCCTTTGCCCAGGTAACGGGATTTGTCGCCGTCGCGCAGCTCCAGCGCTTCGCGCGAGCCGGTTGAGGCGCCCGACGGCGCGGCAGCCAGACCAACGAAACCACCCTCCAGATGTACTTCTGCTTCTACGGTCGGATTTCCGCGGGAGTCGATGATTTCACGGCCAATGACTTTTACAATTTTGGACATTCGTATTTCCTCAGTACAAGTTAAAACACAATTCCTGACGGGCTGCCGGCGCCGCTCGCGCTCTGGCCGCCCCCTGTTTTTATTTCTGCGCCCGTTTTTGATAGTCGCCCGCGGCTTTCACGAAGCCCGCGAATAACGGATGACCATCGCGCGGCGTCGAGGTGAACTCCGGGTGGAACTGGCTGGCGACAAACCACGGATGATCCGGGTATTCGATGATTTCTACCAGCTTATTATCTCCCGACCAGCCGGCAACGCGCAGGCCGGCGGACTCGAGGTGTTTCAACAGCATGTTGTTGACTTCATAGCGATGACGGTGGCGTTCCAAAATGGTGGCCTCGCCGTACAGCGAGCGCGCCAGGCTATCGTCCGCCAAATGGCAGGGCTGGCTGCCGAGGCGCATGGTGCCGCCCAGATCGCTCTGCTCGCTGCGCATTTCCACATTGCCGTCTTCATCGCGCCATTCGGTGATAAGCGCCACCACCGGATATTTACAGTCTGGCACAAATTCGGTGGAGTTGGCATCCTGCATCCCCGCCACGTGGCGGGCGAATTCGATTAACGCCACCTGCATCCCCAGACAAATACCCAAATAGGGGATCTTCTGCTCACGCGCGTACTGCGCGGTGAGGATTTTACCCTCCACGCCGCGATAGCCGAAGCCGCCGGGAATAAGGATAGCGTCCAAATCTTTCAGTATTTCGACGCCGCGGGTTTCGACATCCTGGGAATCAATCAGACGGATATTCACCGTCAGACGATTTTTCAAACCGGCGTGTTTCAGGGCCTCGATAACCGACTTATAGGCGTCCGGTAAGGCGATGTATTTGCCCACCATGCCGATAGTCACTTCGCCGACCGGATTCGCCTGCTGATAAATCACCTGCTCCCACTCAGACAGATCCGCTTCGGGACAGTTCAAGCTGAATCGTTTACAAATATAATCGTCCAGCCCCTGCGATTTCAAGAGCGCCGGAATTTTATAAATTGAATCAACGTCTTTTAGCGAAATCACCGCCTTTTCCGGCACGTTGCAGAATAAAGCAATTTTCGCCCGCTCGTTATTGGGCACCGAGCGATCGGAGCGGCAAATCAGCACGTCGGGCTGAATACCAATGGAGAGCAGCTCTTTCACCGAGTGCTGGGTGGGTTTGGTTTTTACTTCCCCGGACGCCGCCATGTACGGCACCAGGGTTAAATGCATGTAGAGGGTATGCTCGCGCCCGACTTCCACCGCCATCTGGCGGATGGCTTCCAAAAACGGCAGCGATTCAATATCCCCGACGGTACCGCCGATTTCCACCAGCACCACATCATGCCCCTCGCCGCCTTCAATAATGCGTTCCTTGATGGCGTTGGTGATATGAGGAATGACCTGAATGGTGGCGCCCAGATAGTCGCCGCGGCGCTCTTTGCGCAACACGTCGGAGTAAATGCGGCCGGTGGTGAAGTTATTGCGACGCGACATTTTGGTACGAATGAAGCGCTCATAATGCCCCAAGTCCAGATCCGTTTCGGCGCCGTCTTCGGTTACAAAAACCTCGCCGTGCTGGATAGGGCTCATGGTACCCGGATCCACATTGATATAGGGGTCCAGCTTCATGATGGTAACGTTAAGGCCCCGGGCTTCGAGAATAGCCGCCAGGGAGGCTGCGGCAATGCCTTTACCCAAGGAGGAGACGACCCCGCCGGTTACAAAAATATAGTTTGTTGTCATGCTGAACCTGAGAAATTAGGTGTAAAGACGGAATAACCAAGACGGGAAAACAGTATACCTGAAGCCGCATTGCGCCACAAATATTCGTTTTGGTTCACAGCACACGCCTGCTGGCCTTCCGTATCGCCTGGCGCGCCGCAACAAGGTCAAAATACAGCAAAAAAATCAATACTATAGAATAAAATTAACTTTTAATGGCGATACTTGCGCCCTTAGCGCAAACGCCTTACCAGACGCCCGAGCATCCTCGGCTGACGCGGCCTCACCTTTACAGCCGGCGGCGCACCGGGCCGTTGCGCCCTCTTTCAGCGCTTTACCTGCGCCTGCGCGCCGCGCTTTGCCGCGGCGCCCCGTCTCTCAGCCACAACGTAGCACGCTACAGCGCCTTCTTTCGGCGCTTCCCCTGCCGCCTGCGCGCCGCTCTTTGCCGCGGCGCCCCGTCTCTCAGCCACAACGTAGCGAACTACAGCGCCCTCTTTCGGCGCTTTACCTGACGCCTGCGCGCCGCTCTTTGCCGCGTCCGCGTCTCTCGGCCGACAACGTAGCGCGCTATTGCGCCTTCTCCCGGCGCTTCACCTCTTCCCAGGCGGCCTCCATTTGCTGCAGGCTGGCCTGCCTCAGGTCAAGCCCCTGCGCGCCGACAATCGCCTCCACCTGGCGGAAGCGGCGCTCGAATTTGCGGTTGGCCTGCTGCAGGGCGATTTCCGCCGTCTGACCCAGATGGCGCGACAAATTCACCGTAGCAAACAGCAGATCCCCCACTTCCTCCGCCAGCTTGTCCGCATCGACCTGCGGCTGGCGCGCCTCATGCATCACTTCATCGATCTCTTCGTGCACTTTCGCCAACACCGGCGCCAATGTCGACCAGTCGAAGCCCACCGCCGCGCAGCGCTGCTGGATTTTTTGCGCTTTCATCAGCGCCGGCAGAGTGGCGGGAATATCGTCCAGCGGCGACAGGCGGGACTTTTCCGCCCGCTCCTGCGCTTTCAGCCGTTCCCACTGCTCGCGATGGTCCGACGGCGCGCCCGGCGCATCACCGAACAGGTGCGGGTGCCGGCGCTCAAGTTTGTCGCTGATGGCATCGCAGACCGCGGCAAAATCAAATCGCCCCTCCTCACGCGCCAGCTCGGCGTAAAACACCACTTGAAACAGCAGATCGCCCAGCTCGGCGCGCAGGTCGCCATAGTCGCGCCGCGCGATGGCGTCGAGCACCTCGTAGGTTTCCTCCAGGGTGCAATGGAATCCAGGGTTTGGCTGCTATCCCAGGGACAGCCCGTTTGCGGATCGCGCAAACGGGTCATCATGGCCAACAGCCGATGCAGCGCCGTAGCGGCATGTGGTTCAGACATAAAACGCCCTTTGACGCGTCAATTTCCGTGCAGCCGGCGTGCGTCGATGACGTCCGGCAGTTGGTTAAGTTTCGACAACACCCGTCCCAGCACCTGCTGGTTGTAGATTTCGATATCCATATCGATGGTGGCCAACTGTTTTTTCACATCGCTGCGGCTGGCGACGCCCAGCACGTTGACCTTCTCGTTGGCCAAAATCGTGGTGATATCGCGCAGCAAGCCGCTGCGATCGTTGGCGGTGACTCTCACTACCAGCGAATAGCCGCTGGAGTAACTCTCTCCCCACACCGCGTCAACGATGCGCTCCGGCGCATTGGCCTGCAAGTCCGCCAATTGTTCGCAATCGGCGCGATGAATGGAGATGCCGCGCCCCTGAGTGATAAAACCGGTGATATCGTCCCCCGGGATCGGCTGGCAGCAGCGGGCGATATGATGCATCAGGTTACCGACGCCCTCGACGACCACCCGGCCGTTATCGCGGTTGCGCGGTACCGGCGGGGTTTTCTGCGTCAGCTGGCGCAGCGCCTGTTTGTCTTCCTCTTCGGCGCTGGGCTTGTTCAGCTTACCCTGCAGATAATTGACCATCTGATTGATGCGCACGTCGCCGCCGCCGATGGACGCCAGCAATTCATCGAGCGTATTGACGTTGTAACGCGGCAGCAGCAGTTTTTCCGCCTCGCGCACGCTGATGCCCAGATGCTCCAGTTCGTCTTCCAGCAGTTGACGCCCGGCGGCAATGTTCTTGTCCCGGTCTTGCTTGCGGAACCAGTTATGGATTTTGGAGCGCCCGCGGCTGGTGGTGACGTAACCCAAGTTGGGATTCAGCCAGTCGCGGCTGGGGTTCGGGTGTTTCTGGGTGATGATTTCGACCTGATCGCCCATGCGCAACTGATAGGTGAACGGCACGATGCGGCCGCTGATTTTGGCGCCGATACAGCGGTGGCCGACGTCGCTGTGGATATGGTAGGCGAAATCTAGCGGCGTGGATCCGGCCGGCAGATCCACCACGTCCCCTTTCGGCGTAAACACATACACGCGATCGTCGAATACCTGGCTGCGCACTTCGTCGAGCATTTCGCCGGAGTCCGCCATCTCTTCCTGCCAGGCCAGCAGCTTGCGCAGCCAGGCGATACGCTGCTCGTAGCCGGAGCGACCGCCGGTAAGGGCGGTGCCGCCCTCTTTATACTTCCAGTGCGCGGCCACGCCCAGCTCGGCATCTTCATGCATCTGGCGCGTACGAATCTGGATTTCCAGCGTTTTGCCGCGCGGGCCCAGCACCACGGTATGGATTGACTGGTAGCCGTTGGGTTTCGGGTTGGCGACGTAATCGTCGAACTCGTCCGGCAAGTGGCGAAAGTGCGTATGCACAATGCCGAGCGCGGCATAGCAGTCCTGCAAACGCTCCACCACCACCCGCACCGCGCGCACATCGAACAGTTCGTCGAATTCCAGCGTCTTTTTCTGCATTTTGCGCCAGATGCTGTAGATGTGCTTCGGCCGGCCGTAGATATCGGCCTTTAGACCTTCCTCCTGCATGGCTTTGCGCAAGGAGGCGACAAAATCCTCAATATACTGTTCGCGGTCGATTCGCCGCTCATGCAGCAGCTTGGCGATACGCTTGTACTCATCGGGATGCAGGTAACGGAAACAAAAATCCTCCAGCTCCCATTTCAACTGACCGATGCCGAGACGGTTGGCGAGCGGCGCATAGATATTGGTGCTTTCTTTCGCCGCCAGCACCCGCTCGTCTTCCGGCGCATCCTTCAGTTCGCGCAGGTGGGCGATACGCTCGGCGAGCTTGATGACCACGCAGCGGAAATCCTCGACGATCGCCAGCAGCATGCGGCGCACGTTATCCACCTGCTCCGGCGCCATCGAATCGTTATGCGTCGCCTTCAGTTGGCGGATGGCGTCCATATCGCGCACGCCGTGCACCAGTTCGACGATGCTCTTGCCGAATTCCGCCTCCAGCACCGTCTCTTCCACCACGCCGGCATCGGCGAGCGGAAACAGCAGCGCCGCGCACAGGCTGTCGTTGTCCATGCTGAGCATGGACAAGATTTCCACCATTTCGATGCCGCGCCACAGCAGCAGGGGGGCGTCCGGATGGTCCTTGCACCGCTGCTCGCAGTAGCGCCAGGTGTCGGCCAGCCGTTCACTTGATTGCGGATTGGCGAGGCCCAGACTGGCCACCCAGTCGTCCACGGCAAATTCGCCCGCCGGATTCAAATGTGCACTTCTTACCGCAACCATACCCAATCCCTATCTTGCAGAGATGCCGGAACGCTTGATAAATAACGCCATCGATTCAAGATGGCCGCTATGCGGAAACATATCCAGCATCACCAGGCGTGCCAGGGTGTAGCCTGCCGCCAATAAAATTTTGCTATCCCGCGCAAGCGTCGCCGGATTGCAAGAAACATAGACAATGCGCTGCGGCGCCCACGCCGCCAACAGAGGCATCACGCCGGCCGCACCCGCTCTGGCCGGATCGAGCAATATCTTATCAAATCCGCCCACGGCCCACGGCTGTCGCATCACATCCTGTTCAAGATTTTCGTGAAAAAAAGTCACGTTACTTAGTGAATTACTCTGCGCATTATATTGCCCATTCGCTACTAACGCCGCAACCCCTTCCACGCCCGTCACCTGCCCGCTTGAACGTGCCAGCGGCAGAGTGAAATTGCCCATGCCGCAAAACAGATCCAGTACCCGATCGCCGGGCGTCGGCGCCAGCCAGTCCAGCGCCTGGGCCACCATTTGCTGGTTGACTTCGTCATTGATCTGGATGAAGTCGCGTGGGCTGAAACGCAACGTCAATGCCGCTATCCGGTAATACGGCGGCTCGCCGCTTAAACAGTCCAACCGCTCACCGTCAGGCGCCAGCCAGACGCTGACCTGTTGCGCCGCAGCAAAGTCCAGCAGCCGGCGGCGGTCCTCTTCCCCCAGCGGCTGCAGGTGGCGCAGCACCACCAGTGGACCGTTATCCGCCGCCGCCAGTTCAACGTGCCCCAAATGCGCCACGGCCCGCAACCCTTCCAAACAAGCGCGCAAAGGGGCGATCAGCTGTTCCAGCACCGGCCGCAAAATCGGGCAGGCGTGAATATCTACTAATTCATAATTCACTCGACTTTGCCTGTCGATAACCCATGCTGAGTTGGCGGCCTTTCGGGCGATAGACCAGCCCCAGGCGCGTGCGCCGCCGGTAACCATAGGCGCTAGAACCGATTTGCGCCACATCTGGCACCGCGCCGGGCTGTTCGCGCGCCAACAGCTGCGCCAGCGCCGCGGCCTTGGTGCGCTGCTGCAGCGCCTGGCTGATATGCTGCTGCTGGCAGCCGCCGCACACGCCATAGTGCGGACAGCGGGGCGTGACCCGCTCAGGGGCGTCGTTCAGGCGGTGGATCACTTCGCCGCGGCTGTATTGGCGCTTATCCTCGGTCAGACGCACTTCGGCCTGCTCGCCCGGCAGCAGCCCGGGGATAAACATCACCTTGCCGCGGTGGCGCGCCAACCCCTGGCCGAACGCATCCAGTTGGTCACAAGAGACCGTGACCCTCTCACGGGTCGCCACGCGACGGTTTGCAGAGTAGAATTGCGCCATAGATTGCCGGAAATGCCTTTGCGATATGAGCCTGACGCTATTCTCCCATATTGGACCGCTATGACCAAATACAGCTTGCGCGCGCGGATGATGATACTGATCCTGGCTCCGACGCTTTTCATTGGCTTACTGTTCAGCGCGTTTTTTGTCGTCCACCGCTACAACGAATTGCAGCATCAGTTGGTCGACGCCGGCGCCAGCATTATCGAGCCGCTGGCGCTGTCCAGCGAATACGGCATGACGTTTCACAACCGTGAATCGGTGCGCCATCTGGTCAATCTGCTGCATCGCCACCACTCCGATATTGTACGTTCCATTTCGTTGTTCGACGCTAACAATACGCTGTTCGTTACCTCCAATTATCAACAAAACATGGCGCGACTGAAATTGCCGGACGGCGCGCCGATGCCCGAAGGGTTGACCCTGCTCCGCACCGGCTCATCGCTTATCATGCTTACCCCCATCGTGCGCGAGGACAGCCTGCCGGACGGCGAGCGCGCCTATGGCGCGGCCAGCGACGCGATAAAACCGCTCGGCTATATCGCCATCGAACTGGATATGGACGCGGTACGGCTGCAACAATATAAAGAGGCGTTCGTTTCCACGCTGTTGCTGCTCCTGTGTCTTTGCTGCGCCGGGTTGTTCGCCTACCGTCTGATGCGCGATGTCACCGGCCCTATCCGCAACATGGTCAACACCGTTGACCGTATCCGCCGTGGCCAATTGGACAGCCGGGTGGAAGGCTACATGCTCGGCGAGCTGGATATGCTGAAAAACGGCATCAACGCCATGGCGATGTCGCTCAGCGCCTACCACGAAGAGCTACAGCAAAATATCGATCAGGCCACGTCGGATTTGCGCGAAACCCTGGAGCAGATGGAAATCCAGAACGTCGAACTGGATCTGGCGAAAAAACGCGCCCAGGAGGCGGTGCGCATCAAATCAGAGTTCCTGGCGAATATGTCTCACGAGCTGCGCACGCCGCTGAATGGCGTCATCGGCTTCACTCGTCAGACATTGAAAACACCGCTCTCACCTACCCAGCGCGATTATCTGCAAACCATTGAGCGCTCAGGTAATCACTTGCTCAGCATCATTAACGATGTACTAGACTTCTCCAAGCTGGAAGCCGGCAAACTGATGCTGGAAACCATCCCTTTCGCGCTGCGCGCCATTCTCGATGAGGTGGTGATCCTCTTGGCCCATACCGCCCATGAAAAGGGACTGGAGCTGATTTTACAGGTGCAGCGCGAGGTGCCGGAATATGTCATCGGCGATCCGCTGCGGCTGCAGCAAGTCATGACCAACCTCATCGGCAACGCCATTAAATTCACCGAGCAAGGGCATATCATCATCCGCGTCGGCCGCCAGGGCCATGAGCGGGAGCGGGTGGAGATCAACGTACAGATCCGCGATACCGGCATCGGTATCGCCGAGCGCCAGCAATCGCAGCTGTTCCAGGCTTTCCGCCAGGCCGACGCCAGTATTACCCGTCGGCACGGCGGTACCGGTCTGGGGCTGGTGATTACGCAAAAACTGGTGCGCGAAATGGGCGGGGAAATCAATTTTCGCAGCCGCATCGGGCGGGGGTCCACTTTCTGGTTCCATATTCCTTTGCAAATCAATTGTCACGCCTGGGTCGATCCCCACCGCTACGATGCGCTGATGCATAAGCAGCTGGCGCTTATCGAGAGTAATAGCGCATCGGCGCAGGCCACCCTTGAACTGCTGGCGGACACGCCCCTTGAGGTCAGTCACTACCCGGACCTTAACGCGCTGGGGGATGCGCAGGTGGATATCCTGCTTATCGGCAAACCGATTACCGCGACGTTGTCGCTGCCGGAAATGCGCTATGAGCTGCTGCAGGCCAGTGGCCATGCCCGTTGTATTATCCTGGCGCTGCCGGGCGCCTGGATGGTGGAAGCGGAGCTGCTGAAACAAATGGGCGCGGACGCCTGTCTGACCAAGCCGGTGTCCGGACAGCGCCTGCTTGCGCTGCTGCAATCGCCTCCCGCGCTGCGGCCAAGCGGCGAGCCCGAGGCCGGCACGCCCTGCCTGCCGCTGACCGTCATGGCGGTAGATGATAATCCCGCCAATCTCAAACTGATCGGCGCGTTGCTGCAAGAGCAGGTGGAGCAGACCATCCTGTGTAACAGCGCCGCCGAGGCCATCGCCTACGCCCAAAAAAAACCGCTGGATATTATTTTGATGGATATCCAGATGCCGGAAATCGATGGTCTGCGCGCCGCGGAGCTGATTCGCCAATTGCAGCTGCATGCCCATACGCCGATTGTGGCGGTTACCGCCCATACTATTAGCGATGAGCGCCAGCGGCTGCTGGACGCCGGTATGGTGGATTGTTTGGCCAAACCTATCGACGAAGCGATGCTGCGCCGGCTGCTGTCGCGTTACGGCATCCACGATCCTGCGTCGCTGGCGCCGCCGCGCGAGGGGCCAAGCGACGTCCGTCCGCCGCCGGTGCCTTCCGGCAATCAGGATGTCTCGCTCGATTGGCAGTTGGCGCTGCGCCAGGCGGCGGATAAGCCGGATTTGGCGCGGGAAATGCTGGGTATGCTGCTGGAATTTCTGCCCGAGATTAAACAGCGTGTAGAAGCGGTGGCGAGCGGCGCCCACGACGAGCATATCGGCAGCCTAATCCATAAACTGCACGGCAGTTGCAGTTATAGCGGCGTGCCGCGGCTGCGGCGGTTGTGCGCCAACATTGAGCAACAGCTGCGCAGCGGCGTGGAGGTGGCAGCATTGGAGCCGGAGTGGTTGGAAATGCTCGATGAGATTGAGAATGTGCGCATCGCCGCCCGCGCCTGGCTTAGCGGCCAACGTGGGATTAGCGTGCAACCCTGCCCGCGTCTAAATGAACGACGAGCGGGCCCGGCGCTGCAAGCCATAACGAGCAAGGTGAGAGTAACGTGCCACACTGCCGCGTTCGGTCGAACGACGAGCGCGCCCGGCGCCGCAAGCCATAACGAGCAAGGTGAGAGTAGCGTGCCACACTGCCGCGTTCGGTCGAACGACGAGCGGGCGCAGGGCGGGCGTTAGCCGTTAGCGCAGCGTCTGGCCGAGTTTCACCGTCGCCGCGATATTGCGCGCCGTCATGCGCACATTTTCGCCGGCGTTTTCCAGCGCCTGCTCCAGCGTACAAATGCTATACAGCACGCTAAACACCGCGTCCAGCCCGTGCTGATGCACCACGCCCACATCGGCGGTCAAACTCCCGGCGATGCCGATTACCGGCTTCTGGTACCGTTTCGCCACCCGCGCCACGCCGATCGGCACCTTACCCTGTAGCGTCTGGCTGTCGATGCGGCCTTCGCCGGTAATCACCAGCGACGCATCTTTCACCAATTGCTCCAGTCCCAGCGCCTCGGTGACAATTTCGATACCCTGACGCAACTCGGCACCGCAAAACGCCTGCAGGCCGGCGCCCATTCCTCCGGCGGCACCGGCGCCGGACACGCGATCGACATCCTGGTCAAGATCGCGCTTAATGATGTCAGCGTAATGCTTCAACGCCACATCCAATTCGCGGATCATTGCCGGCGTCGCCCCCTTTTGCGGGCCGAAGATCGCCGAAGCGCCCTCGTCACCGGTCAGCGGATTGCTGACATCGCAGGCGACCTCAAACCGGCAGCCGCGAATACGCGCATCCAGTCCGCTGATGTCGATGCGGGCCAATTTGGCCAATTGACCGCCGCCAAAGCCGATAGGGTCGCCGTTGTCATCCAGCAGGCGGGCGCCCAGCGCCTGCACCATACCGGCGCCGCCGTCGTTGGTGGCGCTGCCGCCGATACCGATGATGCAGTGCTTGACGCCGTGGTCCAGCGCGCAGCGGATGAGTTCACCGGTACCGAACGAGGTGGTCAGTAACGGATTGCGATCGTCGCTGCGCACCAACTCCAGCCCGCTGGCGGCGGCCATTTCAATAAACGCGCTGGCGCGATCGCCGGACAAGCCGAAGAACGCCGCCACAGGCTTACCGAGCGGCCCCGTGACCTGCACGCGGATAATCTCGCCGCCGGTGGCCGCTACCATGGCCTCCACGGTGCCTTCGCCGCCGTCCGCCACCGGCAACTTGACGTAATCGGCGTCGGGAAACACCTCACGAAATCCTTTTTCGATCTGCGTCGCGACTTCCAACGCCGATAAACTCTCTTTGTATGAATCCGGAGCGATGACTATTTTCATAAACTACCCGCTACGCCTGTTGAGAGCTGAAGCCGACGACGTCGGCATTCCGCCGGGTGAAAGAGCGCCCGGCCGGCGCCCGAGGCCGTTACTGGCGCTTTACGACAACATGAGCCAGTTTTTCATAATAGCAGGCCAGTGCGCTATGGTCTGCGCTACCCAAATCGTCTTGTTTTAGCGCCTGCATCATTTCCATGACCGCGGCGGTCAGCGGCAGCTGCGCGCCCACGCCGTGGGAGGTATCCAGCGCATTGGCCAAATCCTTAATATGCAGATCGATACGGAAACCGGGTTTGAAATTGCGATCCAATACCATCGGCGCTTTGGCGTCCAGCACGGTGCTCCCCGCCAGGCCACCGCGGATCGCTTTAAAGACCAGCTCTGGATCCACGCCGGCCTTGGTGGCAAGCACCAAGGCTTCCGACATGGCGGCGATATTGAGCGCCACGATCACCTGATTCGCCAGTTTGGTGACGTTGCCGGCGCCGATGTCACCGATATGCACCACGGAGCCGGCCATCGACTCAAGCATCGCGGCATGACGATCGAAGATGCCTTTATCGCCGCCCACCATCACCGACAGCGTGCCGTCGATGGCTTTCGGCTCGCCGCCGCTTACCGGCGCGTCCAGCATCTGGATGTGTTTTTCCGCCAGCGCCGCGGCGATTTCACGGCTGGCCAGCGGCGCAATGGAACTCATATCGATGACCACGCTGCCGGCTTTAGCCCCGTCGATTACGCCGTTCTCACCCAACACCACCTCTTTGACATGGGGAGAATTGGGCAGCATGGTGATGATCACCTCGCACTGCTCGGCCACGGCTTTCGGCGACGACGCACGTTCGGCGCCGGCGGCAACCACCTCTTCTACCGCGTCGGTGTTGCGATCCAGCACGACCAATGCGTAACCCGCCTTCAGCAGATTTTTACTCATGGGTTTCCCCATGATCCCCAGGCCAATAAATCCAATCTTCATCGTGATATCCTCTTGATTCGTGTTATTAGCGCCAGCCGGCGCGGCGTCTGGCGTTTAACCTTAAATGTTCAGCCTTCAGCGTTAACGTTTAGCCATTAGCCTTGGGCCTTGGGCCTTGGGCCATTAGCCTTGGGCCTCAAGTGTTCAGCCCTGAGCCCTGAGCCTTAAGTGCTCTCAGTGCTCAGCCTTTAGCATATAACCGCTTTCAGCCTTTAAATTTGTCGCACAGGGACTGGGTCGCGCTGCGAAACACCCCCAAATCGCTGCCGACGGCGACAAAGCGCGCGCCCCATTCCAAATTGAATCACCCCGGATAAATTAGAGTCTATACTTTAAAAGTGGAGGTCTCTATGACTGACTGAATAACCCCGAGTTTATTAGAGAGTAATTTTGGCAATACTACGCCGCTTCCTCTGATGCTAATTGCAAAGCGTAATAGTTCATTTCGGCTTCAGTAGGAGGGATGTAACCCAGCCGCCCGAGCAGCCTTCTGTTGTTGTACCAGTCCACCCAGTCCAGCGTGGCCAACTCCACTTCCGTCCGGTTTTTCCAGCTCCCGCGGTGGATAACCTCCGTTTTGTACAACCCGTTGATACTCTCTGCCATCGCATTATCGTAGGAGTCGCCG
>NZ_FRDB01000081.1 GCF_900143145.1 Candidatus Sodalis sp. SoCistrobi
CGGCGACTCCTACGATAATGCGATGGCAGAGAGTATCAACGGGTTGTACAAAACGGAGGTTATCCACCGCGGGAGCTGGAAAAACCGGACGGAAGTGGAGTTGGCCACGCTGGACTGGGTGGACTGGTACAACAACAGAAGGCTGCTCGGGCGGCTGGGTTACATCCCTCCTACTGAAGCCGAAATGAACTATTACGCTTTGCAATTAGCATCAGAGGAAGCGGCGTAGTATTGCCAAAATTACTCTCTAATAAACTCGGGGTTATTCAGCTTCAAACATTTGCAGGGCCCGCAGCGGGGGAAGCGTCTCGGCCATGGTTTAGTTTTTCTCGCGGCAAAGGGCAAAATATCTCGCTGGCGTCACCCCTTACTCCCCGGCATGATGGAGAAGAGGGGGCGGCAGGCTGAATAGTCACTTTAGCCTGACTTGAAAAGTGGACGCAAGAGCGGGAGGCGTGATGACAATCCGTTACCGGATGGGGATCAGTGAATGGGGAATGCTACTTGGTCTGTCTCTGCTGTGGGGAGGATCGTTTTTCTTTAACCGTCTGGCGCTGCGGGAACTGCCGCCGCTGACGGTAGTGATGCTGCGCGTCGGCCTGGGGGCACTGGCGATGTGGCTGTTGCTGCGGCTGCTCAGGCTCTCTTTTCCTACCGGACTGCGTCTGTGGCCGGCGTTTATGCTGATGGGGCTTTTGAATAATGTTATCCCCTTTACCCTGATCGTCTGGGGACAGTTGCATATCGCCAGCGGCCTGGCCGCCATTCTCAACGCCACGACACCGTTATTCTCCTTATTGGTCGGCTGGTTAGGGGTCGGCGGCGCCCGGCCGGCAAGGCGTCAGCTCGCGGGGGTGGTCACCGGCTTCGGCGGGGTGGCCGTCATGACCGGTGTTGGCCTGCAGTCGGCAGCGCCCAGTAGCCTGGCGGGACAATTAGCGGTACTGGGCGCCGCGCTGTCCTACGCTTGCGCCGGCGTTTATGGCCGCCGCTTTGCCGTTATGGGCCTCAACCCGCTGCTGACCGCTTGCGGTCAGGTCAGCGCCTCGGCGCTGGTGCTGTTACCGCTGACATTGTTCGCCGACCGGCCGTGGACCCTACCCTCTCCGAATGGGGTCACCTGGGGCGCCATCGCCGGTCTGGCGCTGTTGTCTACCGCGCTGGCCTATGTGCTGTTTTTTCAATTGCTGGCGCGCGCCGGGACGCTGAACCTGATGCTGGTGACTTTTCTCATTCCGGTCAGCGCCACCCTGCTTGGCGGTTTGGTGCTGCACGAGCGGCTACAGGGAACCGAGCTGGCGGGCATGGTTATCATCCTGCTGGCCCTGATTATCATCGACGGCCGGCTGGGAAGGCGACTTTTTCGCCGCGAAGCGTCACGCTCCCCGCCCTGAGAATACCTTGCGGGGAGCGCGTGGAACGGGAACGGCTAGCGTTATTCTCTGGCGGCGCTATCGCGCTTGGGGATGGGTCGACCCGACCAGTAGCCCGCCAGTATTGAACCAGACAAGTTGTGCCATACCGAGAACAGCGCGCCGGGCAACGCCGCCAGCGGCGTAAAATAAATTTTGCCCAGCGTCGCCGCCAGACCCGAGTTCTGCATGCCGACCTCCATGGCCAGCGTGCGACAGGTGGTTTCGTCAAAACCGAACAGCCGGCCGCCCCAATAGCCCGCCAGCAGACCAATACCGTTATGCAGAATCACCGCCACGATCACAATCAACCCCACCGAGCCGATAAAGCTCTGGCTGCCGGCGACCACCGCACTGATGATCAACAAAATACACACCATCGAGAACGCGGGTAAAAAGGGCTCGACCCTTTTGACCATCGCAGTGAACAGATGATGGATAACCAGTCCGGCAAAAATCGGGATCACGACGATCTGCAGAATGCTCATCAGCATGCCCGCCACATCCACCTTGATATGGGTATCGACATACAGGCGCGTAAGCAACGGCGTGGCGAAAACCCCGACCAATGTCGACACGGCGGAGATAGTGACCGACAGCGCCACATCTCCCTTCGCCAGATAAATCATCACATTGGAAGCGGTACCGCTGGCGACGCTGCCGACCAGAATCATCCCCGCGGACAAGTCCGGCGGCATCCGAAACAGCCAGGCCAAGACCCAGGCCGCCAGCGGCATCACCAGATAATGCAGGAAGGTGGCGGCGGCTACCGGCGCAGGCCTGGACAGCACACGCTTAAAATCCGCGAAGCGCAGCGTTACGCCCATGGCAAACATGATAAGCATTAATAGGGTGCTCACCCAGCCGCCGAGCGGGGTAAAACTGCCCGGCGTATAATAGGCGACGATGGACAGTAAAATAGCCCACAGCGGGAACAGGCGGGTGATTTTGTTCAACATAGTCGGGAGGATCCTTAATTGTTTTTTTAATTGTCAGTGATGTTGCGATCACGCCGGCGAAGACGCGACCCGTGCCATAGCGGCATTAGTTTTACCGTCTATTGTTACTCGTAGCAATAAATTCACGTTAAATCCCTGCGCCACTCAGCAACAAGGGTACCGGCGCTCTTGGCGGGCTCCTCACCGGGCGGGTATCGGGCTAACCGCGCGGGTGGCGAACTCTTTTTGCGCTTTAACCGTCACAGGCGCCATGAAGCCGCAGAACGGTATTGGCGAGGCCGGCGGCCGCCTCGCAGGGTTCCTGCTACTTTCATCGCTCGGGCAATATCGCCTTAGACTCAGGCGCACGACGTGATGCGCCCGTCCTGTATCCGGTCACATTTCGCTCCGGGCCGAAGCAGCGTACTTTCAGCGTGGATACACTGGCTGCCGGTTACTCAGGAGGTTTTGCTATGATTGCGGTTCTTTTGGGAGCAGAAGCACATCCAGAAGCACAGGCGCATTATCTTCAGCTCGCCGCAGAGCTGAACCGTTTCTTATGGATGCGCCGGGCTTTATCGCTCTCGAACGTTTTCAAAGTCTGACGACACCCGGAAAAATCCTCTCCCTCATCAAGTGGGAGGACGAGAAGTCCGTGGCGGGCTGGAAACGCTATCTCAGGCATTAGGCAGCCCAGGAAGGGGGTAAAGGGTCAATTTTTTCGTTTTATTGGCTACGCGTCGCCCGCGTATTACGCGATGACACCGCAGATCGGATGGCCCCATAGGCATGGGGGCGCTTAAGCCATCAACACCGGCTGTGGCATGGCACGCTTGAGCCATCAACACCGGTTGAGCCATGGGGCGCTTAAGCCATCAACACCGGCTGTGGCATGACACGCTTGAGCCATTAACACCGGTTGAGCCATGGGGCGCTTATCAACACCGCTTGAGCCATGGGGCGCTTAAGCCATCAACACCGGCTGAGGCATGTGTCAAAGCGCTCTGTGACGACGCCGACCGGCGCAGTCTGTCTACCGTGGCAGGCACCACGCCCGATCTCTGCCGGGATGCCGCGGCGCCGTGGTTTACGCGAGTCTGCGCAGTTGGCGGCCCGTCGCCAGACACCACAGGGGAAAGGGCAGCGTAAACACCAGCAACAACCATATCAGGCTATAAACCGCATTAACGCCATCGTTCTGCAGGTTGATATACAGCTTGACCGGTATCCCCTGCGGAAAATAGGAAAACACCAGCACAATGCCAAATTCACCTACGGCGCGCACCCACGCGATGGCCAGACCGGTGGCCAGACCACGACGCGCCAACGGCAGCGTCACACGCCATAGTACCTGCCGTGGCGGCGCGCCTAGCACTCTGGCCGCGTCCTCCAGCGACGGCGGCACGCCTTCAAACGCCGCCCGCGCCGACAGGATGAAGTAAGTCAGCGCGCCATAAATTTGCGCCAGTACGAAGGCCGCGGCATTGTTGGTCAGGGCCCACCCCACCGTTGCCAGCGCTTCTCCCAAAGTACTGTAAGGGCCATAGGCTGAAACCAGCAGAATACCTAAAGCAAGCGGCGGCGTCAGCAGGGGGATTAGCACCAGCACCTCGGCGAAGCGACGCAGCGGCGAAGCGCCGCGGGCCAGCCACAGCGCCAGCGGCGTACCCAGCACGACAATGAGCGGTACAGAAAGCGCGCTAAGACCGAGCGACACCGCGACGGCATTCCAATCGCCGTAGGCCAGATGGAAATCCCCCCATGACGTCACGCCAAGGAGGGTGATAAACGGAAGCGCTAGCAGCAGCGCCGGCACACCGAACCAGCCGGCCGGCGACATCGGGCGGGAGATCACCACGCGTTACGGATACAGTACGCCGCCTTTCGGCTGGCCGTAACCGTTATCCTCTAGCAACTGCTGACCGGCCGCGCTTTGCATGAAAGTGACGAAACGGCGTCCAGCCTGCGCATCGGGGGCATTTTTCAGCACCGCCGCATAGAATACCAGCGGCTGCGTGTGCAGGACTTTCTCTTTACCCGCCGCATCACGCACCGGGAAGCTGACCTTGCTATACCATTGCTCGCTCATATCGGGGTTACTCAAATTGATTTCGTCAGGCAGCGTAATATAGGGCAGCTTAGCGGAAATCGTCGCGCTCTCATAGCCGGAAGCCGCGTCAACTTGTCCGGCTTCCAGCCGGGTCAACAGTCCTCCTTCAGCAAATACCTGCTGCGGGTTCTGCACATCACCAAGAATGCGGTGCGCCAGACCGGGCTGTTGATAATATTTTTCCGCCAGCAGTAGCGTAAAGATGATGTTCTGACCCTGTGGATCGCTGACCGGATCGGTGCGGCCGAAGCGCAGTCCCGGGCTTTGCATCACCTTCCACCACGGTTGGGCATCCGGCTTGCCGTCTTTGATCGCGGCCAGCGCCGGAGCGAATTTCCCTTTCGGATTGTAGGCTATCACCATGCGGGTACTGGCCACCGGCACGGCGCTATCAATGAGTCCCGCCTGCTTGAGGATATCCATCGGTCCCGGCGTGATGGAAACAAACACATCAGCCACGACTTTTTTCGACGCCAGCAGGCGCGCCATGCCGTAAGCGCCCTGCCCCTGTCCCTGATAGGTGAGATGTTCTTTTTCGGCGAAGGCCGGCCCCAGGTGTTTATCCATCACCACTCCCATTGAACCCGCATAGGTGACGCGAATGTCGTTCGCCGCCTGCGCCTGCAATGAAAGCAAAATGCCCAAAGTCCCTGCAAGTACCGTCTTTAAAAGGTGTCTTTTCATTGTCTCTGCTTATCGTTATATAAAAAGTTATATAACAATAGCGAATTTATTCCCTTGAAAGCAAGCGGTCTGCGCCGGGATAGCCGCGCCTTGCGGGCGGTAATCTCGGCATCGCCGCGCCGCGAGCGGCAAACAGGCAATAACTCATTGATTGTCGGGTCATGGCCTCGAACAGAGATGGCACCTACCCTTTAATTATCGTCGACCCGCGACGGGCTTTCCCCGCATTGCGGCTGATGGGCGTGGTGATGCACCGGCGAATTTACGGCTTTAGCACGCTTTCTTTGCACTTACCTGCCTCAGGTGACTGACGCCAACGCTCGCCGTGGGGCTTTGTCATCATCGCAGTGGTCCGGCCCGGTAATGGCCCGGCGCGGAATTGAACAAAAGCCTGACGACACCCTTTCCGGTAGGAAAACGTAGTGAAATGCACCTAACGCAGAAATGACAATAAAAAAACTGAAACGCAGCGTCACCCGCGGTCGCCCCGAGACATGGCCGACTGACATGACAGGGTGGCTATTGATATTGATCCCTAAAGAGAGAATCTATGATGAAAATGACATTTATCGCCGCGACGGCGCTTATTCTGGCGACCTATTCATTCCCAATCCTGGCCGCGCAGGAAGTCACCTCGCCGCCTGCCGGACAACAGCCGATGGGCGCCGTTTCCGCCACCACTTACAGCAGCAGCGTGACCGATTTGCAACAGCAATTGGAGGCCAAGGCGGATGAAGCAAACGCGTCTTCCTATCGCATCACCTCCGCCGGGGGGACCGATACGATGAGCGGCACCGCCGAGCTGTATAAATAATCCGTGCAACCGGAGCGTGGCGCAACCTCACCCGCTCCGTAAAAGCCTCTGGCACGCGCATCCGTCTCAAACACACCTATCCGCCCTGTTCGCGCCGTAAATAGCGTCTGACCGGTGCTATCCGCGCCGGAAATCATCTCTGTCTCGCGCCATCCGCCCACAAAAACCTTACCCGCCCTATCCGTGCCGTAGATAGCGTCTGACCGGCGCCATTCGCCTTAAAACTTCCCCTCCGCGCCGGCCAAAGCCAGACCGTTTACTGCTCGCAACAGGGCAACTGCCGGTAGTGAAGCAGCGCAATGCGGTGATTGCGATGTACCTTATCCGCCTTAGGCAGGCCGGGCGGCAAATCTTGACCGCGATCCAGCAGCAGCACCAGCGCCACGTCCCCTTTAAGACGCTTGTGCGCCAGCCAACCGGGAAAACCGTCACGGCTCAAATGGCGCCCCTGCGCGTCGATGTAGCTCAGACCGTAGGTCAGCTCCCCCTTGTCGTCATACATCAGCACGTCATCGCGCTCCAGCTCCCAGGCCAACGCCGTCGCTACGCCGACATGATTACTGAGCACATAACGACTTTGATTAAGCGTGGTTTCGTAACGGCGGATAAATTCCTGCGGCTGATTGCCGTCTATGATGCGCTGAGGAACGATTTGACCCACCAGCAGGCTGAACAGCAGCGGACAAAGCGACGCCAACGCCCAGCGATCCCCCTGCGATCGTCGCGAAACCGCGGCAAAACACAGCCAGCCGGCGAACGCCAGCGTGCCGATAACGATGCGCGGCCACTCGCCGGGGGAGTAAATGCGCGCCCAGGGCAACAGACCGCTGCCCGCCAACAGCAAGGCGGCGATGGCGCAGAGCGAAAAGGCGGTATTAATGCCCGCGTTAACGTCAAACACTTTACTGCGCAGCGCGTCGGCGCACTCGCGCCCGTAGGCCGCCAGCAGCAAGGCCAGCGGCGCCATGCACGGCAGAATATAGGTCAGGAGTTTCCCTTTCGCCACGCTGAAAAACAGCAACGGCATGACCACCCAGCATAACAGCAAAAAGCGCTCCGGCCGCGTGCGGCGCGCACGCCAGCCCGCGGCCAAAGCGCCCGGCAGCACCCCCAGCCAGGGCAACGAGCCCAGCGCCAGCACCGGCAAATAAAACCAGAAGGGAGCGCGATGCTGAGCATTCTCCGCGGCGAAGCGCTGAATGTGCTCGACCCAGAAAAAGTAGTGCCAGAAATCCGGCTCCAGCCGCGCCAGCGCCAGTGCCCAGGGCAGATTGACCAGCACCGCCAGCAGCGCCGCCAGCGCGCCGTAAGCCAGCGTGGACTTGAGTTGCCGGTAGTAAAGCGCCACCGGCAGTACCGCAATGGCCGGAACGACCAGGGCGAGGAACCCTTTGGTCATAAAACCCACGCCGCAGGCGAGGCCGAACAGCAGCCAGGCCACCCATCGACCGGTCCGGCTGTCGGCACGCAGGGCGAGGACATGCGCCGCCATGGCGGCATTGAGCCATAAGGCGATCATCGGATCCAACACGCTATAGGTGCCGACGCCAAAAACCAGCAGCAGCGACAGAAAAATCAGCGCCGCCAGCAGCGATTGGCGCAGCTGACGCCCCAACGTCCACGACACACTGAACACCAATAGCGCGCTCAGGCCAGTACTAAAAACCGACGCGAAGCGTACCGCGAAATTGGTGCTACCAAACAACCACTGGCCGATATTATTCATCCAATAGCCGGCCAGCGGTTTCTCAAAGTAGCGCAGCCCTAAGAGATGAGGCACCATCCAGTCACCGCTGGCCAACATTTCCCGGCTGATTTCGGCGTAACGCGTTTCATCAGGCTGCCACAGCAATCGCCCTTCCAGTGGCACCAAATAGGTCAGCACAAAAAACACCGTCAGCAGGGCCAGCCAGACTCCCGCCCTGTCCCTCACGCTTTCCGGCCTGGGGCCACGGTGGGAAGCATGGACGATCGTCGGTACCGACCCTTTGGCGCAAGCGCCGGGTTTGCCCCTGCGCCAGACGATGTCACTGCGTGCGCCGCCCGCCTTGTATTCCCGGCTCATGGCATAAACTCATCGCGCGCGGCGGAAGACGCGCCAATGACCTGCTGAATCACCGCCCCGGGTTGGGCGCGCAGCGTTTGGTAAATCCGGCTGAGATACTCGCCGAGCAGCGCCAGCGCGATCAGCTGCGCGCCGACAAAGGTGAAGAGGAAGGCGAAAAGCGTGAAGACGCCGTCGCCGGCCCATACCTGGCCCAGCAGACCGCGCAGCAAGAGCATTCCCAGCCCCATGCAAAACCCGGCCATGGCAATAAGACCGCCGATGATGCTCAACAGGCGGAGCGGGGCGGTCATTAGCGTTGCGGCCAGATCGTACAGCCGGTTAAGGGCGTATAGCGTCCTGAAACGCGATAGGCCATGCTTGCGCGGCGCGTGGCTTATCTCGATATCGGTAATGCGCTCGGTCAACCGGTTCGCCAGGATAGGGACGATGCCGCGCTCGCGGCTTTGCAGCAGCGCCGTGACGATTGGCCGGCGGTAAGCGCGCAGGGCGCAGCCATAGTCCGCCGTGCTCTTGCCGGTGACGCGGCGAATAAGCCGGTTGAGCGCATAGGAGGCCAGCCGTCGTGCCCAGCCATCCCGGCGGTTGGCGCGTATGGCGCCCACGATGTCATAGCCTTCGCGGGCAATACTGACCATGCGCGGAATCTCCTCCGGCGGCGACTGCAGATCGGCGTCGAGGGTGATAACCACCTCCCCCCGCGCCTGGCTGAAACCGGCCATGATTGCCGGATGTTGCCCATAGTTTCGGTTGAGCAGCACAGCGACAAACCGGCTGCCGGGAGCCTGAGCGGCGGCGCACAGCAGCGCAGTGGAGCCGTCGCGGCTGCCGTCATCCACCAGAATAATTTCGTAGCGCAGGCCTAGCTGGCGACAGGCGGCTTCGGTGCGCTGCAACAGAGCCGGCAGATTTTGCGCCTCATTGAAGATGGGAATGACGACCGAAACCGAGCCCAAGCGAGCGGCGTCAGACACACGCATTCTCCCGCAACGGCCAGCGGCGCCAGGAAAAAGAGGCTTGGTTATTTCCGTTACCGGTCATGAGATGAGAAAACAGTGGATAGAAGCTCACGGCAGTTACCCTGAAAATATCATATTTCCGGGCACTATAAATCCTGACCCCTTAACGAAGAATAAACATCAAAAGGATCTGTTTAATATTGTATAACGCTTATCGAGCTTATTCCCTCAATGTTCCCCCGCAAGAATAAGACGACGCTTCAACGTTAAAAAAAGGGATAATAATCGGCAAAGGTTGCCGACGGCGGTTTGCCAGCCGCAACCGCACGCGCGCGACATCATAAGAGAAGGCAGGGTATATTGTCACTGTTATTCCGACTATTATTGATGGGGAGCGGCATTATTCTGACGTAGTGTTATTTGTTACTGTAATTGAATAAAAGAGGTTCAATGGTCCCGTCGAAAAACTAATTTCGTCACCGCCGGCCATTTTCGCCGCCACCGTCATTCTGTATTCATCCCCAGCGGCGATGTGCAGATTATTTCCGCTGGCGAATAATTATTCCCATGAAGTCCATAAGCGTATTAGCACGCGTGCAATCGACGCAGGCGCTTTCACCGCCACCTTACCACAGGTAGTGAACAGGATGCCTGAACCCGCGCCGCACAGAGCCAGCGCCAAAAGCGGACAGCCGCAACCCACATCGCCACCGCCTTCGGCCAGGTCAGGCGTCTGGACCCGCGCCGGCTGCCTCCGACATTGTCACATCCGGCGACCCGCGCTGGCACCTCTCCGGGCCGGTATGAACGTGAGGGTCAGGAGCGTGGTGTATCCGGTTTGCCGTCGTGACAGCCAAAAGGCAGATCGGGATAATCCCGCCAACGGTCGGCGCGACGCGCCTCGTAATCTGGGTTTAAGGGGTAACGGATACGATTTTCCGGCTTGTCGGCTTCGCCTACCACCAGCAGCATGACGTCGTCCGCCGTGTTATTGATGAAGGTATGGCAAATCCCGGTACCGGCAGGTAATCCGACCGCATCCCCCGGCGACAGGGGGTACAATTCCCCATTTAGCCAGACGTCTGGCGTCCCCGCCAGGACATAGACGAACTCTTCTTCCTGGCTTTCCGCATGGGGATACGTGCTGCGCCGCCCGGGGGGCAAACGTTCATGGTGGATGCCGATCCGGGTCAGGCCCAGCGCCCGCCCGAGCGGCGCCCCGAAGCTGAAGCGCTCGTTATCGCCTTCATAAGTACCGTTGCCATCATCTTCCAATTCACGCCAGTGGCGAATAAAGTCGGGTCGAGTCATGAAGAATACCCATTGGCCGACAACCCGCGTGACGGGTCGACAGGCTATTGTAGTCGCGGGTTACTGACCAGCACATAGCGGCCGGCGCCAAGCAGCATAATCACAATGCCGCCCATGAAGTATAGCGCCTCCGTTTCCAGCTTCCAGGCGCCGACTTGCGTGCGGGTAAAGACATCAGCGGTATGCACCAGCAGGGTGGCCACCACCAGATTGACGGCATAGATCAGCGCGGCGGGACGGGTCATGAAACCAATAATTATCATCAGCGGCGTCACAATTTCACCGATATAGGCGCCGTAGGCGATAAACGCCGGCAGGCCGTGTTGCGCCAACATGCCGCCGATCCAGCCCACCCCGTGCTGCATTTTGAACGCGCCGTGAAACAGCATCAGGATCCCGAAAGTCAACCGCAACAACAACTTGGCGAGGTCGGGATGGTCGGACAGGCGGGAAAAACCGTTATTCAGGGAAGCGAACATGGGAGATACCGTTCTTATGAGTTACAGTAGACGCAATCCTAACGATAAAAAGTATCAATCTCCAATCAAATTCCCTGACTATCTTCTTCGAATAAATGCATCGACCGGTGGAGTGACAGGATTTATTGCGGGCGCTGCTGACGTTTGATTTCCTCCAATTGACGGGATATATCCGCCAACTGTTCTTTAATCGAAGTGACGATATCGCCTTCCAGGTAGTCAATTTTATCGTGCAACGCGTACATTTCCAGATCCGACTTCACGTTGACGTTGGAGGCGATTTCCGCCCGGTACCTATCCACTTCCCCTTCCCTTTTCTGGCTCATCATAATCGCTGGCGCGGTATAGGCCGCCTGAAAAGATAAAAATAAATTCAGCAGGATAAAAGGGTAAGGGTCGAAGCCGCTTTTTCCTATCAGCAGGTTATAGCTGGTCCAGCCGATAATGATGATGGTCTGGATAATAATAAAGGTCCAGGTACCAATCACGGCGGTAATGGTATCAGCCATCCGCTGGCCCAGCGTCCGGGGCGCGATAGCATCCGAGGAAGGCATTAATAATGTTGCATGCTCACTACGGCTACTCGCCCGTAATTCTTCAAGCTGTTTTTTTGATTTGGCGTCCATAGCGGCATCCCTAGTTAAGTGTATTTTATTTATAACATTGATTATTATTTAAAATAAATTATAAATAACTTTAACACTTTTGCCACTTTTGCCCCGAGGAATTGGGTCATGACTCAGATTTGCTGATAATGGTGAATGGTCATATACCATCCAATGATCTTGTCATGCATCGTTTCTGATTTTGAAAAGCAAATGGTCTTACGAGCAAGACGTTTAATGTGGGTACGTAAA
>NZ_FRDB01000075.1 GCF_900143145.1 Candidatus Sodalis sp. SoCistrobi
TGCTCATGCTGAGTTTCCAGCACTAGATTAACTGCCCGTTCACGGACTTCCGGAGAGTAACGTTTGGTCGTTGTCATAGAGACCTCCACTTTTAAAGTATAGACTCTAATTTATCCGGGGTGATTCAGTCAGTCCGCCTTTAGCACAGCGTGGCGATGATCACTTGGTCAGCATTAAAATATGCTGCTATGGGCTGCGGCGGCGATAACTTTTGCTTATCGGTCACCGTCGTCGGTACCGTGGCGCACAGCTGCTGGCCACCGGGCAGGGCGATGAGCGCTTCGTCGTTTTCGTCGCCGCGCTCCAGGTGGGTGAGGGTACCGTAAAGCACATTATCCGCCTGCGGTGGGGGCGCGCCGGTCGCGGCAAGGGAAATCCAGGGCGCCTTGATCAATACCAGCACCTCTTTGCCTATCTCAAGTTGCAGGCGTTCGGCGCTCTTTTCGGTTAGCGCGACGTTCAATTGGCTGTGGCCGTCGGCCAGTGCGACCGTCACCTGCTGCTGCACCGGCCGGCGACTGCGGCTGACGATGGTGCCAAAAAACTGATTGCGGGCGCTGGTTTGCAGCGAGAAACGCGAAATTGCCGCCAGCAGGCTATCTAACGGCAGGGTATCGTCCTGCAGGACATCGAAGGCTTTTTGCTGGATTTGGCCCAGCAGGTCGTAGAGCTGTAACAGCCTCTCGGCGTAACGGGTCAGAGTGGTACCGCCGCCGCCCTTGCCGCCGGTCGCGCGCTCCACCAGCGTCTGTTCCGCCAGCGCGTTCATGGCGTTGATCGCATCCCAGGCGCTTTTGTAGCTGACGCCCGCCAGTTTTGCCCCTTGCATGATGGAGCCGGTGGCGCGGATCTGTTTAAGCAGTTCAATGCGGCGCGGGTCGGCAAACAACTGCTGCCGGAGTTTCAGGGTTAACAGAATCTCTGCCTGCATCAGGAAACCTCGTGGCGTTAATAGGGAAATTTTCGCTTATCCAACGGGCAGCGGCAAATCATGCCGGTGGCGATAACATAAAAGGCCTAAGCGCTGCAGCCAGAAACTGGTATAAAGGTAAGGAAGATAACCATTATGCGCCAACTCTACGCTATGAGGTAATAATGCTTGAACTATTAGAAAGCCTGGCCATTGTCATTTTAATGGTGCCTGTCGTCATGGCGATTATCCTGGGTCTTATTTACCTTCTGGGAGAGCTGTTCAATTTCATCTCCAAGTTTGGTCAACCCAAACAGCGTCGTCAGCCGAGCGATGACGTGAGGCCGGCTTCTCGCCAATAAGTTGACGTCCGGCGTGCGTGCCCGTCCGCGCCGGCGGCGTGCGGGTCTACCTGCGCCGCTGAAGTGCGAGGTTGTGTTAGAGGCTAGACGGTGCAGGATGCGCCGCTGGTAAAGCCTGTCGCAGGAGTCAGATTTTGCGTCAGAGGCAGCCGGTGCCGCGGGGTGTGGGGGTGTCTTAACCCCTGGCGCTGTCGCGTGACCATCTGGCACGGGCCCCCTTGTCCGGCTCATGGGACGTGAGGGTGTCTCAAACGCTTGTCGCTGACGCGTGACGATCTGGCACGGGCCACCCTGGTCGGTTCGTGGGCATAGGCGAGTCAACGTCCGTTGTTGCGCTGAGTCGCTGCGTCAGGAAACGGTGCGTCGGTTGCCACCGGCTGCACATACCCGTGTTCCCCTTCACACCGCGCGCGTTCCTCACGCGGCGTTCGTCTCCGTTCCTCATTTTTTTTGTCCGTTTCGCCGCTATAATCACCGTCTTCGGGTTTCAACCCCTGCAGGGGCTTTACACACCCGCCCCTGGCGCATACTCTGTGGGCGTTTAATAAGTGTTTTAGTCATTAATGAGGATGTAATGAAACCACGGGAAAGCGGCAAACAACGGGTCGCGGTGCTGTTCGGCGGCCAGTCCACCGAGCATGAAGTGTCGTTGCGTTCATCGATGAACGTCATTCGCGCCATCGACCGGCAAAAATACGATTTGACGCTCATCGGGGTGGATAAACACGGACGCTGGACTCTGTGCGACGAGCAGGACTATCTGCTTAATGCTGACGATCCCGCCGCCATCCGCCTGGCGCCGGCGCGGTGTTACCTGGCGGTGGTGCCCGGTCAGTCGGGGGCGCAACTGATTGATGCCGCCAATGGCCAGCCGTTGCCGTCGATTGATGTCGCTTTCTCGGTGTTGCACGGCGCCAGCGGTGAGGACGGGTCGGTGCAGGGCCTGCTGCGGGTGCTGAATATTCCTTACACCGGGCCGGATGTGCTGGGCTCGGCGGTGTGTATGGACAAGGACATGACCAAGCGGGTGTTGCGCGACGCCGGGGTGCCGGTGACGCCGTCGGTAACGCTGCTGCGTACCGGCAGTGCCGCGCCGGATGTCGACGCGATTATCGGCCAGCTGGGGTTGCCGCTGTTCATTAAACCCGCCAGCCAGGGATCTTCCGTCGGCGTGAGCAAGGTGACCGACCGCGCCGGCTTTGAGGCGGCGCTGGCGCTGGCTTTCCGTTATGATGCCAAAGTGTTGGTGGAACAGGGGATAAGCGGGCGGGAAATCGAAACCGCTGTCTTGGGCAATGATTCTCCTGAGGTCAGCGTCTGCGGCGAGATCCTCGCCAACGACGAATTTTACGCCTATGACACCAAATATCTCAAAGGCGCCCAGGCGGGACTGGTTATCCCGGCGGCGCTGCCGGCGTCCGTCGCCGATGCCCTCCGGCAGATGGCCCGTGAGGCCTATTTGGCGCTCGGCTGCAGCGTAATGGCGCGGGTGGATTTCTTTTTAACCGATCAAGGTGAAATCTTGCTCAATGAGGTCAACACCTTGCCGGGTTTTACTTCGATCAGTATGTATCCGAAGTTGTGGGAGGCCAGCGGGCTGGATTATCCCGCCTTGGTGGACCGTTTGATCACGCTGGCGCTGGCGCGCGCCGCGGCGGCGAGCCTCAGCCAAACCGAACGCTGAAACCCGATTGCCGTGCGGGAAGGGCGCCAGCCCTGCTGCGGTTTATCACCCTACGGCAGGGCTGGGATAGTGACCTCGCGATGGTAAACGCAGACCCTGCAGCAGGACTGCGGATAGTGACCTTGCGGTGGTAAACGCAGACCCCGCGGCAGGGCTGCGGATAGTGACCACGCGATGGTAAACGCAGACCCCGCGGCAGGGCTGCGGGTTAAGATCTCGCGATGGTAAACTCAGGCCAGCAGGCGCTGGCGAATGAAATGGGCGATGGACGGCGCTTCATTATCGCCAATGACCACGTCGGCGCGCGCCTTGATGGCATCATTGCTTTGCCCCATCGCCACGCCGAGACCGGCGCTTTCCAGCATGCTGAGATCGTTGAAGTTATCGCCGAAAGCAACGACCTGATCCATGCTTAACCCCTGGGCGGCAACCCAATGTGCCAGCTGGCGGCCTTTGCTGTTGCCCCGTTGCGCGATATCCACCTGATCGTGCCAGGACCATTCGCAGGCCAGCCCCAGTTCCCGCTCGACCGCTGCGGCGAAAGTTTGCAGCTTGCCGATATCCGCATCGGAGGTAGCGAACTTCCAGATCGCCTGCGCCTCTTGCGCCGCCGCCGCCAGGCTGTCCACCTGAACAAGCGTCGGCCGCTGCGCCGGCGGCAGAGTCTCCGACCAGGCCAGGGAGCGCAGGACATGATCGGTCGGGTGTTGATACAGCATGGCGTCATCGACGTACAGTAGGCCGTGTACATCATACTGACTGAGCAGGTTCAGTACCGTCAGCGTCTGGGTCTTGTCGAGGGGGTGAGCGGCTGATACCCGCCGTGCCGGGTAATCGTACAGATAGGTCCCGTTGCAGCAAATCGCCGGGGTATCTATTTCGAGGGCCTGATAGAAGGGGTGAATGGCGACGTGATGCCGGCCGGTGACCACCATCACCTGCAGGCCGGCCTCGCGCAGCGCGGTAAGGGATTCGGGCAGTATACGTTTTTGGCGGGTCAGCAGCGTGCCGTCCAGGTCCAGGGCAATAAGGCGATAATCCATAGGTTTCCTATTAGGTAAGTATTTTAATCATACGCAATGTTACACCCTCGGCGCGGCGGCGAAAACCGTGATAATGTCAGTGGCTAACGCGCCCTAACGGTGACATGCTTAATAAAGGCGTACCGTTAAGGTGACAAAACCGTGCCAAATCACGGACGCTATGCCTGCCACAGAAGCGAAATTAGGAGAACACATGAAGCAAATTGTCTACGTTGCCAGCCCGGAAAGTCAGCAGATACACGTCTGGCAAATGGATAACCAGGGCGCGCTAACATTGCTGCAAGTGGTGGATACCCCGGGGCAGGGGCAGCCGATGGTCATCCATCCGGCAAACACGCACCTCTATATTGGCGTCCGGCCGTCCTTCGGCGTGGTCAGCTATCGTATTGATGAACAGGGCTTGCTGACTGAAGCCGGTATGGCGCCGCTGCCGGGCAGTCCGACGCAGCTGACCACCGACTTGCAGGGCGAGACGCTGTACAGCGTTTCCTATAGCGGCAGCTGTCTCGGTGTCAGCCCCATCGACGAGCAGGGTATCGTCGGCGCGCCGACCCAGACGCTGGAAGGCTTGACCCATTGCCACTCCGCCAATGTCGACACCACCAATCAGGTACTTTGGGTGCCTTGCCTGCAAGAAGACCGTATCCGGTTTTATACCATTGGCGAGGCCGGTCATTTGACGCCCCGCACGCCGGAAGCATTAGACAGCGTGGCCGGTGCCGGCCCGCGCCATATGGCGTTTCACCACGGCGGCGGTTACGCCTACACCATCAACGAGCTCAGCGGTACGGTGGATGTGATTGCCATTGACGCCGCAGGCGCCGGTCCGCGCATTGTGCAGACGCTGGATATTATGCCGGCCGGCTTCAGCGACACCCGCTGGGCGGCGGATATCCATATCACGCCCGACGGCCGCTGGCTCTATTGTTGCGATCGCACCGCCAGCATCATTAGCCGGTTCGCGGTGTCCGAAGACGGCGGCGTGCTCAGTTTGATAGGCCATCAGACCACCGAAACCCAGCCTCGGGGTTTCAATATCGATAGTCAAGGTCGGTTCCTGGTGGCCGCCGGGCAGAAATCGCACCATATCACGGTTTACGCTATCGATGCGCAATCCGGCGCGCTGGCGCCGCTGGCGCGCTATGCGGTGGGACAAGGGCCGATGTGGGTGTCGGTCTTGGCGCGTTGACCCTCCGCGTCGCGACCCTTACCCCGCGGCGCGACCCGCAGCCTGCGTCGCGACCCGCGACCCGCAGCCCGCGGCGCCGTGGCCGCGCCATGCTTGAGCCGTAGCCTTTCGCCCGGGCAGGTGTCGGCGGGCCGTCGCATCAGCGGTAAGTGACGGTCAGCGGCGCGCTGCCCAAAGTGTGGAAATGCACGTTAAAACCTATCATCGCGCCGCTGGCGTTTTCATCCACCTCCAGATGCTCCACATCCAGCGCATGGACGGTGAACTGGTAGCGGTGCGTTTCTCCCTGCGGCGGCGCCGCGCCGCCGTAGCCTGCGCTGCCGAAATCGGTACGTCCCTGCACGGCGCCCGCCGGCAGATTGTCCTGACCGGAGCCCGCCCCCTGGGGCAGCATACGAACATCCGCCGGAATATTGGCTACCAGCCAGTGCCACCAGCCAGAGCCGGTCGGCGCGTCTGGATCAAACACCGTAATGACAAAACTTTTGGTGCCTGCTGGGACATTATCCCAGGCCAGGTGCGGCGAAATATTATCCCCTTGATATCCCATACCGTTAAACACATGGCGCTCGGGTAACGTCGCGCCGGGCTGTAGATCGTTGCTAAAGAGAGTAAACACGCGGGCAATCTCCTGTTGGGCACTAGCGGTTAAGGATTTTTAATAAATTTTGCGCGGTGGCCGTTGACGAGGCAGGGTTTTGGCCGGTGACCAAATGGCCATCCGTCACCGAATAAGACTGCCAATCCTCGCTGCGCTCAAAATGGCCGCCGTGGCGCCGAAGCTCATCTTCCACCGAGAACGGTACCACGCTAGTCAACCGGCCTGCTTGCTCTTCGCTATTGGTAAATCCGGTGACCCGCTTACCCGCCACCAGCGGTGTGCCGTCAGGCTTTTTCGCATGGCGCAGCACCCCTGGCCCATGGCAGACGGCCGCCACCGGTTTGCCGTTAGCGAACGTTTGCTCGATAAGGGCGATGGAATGGGGATCTTCCGCCAGATCCCATAACGGACCATGGCCGCCGGGATAAAACAGGGCATCAAACTCGTCCGCCCGCAACGTATCGACCCTGACGGTGGCGGCCAAGGCCTGCTGCGCGGCGCGATCGGTGCGAAACCGTTCGGTGTCCTGGGTTTGCGCGTCCGCTTCGTCGCTTTTCGGATCCCGCGGTGGCTGGCCGCCTTTCGGCGAGGCCAAGGTTATCTCTATCCCGGCATCATGCAGGGTATAATACGGCGCGACCAGCTCTTCCAGCCAGAAGCCGGTTTTATCACCGGTATCGCCTAACCGGTCATGGGATGTCAAGATTATGGCGACTTTCATCAGCGTTCTCCATTAATAGTGGCGTGGGGGATAAGGATCGCCGCCTCCGACGCCCTGACCCGATGCCAAAAGAGCGGCCCGCGAGTTCGGGGCTGGGGCTGTCGGCCCGGTCATCACCCCGCCGCCGCAGCCCATCGGCGCTGCGCACATTTCACCGTGCCGCATTCACGCTCGCCGGCGGCGCAACGCCTGGGGCCGCAAACGTAGAGCTTAAGCATAGCGTATGTGGCCCGGCGCGCATGAGCACCCCGTGCCGACGGCGTCACGGGAGAAAATGCCCCGGCGAGTCCAGGGCGTCGGCGATAGCGTCGATGAGCCGGGCAAGCGCCGGCGGTGAGATGATATAAGGCGGCATCAGGTAAATCAGCTTGCCAAAAGGACGGATCCACACGCCGCTGTCGACAAACCAGCGCTGCAGCGCCGCCATATTCACCGGCTGTGTCGTTTCCACTACGCCTATGGCGCCGAGCACCCGCACATCGTGCACCCGGGGATGGTCGGCCAGCGGTGACAACCCGGCGCGAAGCCCTGCGGCTATCGCCGCCACGCGCGGGCGCCAGCTTTCGTCTTCCAGCAGCGACAGGCTGGCGTTGGCGGCGGCGCAGGCCAACGGATTGGCCATAAACGTCGGCCCGTGCATGAAACAGCCGGCGTCGCCATCGCTTATCGTATCCGCCACGTGGCGGCGGGTCAGCGTGGCGGCGAGTGTCAGAGCGCCGCCGGTCAAGGCCTTGCCCACACAAAGGATATCCGGCGCGATGCCGGCGTGGTTGCAGGCGAACCATTCGCCGGTGCGGCCGAAACCGGTGGCGATTTCATCGGCAATCAGCAATATGCCATAGTGATCGCACAGCGCCCGCGCGCGGCGCAGGTATTCGGGATGGTAAAAGCACATCCCGCCGGCGCCCTGCACGATCGGCTCCAGAATCACCGCCGCCAGCGTACGATGGTGGGCGGCCAACAGGGCGACCAGCGGCGCATCGTCCCCCTCGCGCCAGGTGTCGTCGAAGCGGCGACGGGGAGCCGCGACGAACCGATGCGGCGGCAGGTAGCCCTGGTACAGGCTGTGCATCGAGTTATCGGGATCGCACACCGACATGGCGCCAAAGGTATCGCCGTGATAGCCCTGGCGCAGGGCAAGCAACTCGCGCCGTGGTTCGCCGCGCGCCTGCCAATATTGCAGCGCCATTTTTATCGCCACCTCCACGGCTACCGAGCCGGAATCCGCCAGGAAAACGCACTCCAGACCGGCCGGCGTCAGCGCCACCAGCCGACGACACAGGGCCACCGCAGGCGGGTGGGTAATGCCGCCGAACATCACATGGGACATGCGGTCGATTTGATCCTTCATCGCCTGATTGATAACCGGATGATTGTAGCCGTGAATGGCCGCCCACCATGAGGACATACCGTCCACCAGGCGGCGGCCGTCGCTGAGGGTCAGCTCACAGCCGTCGGCGGCGACCACCGGGTAGGCCGGCAGCGGCCGGGTCATGGAGGTGTAAGGGTGCCAGATATGGCGGTGGTCGAAGGCGAGGTCGTCGGCCTGCATCGGATTATCCTGTAAACTAAATTTTTAATATATGGTTGACAGTGTAGCGGCAAACTCTACACTGACGCCATCTATTTCTTTCAAGATGCTGTGGGTAACCGTTATGTCAACCTCTCAACGCTGGACGCTGGCGCAGGCCAGAGCGCTGTTTGATAAACCGTTTCTTGAGTTATTGTTTGAGGCCCAACAGGTGCACCGCCAGCACTTCACGCCGGGCGAGGTACAGGTCAGTACACTGCTGTCGATCAAAACCGGCGCCTGCCCCGAGGATTGCAAGTATTGTCCGCAAAGCGCGCGTTACAGCACCGGGCTGGAGAGCGAGCGGCTGATGCAGGTACAGCAAGTGCTTGACGCCGCCCGTAAGGCGCGGGACGCCGGCTCGACGCGCTTTTGCATGGGCGCCGCCTGGAAGAACCCGCACGACCGCGATATGCCGCTGCTTGAGCAGATGGTGCAGGGCGTGAAGGCGATGGGGCTTGAGACCTGCATGACGCTTGGCATGCTCAACGACGGGCAGGCGCAGCGACTGGCGGAGGCGGGGCTGGATTTCTATAACCACAACCTGGACACCTCGCCGGAATTTTACGGCAGCATTGTTACGACCCGCAGCTACCAGGACCGGCTCGATACCCTGAGCAAAGTCCGGCAGGCGGGGATTAAAGTGTGCTCCGGCGGCATCGTCGGTCTGGGGGAGGACATCCGCGATCGCGCGGGGCTGCTGGTGCAGCTGGCCAACTTGCCGACGCCGCCGGAAAGCGTGCCCATCAACATGCTGGTGAAGGTGAAAGGAACGCCGCTGGCGGATAATGAGGATGTCGATCCGTTTGAGTTTATCCGCACCATCGCCGTGGCGCGCATTATGATGCCGCGCTCACACGTGCGCCTGTCGGCGGGACGGGAGCAGATGAACGAACAGACCCAGGCGCTGTGTTTCATGGCCGGCGCCAACTCGGTGTTCTACGGCTGTAAATTGCTCACCACGCCTAACCCGGAAGAGGATCGCGATATGGCACTGTTCCGTAAGTTGGGCATCAATATCGAACGTCGCACCGCCACGCAGGGCGATGCGGCACAGCAAGCGCAACTGGCCGAAGACCTGCTCACCGCAGATACGGCGCATTACTATAATGCGGCACGCTGATGACCGACGGCTGGATGGCGCGCATCGACGGTGCGCTGGCGCAGCGGCGCCGGGAGCAGACCTACCGCGAACGCCGGGCGCTCAGCGGCGGCAACGATCGCCTTATCCGCGACGGCAATAGACAGTACCTGAATTTCTCCAGCAACGACTATCTGGGACTGGCGCGCCACCCCGCCGTGATTGCGGCCTGGCAGCAGGGCGCAATCACGGCGGGGGTAGGGGCGGGCGGATCGGGGCATGTCACCGGTTACAGTCTGCTTCATCAACGGCTGGAACAGCGGCTGGCCGACTGGCTGTGCTTTCCGCGCGCGCTGCTGTTTACCTCGGGTTTCGCCGCCAATCAGGCGGTGGTGGGGGCCTTAACGGCCTCCGGGGACCATATTTTGGTGGATCGTCTGAGCCACGCTTCGCTGCTGGAGGCGGCGATGCACTCGCCGGCTACGTTACGACGCTTCGCCCACAACGATGCCGATGCCCTGAAGCATTTGTTGCGTCGCGACTGCGCCGGCAACCGTCTGGTTATTACGGAAGGCGTGTTCAGCATGGACGGCGATCGGGCGCCGCTGCCGGCGTTGGCGGAGATAACCCGGGCCGCCGGCGGTTGGCTGATGGTGGATGATGCCCATGGTATCGGCGTCGTCGGCGAGGAAGGGCGCGGTTGCGCCTGGGCGCCGGCCGGCCGGCCGGACCTGCTGGTGGTTACCTTTGGCAAGGCGGTGGGCGTCAGCGGCGCGGCGGTGCTGTGCGCGGCGCCGGTGGCGGAATACCTGCTGCAGTTCGCGCGTCATTTGATTTACAGCACCGCACCGCCGCCGGCGCAGATAGCGGCAATTGACGCCGCCTTGACCGTCGTGCGCCGCGGCGACGCCCTGCGCCAACGCCTTTGGGACAATATCGCCCGTTTCCGTCGCGGCGCTGCGGCGCTCGGCTTTGCGTTGACGCCGTCGGACACCGCCATTCAGCCGCTGGTGATTGGCGATAATCTGCGCACGCTGCAACTGGCGCAGCGCCTGCGTGAGCGCGGCGTCTGGCTGACGGCAATCCGTCCGCCCACCGTGCCGCCGGGCGGCGCACGGCTGCGTATTACGCTCACCGCTGCCCATCTGGCCGATGATATTGATACGCTGCTGGAGGCGCTAGCCGATGCACAACTTTAGAACGCCTGATTCGTCAGCGGACCACCAAACGACGGGCGGCGCACGGCTGCATGCTACGCTCACCGCTGCCCGTCTGGCCGACGATAGTGATACGCTGCTGGAGGCGCTAGCCGATGCACAACTTTAGAACGCCTGATTCGTCAGCGGACCAAACGCCGGGCGGCGCACGGCTGCGGGTTACGCTCAACGCCGCCCGTCTGGCCGACGATAGTGATACGCTGCTGGAGGCGTTATCCGATGCCCAACAATAAAACGCATAATCCGCCGTCGGACCATAAGCCGGGCATCGCCCGTCGTTTCAGCCGCGCCGCACCGCATTACGACCGCCACGCTGCCTTTCAGCGCGCCTGCGGCGATAGGCTTTGCGACCTGATAGGGCCGGTCACAGGAGGGCGGCTTCTCGATGCGGGCTGCGGCACCGGGTGGTTCAGCCGGCGCTGGCAGGCGCAGGGCAATCAGGTGGTAGCCCTCGACCTCTCCGCCGCCATGCTGAGCTATGCACGACAACAACGGTCTGCGGGGGCCTACGTGGTGGGCGATATCGAACAGCTGCCGCTGGCGACCGGATCGATAGACATTGTATTCAGTAATCTGGCGGTCCAGTGGTGCGATGATTTGCCGCAGGCGCTGGCGGAGCTGTACCGTGTGCTGCGGCCCGGCGGCATTCTGGCGTTATCCACCCTGGCGCAGGGATCGCTGGAAGAGCTGGCGCAGGCGTGGGGACAGGTGGATGATGGCATCCATATCAACCGTTTTCTGCCGCAGACGGCTATCGCCGCAGCCTTCGCCCCTTATCGCCATCGCCTGCTGGCTGAGCCGCATCGCTTGCACTATCCACAACTTACCGACTTGTTGCGGGAAATCAAAGGTGTGGGCGCCGGTTATCTCCACGATGGCCGCCCGCCCGGACTGACCAGCCGCAGCCGCCTGCGGGCGTTGGAGGCCAGCTGGCCGCACCGGCCGGCGGGGCTGCCGCTGAGTTATCGCGTGGTTTATGGGGTTATCTACCGTGACTAAACGTTTTTTTGTGACTGGAACCGATACCGATATCGGTAAGACCCTGGCGGCCTGCGCATTGCTGCAATCCGCCGCGCGCGCCGGCTATCGCACCGCAGGGTACAAACCGGTGGCCTCAGGTTGTGAACTGACCCCCGAGGGGCCGCGTAACCGCGATGCGCTGGCGCTGATGGCCAACGGCACCGTGACGCTTGACTACCATCAGGTCAACCCGCTGGCGTTTATTGCGCCGACCTCGCCCCATATTGCCAGCCGCGAGGAAGGCCGGTGCATCGACGCCGCCGCGTTATCGGCGGGGCTTCGGACGGTGGCAGCCGCCGCCGACTGGCTGGTGGTGGAGGGCGCGGGAGGCTGGTTTACCCCGTTGGGGGAAACGCTTACCTACGCTGATTGGGTCGCCGCCGAGCGGCTGCCGGTGATTATGGTGGTCGGAATGAAACTCGGCTGTATCAATCATGCGCTCCTGACGGCGCTGGCGGTACGACAGGCGGGGCTGCCATTGGCGGGCTGGATTGCCAATCATCCTACGCCGGTTACCCATCGGCCGCAGGATTACCTGGCGGCGCTGCAACAACGGCTGGATGCCCCTTTGTTGGGGGAAATCCCCTGGCTTGACGCGGCGGTAAACGCACCCTTGGCCGACTATCTTGATCTCTATATTTTGGAAGCGCCGTATTAAGCGGACCCGTTTCGGACCGGCTGTCGGCGGTGCCGTCGCGGGTAGCGAAACGCGCGGTGCTGCTATCCGCTTCCCCCGCCAGCGATACCCTCGCGCGTCGGCGAGCGTCATCATTAACGCCAGATACCGTCTTGCTCATCATGATGCAAGAGCTATATTTTCATCGAAGGGTATTCCAGATTTTAAGACACCATAAGCTAATTGGAGTAATTTTCGCATTGCCGCGCAGATGCCTACTTTACCTCCTT
>NZ_FRDB01000283.1 GCF_900143145.1 Candidatus Sodalis sp. SoCistrobi
CGGCGACTCCTACGATAATGCGATGGCAGAGAGTATCAACGGGTTGTACAAAACGGAGGTTATCCACCGCGGGAGCTGGAAAAACCGGACGGAAGTGGAGTTGGCCACGCTGGACTGGGTGGACTGGTACAACAACAGAAGGCTGCTCGGGCGGCTGGGTTACATCCCTCCTACTGAAGCCGAAATGAACTATTACGCTTTGCAATTAGCATCAGAGGAAGCGGCGTAGTATTGCCAAAATTACTCTCTAATAAACTCGGGGTTATTCAAGCCGCCTGAAAATTCCGCTGTTTTTCGCCTACGATATCGTGCATGGTCAGCGCACCATATTCCCCATCAGTCTCGGATTGGCCGCCAGTTGGGATCTGCAGGCGGTCGCCACCAGCGGCCGGATTGCCGCCTATGAGGGCAGCGAAGACGGCCTGAATTTGACCTGGGCGCCGATGGTGGATATCACACGGGATCCGCGCTGGGGCCGCGTGTCGGAAGGGCTGGGCGAAGATACCTTTCTGACGGGGGAAATCGGCCGCACGCTGGTGAGCGCCATTCAAGGCAAAAATCCCGGCGATCGTCATGCGCTGATGACCAGCGTTAAACACTTCGCCCTGTATGGCGCGGTGGAAGGCGGCCGAGATTACAATAGCGTGGACATGAGCCCGCAAAAGATGTTTCAAGATTACATGCCGCCCTATAAAGCGGCGCTTGATGCCGGCAGCGGTGGCGTAATGGTGGCGCTGAATTCCGTCAATGGGAAGCCGGCCACGGTGGACAGCTGGTTGTTGCAGGATGTGTTGCGCAAAGCGTGGCATTTCACCGGTATTACCGTCAGCGACCATGGCGCTATCAAAGAGCTAATTAAGCATGGCGTGGCGGCAGATCCCGAACAGGCGGCGAAAATGGCGATTAACGCCGGCATCAATATGAGTATGAGCGATGAATATTTCCTGAAATATTTGCCGGGGCTGATTCAGCGCGGCGAAGTGAGCCAGGCCACGCTTGATGATGCGGTGCGCCATGTTCTGAACGTCAAATATGATATGGGACTGTTCCGCGACCCGTATGTGCATCTCGGGCCGGCGGGCAGCGATCCGGCGGACACCAATGCGGAAAGCCGCCTACACCGCGCCGAGGCGCGGCAGGTCGCGCGCGAGAGTCTGGTGCTGTTGAAAAACCGCCTCAACACGCTGCCGTTGCCAAAACAGGGCACCCTGGCGGTGGTCGGTCCGCTGGCCGACAGCAAGCGCGACATTATGGGCAGCTGGTCCGCCGCAGGGCGCGCCGATCAATCCGTCACCCTGTTTGAGGGGATCCGTAACGCGGTAGGCGACAAGGCAAAAGTGCTTTATGCCCGCGGTGCCAATATTACCGATCACCAAGATTTGATAGCCTACCTCAATCAATATGAACAAACCGTCAAAGTCGACCCGCGTACCCCGCAAGCGATGATTGACGAAGCGGTGCGCACCGCCCGGCAGGCGGATGTCATCATCGCCGCGGTCGGTGAAGCGCAGGGCATGGCGCATGAAGCCTCCAGCCGTAGCGATATTACTATTCCAGAAAGCCAGCGCCGGCTGCTGCGCGCGCTCAAGGCCACCGGCAAACCGTTGGTGGTGGTACTGTTAAACGGACGGCCGCTGGCGCTGGTGCAGGAAAACCAGCAGGCGGACGCGCTGCTTGAGGCCTGGTTCCCCGGTACCGAAGCATAGGTATCTACACATCAGGGAGGAGGCTTAAGAGCAACTCTCGCTAAATGAGTAAGTTCTTCCAGACTATATTCCGATAATAATTTTAGTGTATTCAACAAGATGGATAGGCCAGCGAGCAGAGCAGGAGCGCTCTCTCTGCGGCCTCGCTTTTGCTGTCGTCCTGACAAGCGACATATCAGCTGGCGGGCTGCCGCATTTTCTTCTCCTTCAGCGCGTTGCAGCCGCCATACCAGAACAGCAGCCATACTGGCTATTAACAACCTGCGTAGTACGGCTGGCGCGCTGCGCTGAAGCCATGTTTCTACGTCATGTCCGGCACCTTTCAGCAACTTAAAAAATGATTCAATATTCCAGCGCCAGTAATACCAACGAGCTACTTCCTCGCAGGTGATCTCGCTGCAAACGTTTGTAAGCAGCGTCCAGCGTCCCACCACATTACCGAGATCATCCGTAAGCCGAACAACAACCAATCTGACCGTCAGAGGCTCTCCAGGTTGGATTTTTATGCGGCGGCCGGTTTCTTTATCTTTACGCTTCTGCTGCGCAGCTCGGGTTATGACTATCGAGGTTTCACTGATTTCCATATCAGCTTTTTTCCCTTTCCAGTCTACCTGTCCGCATCCGTTGTATGGCAGAAGAGCAGCAATCTCACCAATTTTCAATGAATTACCTTGCCACTCTGCACCATGTCCTTCTTTTCCTCGGATAAGCCAGCATATTCCTTGAGTACTCAACGTCCGCATATGTCCAATAGAGTCACCCTCTCTATCAATTATATGAATCAGCTTTTTACCTATATTAAGCGATTCCACACGGGCAATATCGGTCGTCAAGGCGTCCATATGTGTCTGCCGTTCGGACAGTCCTTCCGCCAACGTTGAATGACAACCGGTTGCATCGGTAAGTGTCTGAGATAGAGGCGCTATTGGCAAACCCGTGCCAGCATCAACCAGCAAGCTGCTTTGAAGTTCATATCCAACATCGCCACCGTGCGTCATTTTTAAGCGTCCGTATTTGGCATGATGGTAAAGAAATTGTAAACGTGACCAATCATGAACAACGAGAGCGTATGGATGCGGGCTAAGCGAAATTTGCTCAAGTGCTAGCGAAATAATTGGCTCATTGAGTTGACTGAAGCTAATTCGCTTATTATTCAGAAAACGCCAGACAGCTTGGGTAGTTGCGAAAGTTGATTTTTGAGCACTTGCGAGGTCTTTAACCGCAGAAGCAAGAAGAGCCGCGGGCGTCATATGCTGTTTAACCAGCGTCTGATATCGGCGGGTAAGGCGAGAGTCAATCCCGCCAACAGATAGGTTGAAATCATTCTGCAAAGTAATAACAGGTATCACGATAAATGTGTAGATACCTATG
>NZ_FRDB01000100.1 GCF_900143145.1 Candidatus Sodalis sp. SoCistrobi
TGCTCATGCTGAGTTTCCAGCACTAGATTAACTGCCCGTTCACGGACTTCCGGAGAGTAACGTTTGGTCGTTGTCATAGAGACCTCCACTTTTAAAGTATAGACTCTAATTTATCCGGGGTGATTCAACTGTCGGCGTTTTATCGCCAGCGGCGCGACCACCTGGTGCAGGCGCTGGCGCCCAGCCGGTTGCAACTGCTGCCCTGTGAAGGCACCTATTTCTTGCTGGCGGATTACAGCGCGCTCTCCGATAAAGACGACGTCAGCTTTTGTGAGTGGCTTACCACCCATGTCGGCGTAGCCGCTATTCCGCTATCGGTGTTCTGCGCCGAACCCTTCCCGCATAAATTGATCCGTCTGTGCTTCGCCAAAAGCGATCAGACGCTGGACGCCGCCGCCGAGCGCTTATGTCGACTCTAGCGCTTAGTCTGTTGCAGCAGCCGTTGGTGTGGATGGACGGCGAGGCAAATCTGGCCCACTTTGACCGCCTGCTGGCGCCGCTCATTGACCAGGATCTGATTCTGCTGCCGGAAATGTTTACTACCGGTTTCGCCATGGAAGCGGCGGGCAATGCTCTGCCCGAGCAGCGGGTGGTGGCATGGCTGGCGGAGTGGGCGCAGCGCACCGGCGCAATGGTAGGCGGCAGTGCGGCCATCGCTACGCCTGTGGGGGCGGTCAACCGTTTCTTGCTGGTGCAACCCGACGGCGTAACGCACCGCTATGATAAACGTCATCTATTCAGAATGGCCGGCGAGCATCATCATTATCAGGCCGGTCAGGAACGGGTGGTGGTGGGCTGGCGCGGTTGGCGGATATTGCCGCTGGTGTGTTATGACCTGCGCTTTCCGCTGTGGTCGCGCAATCAGCAGGACTACGATCTGGCGCTGTATGTCGCTAATTGGCCCGCGCCGCGCGCCGCGCACTGGCAAACGCTGCTGGCGGCGCGCGCCATCGAAAACCAGGCTTACGTCGCCGGCTGCAATCGCGTTGGCGACGATGGCAATCGGCACCATTATAGCGGTAACAGCCTGATCCTGGATCCCATGGGAAAGGTGCTGGCACAGGCTGAGCCGGACGCGGCGGCCTGCCTGCAGGCTCACCTGTCGCTCTCGACGCTGCGTCAATACCGTGAAACGTTTCCCGCCTGGCGCGATGCAGATAGGTTCAGCCTGCAACCTTAACCCCCCGGTGGCCTGACGCGCCGACAGGGCGCCTGTCGCTCGCGTCTTGGCCTTTTCACCTGTGTGTTCCAGCCAGAGGGTTGTCGGCGCCCGCGCTTCGCAAACGGGCGTAAACGAGGACTTCTCGGCGCGTGCCCCCCTCGCCGTCACCCGTCCTGCGCCGGATGCGCTTCCTGGTAGGGATGGTGGGCAATCCAATGGTCGGCGATATCCTGACGACGGCAAATCCATACCCGTTCGTGCTGTTGGATATAATCCAGAAAACGTTGCAGCGCGCGAAACCGGCCCGGCCGGCCAAGTATGCGGCCGTGCATGCCAATGGAAAGCATCTTGGGTGACGTCTCCCCTTCGGCGTAAAGCACATCGAAACTGTCGCGCAAATAGCTGTAGAACTGCTCGCCGCTGTTAAAGCCCTGCGGCGTGGTGAAGCGCATATCGTTCGCCTCCAGCGTATAGGGGATGATGAGATGCGGTTTTACCGTGCCGTCCTGACGGGTGACCTGCATCCAAAACGGCAGATCGTCGCCGTAATAATCACTGTCGTGTCGTATTGGAAACCGTCTTGCTCCACCACCAACCTCCGGGTATTGGGGCTGTCGTGGCCGGTATACCAACCCAGCGGCGCTGCACCAAACAATTGCGTCAACACATTCACCGCCTGCTGCATATGCTGGCGTTCGGTTTTAGCATCGACGCCCTGATAATGCAGCCAGCGCCAACCGTGGCTGACCACGTCATAACCGGCCTCTTTGATGGCCTCCACCACCGCCGGATTGCGGGCCAGCGCCATCGCCACACCAAAGACGGTCAACGGCAGACCGCGGCGGCAAAACTCCTGGTGGATCCGCCAGAAACCGGCCCGGGAACCGTATTCATACAGCGAATCCATCGACATATGTCTCTCAGGATAACTGGCGGCGCCAATGATATCGGAAAGGAACTGTTCGGAACCTGTGTTCCCATGCAGCACATGACTTTCGGCCCCTTCTTCATAATTCAGGACAAATTGTACCGCGATACGTGCCTGGTGAGGCCAGCCGGCGTGCGGGGGCTTTCCGGCATAACCGATAAGATCGCGCGGGTAATTGGCGTTAAAAGAGAAACTTTTATTCTCGGTCGCGTCACTCATTGTCAGTTCCTTTTTTTGTGAGCCGGTGTTTTAGTTTAGTCCTATAACGCGAGCGGTTAGTTCTTTTTGTGTCGGCGTACCGCCCTCGACGTCCTCCACGGAGGGAACAGCGCGGAGTCTGAGGTTTGGGTTTGGGTTTGGACTTGGGCCAAAATGGCGAAGTCAGCGTCGGTGGCAATCCTTTTCGGTATGCCTTGCCCTGCCGGTAAACAGCAAAACGGCCTTCAGCGGGTTAGCAAGGCAATTTGCGGCCCGAATACCGGCGCCGTTAGCGCATGGCGCATGCAGCGGGTACCACAAGGCTTTGTCGCCGCAGAAAAGACAAAACCCCATGTTTTGAAAAACACGGGGTTTTAGAATGATTGGCGGTGCGGACGGGACTCGAACCCGCGACCCCCGGCGTGACAGGCCGGTATTCTAACCGACTGAACTACCGCACCGCACTTGTGCTTTGTCGGGAAAGCGAGGCGAATAGTAAGGTCAGGGCCGGTTGACGTCAATGCTTTTTATGCACCGGGAAATCGTTTGCTGATAAATGCAGCACCCTGCGTCTAAATTGACCTGACAGGGTGATTTTACTCGCTTGGTGCCGGGCTTTCTGCCCGCCACAAACAGCTGCCGCCCTTTTTCTGCACCAGATCCAAACGCTGCTCATGGGCCACAACTTCCTCGTCGCTGGCATACACCACCTTCAGCGATGACTGGGCGCGTTGCACCCGCTGGATTTGCCCGCTTTCTCCCACACCGCGTTGCTCCTGCTCCCCTTCCATGGCGAAACGCATCGCGGTCTGACCACCGGTCATCAGCAAGAACACGTCCGCCAGGATTTCGGCGTCAAGCAAAGCGCCGTGGAGGGTGCGCTTACTGTTATCGATCAGATAACGATCGCACAGTGCGTCCAGGCTGTTGCGCTTACCGGGAAACATTTTGCGCGCCAGCACCAGGCTATCGGTTACCTTGCAAAAGGTGTCGGTCTTGGCGATGCCGCGGTTAAGCATCCCGAACTCATAATCCATAAAGCCGATATCGAAGGGAGCATTATGAATGACCAATTCGCCGCCGCGAATAAAGCGCAAAAACTCGTCCGCCACGTCGGCAAACGTCGGCTTATCGGCCAGAAACTCGTCGCTGATGCCGTGCACGTTGAACGCTTCGGGGTCGACAAGCCTGTCCGGTTTCAGATAGACATGAAAATGCCGGCCGGTCAGGCGGCGATTGATGACCTCCACCGCGCCGATTTCAATAATGCGGTGTCCTTCATAATGGACACCTAACTTATTCATACCGGTGGTTTCGGTATCCAGAACAATCTGCCGCGTAATGTCAGTGCTCATAGTGCTCGTTTATGTCAGACTTGGGCTTTTAACATGGAGCTAGTTTACCAGAGATGCGCAAACAGGTTGAAATTTTCACCGACGGTTCGTGCCTGGGCAATCCCGGCCCCGGCGGCTATGGCGCCATACTGCGCTATAAACAGCATGAAAAAACCTTCAGCGCCGGTTATCGCCTGACCACCAACAACCGGATGGAGCTAATGGCGGCCATCGTTGCACTGGAAGCGCTGACGGATGCCTGCGAGGTGGTGCTGAGCACCGACAGTCAGTATGTTCGCCAGGGGATGACCCAATGGATACATAACTGGAAAAAGCGTGGCTGGAAAACCGCCGACAAGAAGCCGGTGAAAAACGTCGATTTATGGCAGCGGCTGGACGCAGCTATCCAGCCTCATACTCTGCGCTGGGATTGGGTGAAGGGCCATGCGGGACACCCGGAAAACGAACGCTGCGATGAACTGGCGCGCGCCGCCGCCGGCCATCCGGCGCTTGAGGACATCGGTTATCGGGTGGAAGCGCAAACGGGTGGCGGACGGGCGGATTAAAGCGGATTTACTTTGCCTTAGACCCATGCAGCTGCCGGCAGCTGCGGGTGGTAGCGTTAACCGGCCGGCGTAATCCCCGCGAGGACGTCTTGTTCTTCAGCGGCGTCAGGCTAAGGGGGAACGTGCGTTTTCGCGCGACAATGACGCTCAGGCAGCCGATAGCGGGAAAATGAGTGCTGAGCAGCCGCCCCCCCTGGCGCCGCCACGGCAGCACCTGCAGATGGGTGCGGTGCAACACCTCGAAATTAAGCACCCCTAGCCAATCCAAAAGCCGCATTTGAGTATACATGCGGCTTTTGTACGGCTGGCGGCGAAAGAGAATCGGGCAGATTTTAGCCAACCCCAGCAGACTTACCGGGTTAAACGTCGTGATGACCAGCCAGCCGTCATCGATGAGCACGCGGTCCACCTCCCGCAGCAGCCGGTGGGGATCGCCGGTATAGGATAAGGTATGGGCCAGCAGACAGGCATCGGCCGACTTATTGGCAAAGGGTAACTGGTAAGGATCGGCGATGACCTGCAAACGCTCGCTCGCAAGCCCCACGTTCACCTGGTGAGAAATCGCACAATCGCCGGTATCCAGATCAGCACTCAGCGCGCCGATTTTGAGCAGATGAAAACCGAACAGTTTAGGCCACCAGGCTTTAAGACCCTGCTCCAGCGCCTGACGATAATAAGCCCCGCAGGGAATATCGTCCCATGAAGCAGGCGCCTCAATCGTTTTGTTACTTTGCGCTGGTTTCATGTTTGTCTATCTTCTAAGGGCCATAGAGAAAATCACGAGGTTAACAATGAATCTTATCAGCATTCCCGCATTGGCGGATAATTACATTTGGCTTTTACACAATGACGACGGGCAATGTCTGGTGGTGGATCCGGGCGAGGCGGCACCGGTGTTGCAGGCGCTGGCCGACCGCCGGTTGACCCCTGTCGCCATTTTATTAACCCATCATCATCAGGACCATGTGGGGGGCGTTGCCGAGCTGCTGCAGCATTTCCCGGTGCCGGTCTACGGCCCGGAAGAAACCCGTACCAAAGGTGCAACGCAGATCGTCAACGAAGGCGATAGCCTGACATTACTGAACCTCACCTTTAGCATAATGGCATTACCTGGACATACACTCGGACATATCGGATTTTACAGCGCGCCTTGTCTTTTTTGCGGCGACACGGTTTTTTCCGCCGGTTGCGGCCGGCTTTTCGAGGGCACACCTAAACAAATGTATGAGTCATTTCAGAAGGTTAATCAGCTACCGTCCGACACCCTGATCTGCGCCGCACATGAGTATACTTTAAGCAATTTGAACTTTGCCGCCGCCCTGTTACCTCAAGATAGCGTTATCGCAGGTTATCAACGTGAAATTAGTGAGTTACGGCTGAAAAACCAGCCCAGCCTGCCCTCTACGCTGCATTTAGAGCGACAAATTAATCTATTCTTACGTTGTCATGACGTTGATTTACAAAACAAATTAAACGCTCACTCTGTTCCTGACGAGGAATGGCGTGTTTTTGCGGCATTACGCGAGAAGAAGGATCATTTCTAAAGGTTTTAGTTGTAATGTCCCAGGCTTCAAAGTATCATTGCTCGTCTTTTAAGCGACTATTGACATACAGATGAAGACTCATGCGATCTTATTCGCCTCGGTCTTGCTGGTGGGGTGTCAGGTGTCCAGGCAGGACACACCGCCCCCCGAACAGCATGCACAGAGTGTTTCTTCGGCAGGTCAAGGTGAAGCAGGAAAGTACACAGATGACCGAGCGGGCACCGCGCGATGGCAAGATATCAATAGCAGCCTGCCGCAGGGCGATTTGTGGAACTTCATTGGCGACGAGCTGAAGATGCAGATACCGGATAACGCCCGGGTCCGCGAGCAACAAAAGCGTTATTTGAAACAGAAGAGCTATCTCCACGATGTAACATTACGGGCAGAGCCGTACATGTACTGGATTGTCGAGCAGATTAAGCAACGTAAGATGCCGATGGAACTGGTACTGCTACCCATAGTGGAGAGCGCTTTTGACCCGAAGGCAACATCCGCCTCTAACGCGGCTGGCCTTTGGCAGATTGTTCCCCAAACAGGCAAGAATTATGGCCTGAAGCAAAACCAATGGTATGACGGCCGCCGTGATGTTGTGGCGTCCACCACCGTTGCGCTAGATATGATGCAGCGGCTTAACCGTATGTTCGACGGCGACTGGCTATTGACTATCGCTGCCTATAACAGCGGTGAAGGCCGTATTATGCAGGCCATGAAGCGTAATAAGGCCAAGGGCCGCCCTACCGACTTTTGGTCGTTGGCGCTGCCTCGCGAAACCACCATTTATGTTCCGAAGATGCTTGCGCTTAGCAACCTCATTAAGAATAGCAAACAATTTGGCATTGCGTTGCCTAAATCGAATGCACAACGCGCGCTGGCGCGGGTGGAAGTCGGCCAGCAAATCGGTCTGACGCAGGCGGCGGAAATGTCGGGCCTGTCGCTGACCAAGCTGAAAAGCTTCAACACTGGCTATAAGCGCAACGTGACGGCGCCCAATGGACCGCATTACATCATGCTCCCCAAGGAGCATGCTTCGCAGCTGCGTACCTCGCTGGCGGAATGTGACATTGCGGCGGTGCAGTCCACGCAGCTCGCCGATAATATCGGCAGCGGTAGCTATGAGGTCCGTGCCGGAGATACGTTATCCGGCATCGCACAACGGCTGAACGTCAAAACCGCTGACCTGCAGAAATGGAATAATTTGCGCAGCGCGCGGAGCTTGAAAGTTGGCCAGACGCTGAAAGTCGGCAGCGGCACGATGCAGATTGCCAACAACAACAGCATTACCTATCAGGTGCGCAAGGGGAATTCCCTGGCGAGCATCGCCCGCCGTCACGGCGTCGATATTAAAGACGTTATGCGCTGGAACGATGCGTTGACTAATGCGAACAGCCTGCAGCCGGGGCTTAAGCTCACGCTGTTCGTCAACGGCAAGTCGACGGATTCCTAAGGCAGCGCTGATCGCATCGTTTTCGCGGTGATGAGAGACAGCACAGCGCGATGCCTGGGCAGGTTAAGCCACCGTTGGTAACTAAAAAAGCAGACGCTATTACGTCTGCTTTTTTTATGTCTGAAGACGTTAGAAATCTCAGTACCGACACAGGACCAAGTTGATATTCCAATACGCTAATGGGTCTATCGTTCAATACGCTATGGGGGTCATAATCCGCTATGCCAATGGATTATGTTCCTACAGATTAAATGACTTCTGTCCCGGGTCGACAACGGGGTCATATCCCACTGCGCAAAGGGGTTACGCCCCGATACCGACAACGGATCATACCCACTGCGCAAAGGGATTTAGGTCCCGATACCGACAATTTTCGGCTCGGCCGGTGTCCGCCCGCGGCGGGGAGTGGGTTCAAACTCGACCAGCAAGGGATTATGGTCTGAGGCTTCGGTCACCAGTACCGACGCCTCGCTGACGTTCATATCGCGATAAAAGACGAAATCCAGCGGACGGCCAAACGCCCGCCGGCGCTGATCGTCGACAAATCTTACCTCGCCAAGGCCCATCCGTTCCGCGAAACGGTAAAGCGCCAGCATACGCTGCCGGCTCCAGGCGTTGAAATCCCCCGCCATGATAACCGGGCCGCTGTGATTACGGATCTGCTCGCCAATAGGATCCAACTGTTTACTGTACACATCAATCCCCAGACTGAAATTCACCGCATGGATATTGACCACCATCAGCAACTGGCCGTTGTGAATAGGATACACGGTGACCAGCGCCGACTTGGCTAACCGTAACAGCGGCTCGCGCTCGCGCAGTGGACAGCAGTAGACGGGATGAGCCGCGGACAGGGTCATCACCCCGGACGGGTGTTGCGGGAAAATCAATGCGGGAACCTGATCCGCCGCCAGATAATGAGAAGTGGCGAATCGAACCAGTTCAGGCGTGGTTTGCGCTTCCTGAAGCAGAACCAGTTGGGCATCTTTACCAAACCCCTGCAGAACCGATAGCCAATTGGCGCGTTGCTGTTTAAAGATATTCCATACCATCACCCGCAAAATACGCGAGCCTGGCAAAGGTTCTCCCGGCGGCAACGCCTGACCTAATTGGCCAGAGGCAAGGGGTGGGAAGATACGCTCGACTGGCTGGCCCGCGACATACCTGACGGCATATGTTTTTTTTGGCACGGTTATCGCCTATTCTCTTAAGTTATTGCGCCCGTGGCGGTGTTTGAGTTGATTCCCCGCTGTTTTTTGTCCACGAACACTTAACAATCTTACGCTGTTATAAGCTCTCGGCCCGGCATATGCAACCTGACGCCATGACGTAGCGGCCCGACCCACACAGTATATCACAAACACCCTCTACTGGGGCGTGGACCCCCGGGCGCGACATCGGCAGCCGGGGGGATTTTGCGGCGGCTGGCGCTACCCCAGGCTCCTGATAAGCTCTCTTATCGTGGCTAAGCCCGCCGGTATGGGTCATCCGCCGCCGCCAACTACTGCACTATAGTCCAGTATTCATTACTGCCAAACTTGTTTATCGTGTGAGTTTAAAAGTCGAGCGGCCGGCACCGCGCTGCAATCGATAGCATAATCAAGAGGAGTTGAGAGATGGTGGACAATGGCTTTTGTATCATTCATGGTAAAATCAATAGAGATATCAGTCTATTGGCACATTGCTGCAGCGGCAATATCGAAATGCTACGCAACGGATGCCTATTTACCGGGCGCAAAACACCGGTGCAAAGTTATCGCTTTGCCACAGGTAGCGCCTATCTCATCGGGGAGCTGCGTAACAAGCGCCTATTGCGCCATCTGGCGGCGCATTTTACCGGCGGCATACCCGTGGTTAACGGGGCCGAAGTGCTTTACCAGCTCAGCACGCAATTAGGTTCGGCGGCGCTCGGTCTGGCGGAAGGGGACTTTTGTTTCTTTATTAAAGACCGAAACGGTACCCTGACGCTGCTGACCGACGCCTGTGGTCATAACCCGGTGTACCTGGTCAATGCGGGCGATCGTTGGATTACTGATAAACTGAAACTCATCAGCGCGCTGCATGACCGCGACATCCAGCACGACCCGCAGACGGGTGAAACCGCGGTCAGCATGGGTTGCCATATCGAGCGCATTTTGCCGGGGACGTTAAACGTATTTCGTTTTAGCGACGCCGACTGCGAAGTCTGCGAAAGCCGACAATTACTGCGCCCGGCCAAAATGCCCATAACGATTGAGGGCGGCATTCAATGAGGGCGTTACTGCTAGCCCTGTTTGTCTCCGTCAGCGCGACGGGCGCCAACCTGACGCCGGTCCCGCTGGTGCCGGGCGGTAATCAGGTAGACATTGATAATAATGGTAAACCTGACCTGGTGATCCTGGGGCAATTCGATAACAATCACACGCACAATTGCCACGGCATCAGTTTTTTTATTCACCACCCGGACGGCGGATTTAGCATGGTGCCCGTCGCCAACAGCGACAAGTTTGTTTGGCTCGATAACCGCCTCACCGCCAGTTCCGCCAAGGTGCTGGTCAACCGCCTGTTTCACGATGGCAGGCGCTACTATTTAGTAAAAGCGCAAAAATATGGCGCCAATCTGTATACCCTACTGCCGGTGAAATTTACCTTATATCTACTCGGCAAACATCAGGGTGAACCCGGCGAGCCCCACTATCGCTGGCACGCCTGGCGCAGTTTCCTTAGTCAGCAGCGTTATGCGTCCGTTGAGGAGTCTTTTGCCGAGATCGCCAGCCTCAACCCGGATATCCCCGAGAAGCGCTATGTTGCGCCATTGCCCGAGGTTGCGCCATAAGGCGTTTACGCCACAATCAGCAACGGGATACAGTTAATTATTTTGAAAGAATACAAAAAAGCCCTGAACCAGTGGCTCAGGGCTTTCAATGGAAGTGGCGGTGCGGACGGGACTCGAACCCGCGACCCCCGGCGTGACAGGCCGGTATTCTAACCGACTGAACTACCGCACCACCGAATCACTACACACGCCGGATTAACATGAGCGGGGTCAGACGCCTG
>NZ_FRDB01000072.1 GCF_900143145.1 Candidatus Sodalis sp. SoCistrobi
AATATGTCACCAGGGTTTAATCTGACGTACAAGCTGTAAGCTTAAGGCAGAGTACAAACTCACCGGTAACATCCCAATGATCAGTTGGGGATCATTAACCTTTGAAAGTCAATGATCAAGATATAAGGCAGCAGCAGGGGGGCATTGCGGGGTGTTTCAGCTCGCCAAATAGCCTTGGATCAGTGCATTGTCTTGCTCGTCCAACAATCCCTGGGCCACGTTGCGGCCGCCTTCCAGCAGGTAATAACGATCGCCCGTGACAACACCCAAGGGTAATTGCTGTTCCACCAGTAACAACGTTAGCCCGAACTCATGCTGCATGCGCCGCAAAATGTGACCGAATTCCTGTGCCGCCGCCGGCAGCAAACCGGCGGTAGGCTCATCGAGAATTAATAGCTCGGGTTTCGGCATCAACGCGCGCGCCGTCTGGCGTAGAGAAACGGAAACAGATTATGGACCATTTCCGGCACCTGCCGGTTATGATTGCGCCCGGCCAGCAGGGCGACGTGCAGGTTCTCCTCCACGCTCAGTTGCGAAAAAATCTGCCTGCCCTGCGGCACGTAACCGATACCGAGCGATGCGCGCGCCTCGGCGGGATGCGCCAACAGATCCTGCGCTTGTTCCCCCCGCAACTGCCAGGTGACGCTGCCGCTGCTGACCGGTACATGCCCCATAATGCAATTGATTAAGGTGGTTTTACCGACGCCGTTGCGTCCCAGCAGGCAAGTGCATTGACCATGGGGCAACTCCAGATGGATGTCTCGCAGAATTTGCCTCGGGCCATAAGACTGATTTATCGCGTGCATTCGTAACATAGGCTAGCTGTCTCCCCTTGTAAAATAACCGTCGTCGGTTCCTTGGGTACCGGTGCGGGCGACGTCGATCTGCCGGCCAATGGTTGTAGCAACTATCAGGCCAACCGTGGTCACCGGCGGCATCAGCGGCAGGATGCACTAAGATGGCGGGTCTTTGGCAGGATAAAAAGGGTTTTCGGTAGCAATTTTGCCGGACAAAGTGCGGAATAATGCACTTTGTCGGTGCCTTGGGTGATTTTTTGTGGTGCAAGCGTTGCCGCTGACACGATTAAGATGCGCCGTTGCCCTCTGCACGCTCACGGCTCTCTAAAGTTATAGGTAAGGTTTAGTTATTTTTGGCATAACGAGCCCCAAAATAAAGACAAAAAATAGCTAAAAAAAAACCATTTTGTCATCTTTCTTTCAAGTTATTCAATTTTGTGGAACGCAAGCTATAAGCGGGGCGGTAGGAGTTATCCACTATTCCTGTGGATAACCGTGTGCATTAGGTTTAGAAAAACCCGCCGGGGCGAGAGCGGGCGCGGGTTGCCTGCGTTTTGCCTGTATTCTCCACGCTTTTTTTTATTCGCGTATTTACAACAATTTATGTAAAATCAAGTAAATTTGTAAGCGCAGCGCGGGACGCCTCTGTTTCGTCATCGGGGGGCTTCGCGCACCGTCCCATCCCCTGTGGGTTAATCACCTTTTCCGCTCAAAGTCAACATATTTTCCCTTCACTGGAAATGCATTTTTGTGGCTATAATCTGTTTGATTACTGGTATTGTATCCAGTGGTTATCCACTGGTAAAATAGCCCGAGTGTTCCCATACTCATAGAGTAGCCCGCCACCCACATTTCCAGCAGGTAGTTATTACACATGAGTAAAGCATTTAAACTGGTTTCATCGTTTAAACCGTCCGGCGATCAGCCGGAGGCCATTCGTCGCCTGGAGGAAGGGTTGGAGGATGGTCTGGCCCATCAAACGCTACTTGGCGTGACCGGGTCGGGGAAAACCTTTACCGTGGCAAATGTGATAGCGGACTTGAACCGTCCTACCATGGTGTTGGCGCCCAATAAAACGCTGGCGGCGCAGCTGTACGGCGAAATGAAGGCGTTTTTCCCCGATAATGCGGTGGAGTATTTTGTCTCTTATTACGATTATTATCAGCCGGAAGCCTATGTGCCCAGCTCTGATACCTTTATCGAAAAGGATGCGTCGGTTAACGAGCATATCGAGCAGATGCGTTTATCCGCCACCAAGGCGCTGCTGGAGCGACGCGATGTTATCGTGGTTGCCTCGGTTTCCGCTATCTATGGTCTGGGGGATCCTGACGCTTATTTGAAGATGATGCTACACCTGACGCGCGGCATGTTAGTCTCTCAGCGCAGCATCATTAACCGGCTTTCGGAGCTGCAATATACGCGCAACGATCAGGCTTTTCAGCGCGGCACCTTCCGCGTGCGCGGTGAAGTTATCGATATTTTCCCCGCCGAATCCGATGAAGTGGCGCTGCGCGTTGAGCTGTTCGACGAAGAAGTCGAGCGCCTGTCGCTGTTTGATCCTCTTACCGGTCACGTCGATCAGGAAGTGCCCCGTTACACTATCTACCCGAAGACCCATTACGTCACCCCGCGCGAGCGTCTGTTACAGGCAATGGAAGAGATTAAAGTGGAGCTGGCCGAACGGCGCCAGTCGCTGCTGTCCAGTGGCAAGTTGCTGGAAGAGCAGCGCCTGTCCCAGCGTACCGCCTTCGATCTGGAAATGATGAACGAACTGGGCTACTGCTCGGGGATCGAGAACTACTCCCGCTATCTGTCCGGGCGCGGGCCGGGCGAGCCACCGCCGACGCTGTTTGATTATTTGCCGGCGGATGGCCTGCTGGTGGTGGACGAATCCCATGTCACCATTCCGCAAATCGGCGGCATGTATCGTGGCGATCGGGCGCGTAAAGAAACCCTGGTGGAATATGGTTTTCGCCTGCCGTCGGCGCTGGATAACCGGCCGATGAAGTTTGAAGAATTCGCCGCGCTGGCGCCGCAGACCATTTATGTTTCCGCAACGCCCGGGCCCTACGAACTGGAGATGTGCGGCAATGAGGTCATCGATCAGCTGGTGCGGCCGACCGGTTTGCTGGATCCGCTCATTGAGGTGCGGCCGGTCAGTACCCAGGTGGACGACCTGCTGTCGGAAATTCGCCGCCGGGTGCAGATTAACGAGCGGGTGCTGGTCACCACCCTGACCAAGCGGATGGCGGAAGATTTGACCGAATATCTTGAAGAGCACGGCGAACGGGTGCGCTATTTGCACTCGGACATTGAAACCGTGGAGCGGGTGGAAATTATCCGCGATTTGCGTCTCGGCGAATTCGACGTGTTGGTCGGCATCAACCTGCTGCGTGAGGGGCTGGATATGCCAGAAGTGTCGCTGGTGGCGATCCTGGACGCCGATAAAGAGGGCTTTTTACGCTCCGAGCGGTCGCTTATTCAGACCATCGGCCGCGCGGCGCGTAACCTCAACGGTAAAGCTATCCTGTACGGCGATAAAATCACGCCGTCCATGGCGCGCGCGATTGAGGAAACCGAACGCCGGCGCGAGAAACAGCATGCCTATAATCTGGCCAACGGGATCGTGCCGCAGGCGCTGAATAAGCGCATTGCCGATATCATGGAGCTGGGCCAGTCGCCGGCGCATGCCAAGCACAAAAAACGCAAGGCGATGGAGGCGGCGGCGAAGTATGGCGATTTGACGCCGAAAGCGCTGGAACAGAAGATCCGCGAGCTGGAAACCCGCATGCAGCAGCATGCGCAGAACCTGGAATTTGAAGAGGCCGCCAGCGTGCGCGATCAGATCCACGCGCTGCGTGAGCAATTTATCGCCGTTTCCTGACGCCTCGCCCCCAGCGCGTCAGCCACTGCCGCCGAGCTTGCCGCCGCAGGGCGGACGTTTCGCGCCGGGTGCCTTGGCGGTGGCCGCTGGGGTGGCGCCTGCGCCGGGCGCGCAAGGCGCTGAGCGCGTTGGCTTAATCGTCAGGATAGGCGCCGCCGCAGGGCGGACGTTTCGCGCCGGGTGCCTTGGCGGTGGCCGCTGGGGGGTCGCCTGCGCCGGGCGCGCAAGGCGCTGAGCGCGTTGGCTTAATCGTCAGGATAGGCGCCGCCGCAGAGCGGACGTTTCGCGCCGGGTGGCTTGGCGGTGGCCGTTGGAGGGCGCCTGCGCCGGGCGCGCAAGGGCTGAGCGCGTTGGCTTAATCGTCAGGATAGGCACCGCCGCACAGCGGACGTTTAAGGAGAGCCTTCCAGGGCGGGTGCGCCTAATGTGGTTTGCCAGCCTGCGCCCGGTGGACCGGGCGTCGACGGTCACCCGAGGGACTGCAGCGCCAGATCCAGCGCTTGGCGCAGCAGCGCCCGATCGTGGTGGTGGGGCTCATCCTGCGCCGCCAACGGCCGTTGAATTATGACGCGATCCGCCAGATTTTCCGCCGCCGTGGCCGGCCCGATAATCACCCCGTCAATCACCTTTTCCCGGCCAATGGCCTGCTCCATCATGTGCACTTTCCGCGCCAGCGTCATATTCGCCGCCGCCATGCTGAGCTCGCGACCCAGATTATCAAGGTAAATCATCGGCGCGCGGGTGCGGCGCAACGCCTGCGTCAGATCTTCCAGCAGCAATAGCGGCATCAGGCTGGTCAGAAAACTGCCCGGGCCGATGATAATAAGATCCGCGCCGGCGATGGCCAGCAGCGCTTCGCGCGTGGTGGTCACCGGCGCCGTCAACGTCAGTTGGACAGGCAGTTCGGCCAGCCGGTCAATGGCCACTTCACCGTACACGGTGTCGCCGGACAGCGTGGTGGCCTGCAAATCCACCGGCTGTTCCGACATCGGGATCAGGCTGGCATTGACTTTCAGCAGGTTGCGAATGAGGTTGATGGCTTCGAGCGGCCTGACGCTGAGATTGTCCAGTGCCTTCAACATCTTGCCCAGATTATGGCCCGCCAATTCGCCCTGGCCGCCGAAGCGGTATTCAAACATTGCCGAGGCGATGCTCGGTTCGGCTATCAGCTGATTGAGGCAGTTGCGGGTATCGCCCCAGGCAATGCCGCCTTCGGATTGCCTGATGCGGCCGGAGGAGCCGCCGTTATCGGTGGTGGTCACGATGCCCGTCAGCCGTGACCCCAAAAAGGAAAGCGCAGACATGACCCGGCCCAAGCCGTGGCCGCCGCCCAGGGCGACCACCTGATCCAGATCGGCTAACGTTCGGTTGCGCATAGGTCTCCTGATGGTATGAAGCGGGTGTCTGAGGCTGAGTGTGGCATAAAATAGCGGATTTGCCGGCAAAAGCGAACCGGGTCGCGCGCCGATAAGCGTTTTTTGGCAACTTAAATGGAAAAAATATTGCAATTTCAACGTTATATATATTTTTATATAACGGTTTTTGACGCTGTACGCATGGTAACCGCGTGGCTTTAAGGCTATTATAGTAACCAGTCAAGCATTCCTTTTCGCCCCTTTGGGCGTCAAGGTATACATAACTCCTAGCCTTTACGCCTAAGTGGCCCGTGTCTGAGCCATATGGCGTTCTGGCCGTGGCGAAGCCACCAGGGTGCAGGGTAGAAATGCCGGCATCTCCCGTATTTGGAAAGGTGTTACTGTGCCACAACTCATCGATGCGTTTGAGCGCAGATTTTACTATCTGCGCTTGTCAGTCACGGACGTCTGTAATTTCCGCTGCACCTACTGCCTGCCAGACGGCTATCGCCCGCAGGGCACCCGCAATACCGGCTTTCTATCGCTGGACGAGATCCGTCGCGTCACCCGCGCCTTTGCCGAGCTGGGGACCGAAAAGGTCCGCCTGACCGGCGGCGAACCGTCGCTGCGGCGGGATTTCACCGACATTATTGCGGCGGTGCGCGCCAATCCGGCTATCCGTACCGTCGCGGTCACCACCAACGGGTATCGGCTGGCGCGTGATGTCGCGGCCTGGCGTGACGCCGGGCTCACGGCGCTGAACGTTAGCGTCGACAGCCTGGACGCCCGCCAATTTCAGGCCATTACCGGCCAGGATAAATTCCATCAGGTGATGGCCGGCATCGATGCCGCCTTCGAGGCCGGTTTTGACAAGGTAAAGGTCAACACCGTGCTGCTGCGCGATGTGAACGACATTCATCTGGATACGTTTCTGGCGTGGATCAAATCGCGACCGCTGCAGCTGCGCTTTATCGAGCTGATGGAAACCGGCGACGGCAGTACGCTGTTCCGCGAGCGTCACGTTTCCGGCGAGCTTATCCGCCGGCGGCTGGAGCAACGCGGCTGGCAATGCCAGCCGCGCGGGCGCACGGATGGCCCGGCGCTGGTGTTTCGCCACCAAGATTATCTCGGCGAAATCGGCCTTATCATGCCTTACGCCAAAGACTTCTGCGCCAGCTGCAATCGCCTGCGCGTGTCGTCGCTGGGCAAGCTGCACCTGTGCCTGTTTGGCGACGGCGGTGTTCCGCTGCGCGATTTGCTCGGCAGCGACGCCACGCTTGAAGCGCTGAAAACCCGTATCGCGGGCGGATTGCAGCATAAAAAACAGACCCATTTTTTGCATCAGGGCAATACCGGCATTACCCGCAACCTGTCTTATATCGGCGGCTAGGCCTGCCCGGAGAAAACGTATGTCGCAACTAACCCATATTACCGAGCGCGGCGAGGCGCATATGGTGGATGTTTCCGCCAAAGCCGACACGGTGCGCGAAGCGCGCGCCAGCGTCTATGTCACCATGGCGCCCGCCACGCTGGCGATGATCCTCGACGGCCAGCATCATAAAGGTGATGTGTTCGCCACCGCCCGCATCGCCGGTATTCAGGCGGCAAAGCGTACCTGGGAGTTAATTCCCTTGTGCCATCCGCTGTTGCTCAGCAAGGTTGAGGTGCAACTGACGGCACAAACCGAACAGCACCGGGTGCGGATTGACGCTGTCTGTCGCCTGACCGGTAAAACCGGCGTCGAGATGGAGGCGCTGACCGCAGCCTCGGTGGCCGCCCTGACAATTTACGATATGTGCAAGGCGGTGCAGAAGGATATGGTTATCGGCCCGGTGCGTCTGCTGGCGAAAAGCGGCGGCAAATCCGGCGATTACACGGGGGATGAGGCGTGATTACGGTGCTGTTTTTTGCCCAGGTCCGGGAGCTGACCGGTGTTGAACGTTTATCGGTCGACGCGGGATTCGCTTCGGTGGAAGCCCTGCGCCAGGCGCTGGCGCTGGAGCCGGGCAAATTGCTGGCGGCGGTCAATCAATCGCTGGTGACGGCGGATCACCCCCTGGCCGCCGGCGATGAAGTGGCGTTCTTCCCACCGGTCACGGGAGGCTGAATGGAGGCTACCCTGATTGAGGTTGGCGAGGGCGATTTCGACGTCGCGGTAGTCACCTTTACCGGCAAAGTGCGTAACCATAATCTGGGCGCCGAGGTCAGTACCCTGACGTTGGAACATTATCCGGGCATGACCGAAAAAGCGCTGGCTGAGATCGCCGCGCAGGCGCGCGAGCGCTGGCCGCTGACCCGAATCGCCTTACTGCATCGCGTCGGTGAACTCGGCGCCGGCGAGCGAATCGTCTTTGTTGGCGTCAGCGGCGCTCAGTGCCGCAGAATATATGATGGATATTCTCAAAACCCGGGCGCCGTTCTGGAAACGGGAGTCGACCCCCGCCGGCAGCCGCTGGCTGGACGCACGCGTCAGCGATCAACGCGCGGCCGAACGCTGGCAAGGTTGTCCCCCTGCCGGTGAAACAGACGGTGCCGGCTAAGCCGCCGGCCGCGATAAAAGGGGACCGCCTTCGCCGAGCGCGCGGTTATGCAAAGGAACAGCCTTGGTCGGGCGCGCGGTTATGCAAGGGAACAGCCTTGGTCGGGCGCGCAGTTATGCAAAGGAACAGCCTTCGCCTAGCGCGTGGTTATGTGAAGAGGACATCCTCTGCCGACCGTGCTTTTATGCGAGGGGGCATTCTACGTCGGGCACGCTTTTATGATATGCTTGACAGAGGTGGGTCGTCCGCGCGGCATGGGATAGTTCGCGTGCGGCCTATAACTCTTTCGCTAACTCATAGGTGATAGTCATGGATCGCTTTCCCCGCTCCCAGGGTACCATCGTAGAACGCGCCAACAGCGCGGTGCAGCCGTTTATGGCGCAGGTCTACGGTTGGATGACCTGCGGATTGCTGTTAACCGCCTTCGTGGCCTGGTACGCAGCCCGCACCCCGGTGCTGCTGCAGTTTATTTTCTCAAGTCAGATAACCTTTTTTGGTCTGATTATCGCCCAGTTGGCGCTGGTGTTTGTTATTTCGGGCATGGTCAACCGCCTTAGCGGTGCGGTGGCGACGTCGCTTTTCATGCTGTACTCGGCGTTAACCGGGCTGACGCTGGCGAGTATTTTCATCGCCTACACCGCCACCTCCATTGCCAGCACGTTTGTTGTGACCGCCGGCATGTTCGGCGCCATGACGCTGTATGGCTATACCACCAAGCGGGATTTAAGCAGTTTCGGCAACCTGCTGTTTATGGCGCTTATCGGTATCGTGCTGGCATCGCTGGTGAATATTTGGCTGAAAAGCACCGCGCTGATGTGGGCGGTAACCTATATCGGCGTTGTGGTGTTCGTCGGACTGACCGCCTATGACACCCAGAAACTGAAGAACATGGGTGCCCAGCTGTCGATGGACAATAAGGATCAGTTCCGTAAATATTCTATCGTCGGTGCGTTGAGCCTGTATTTGGATTTTATCAACCTGTTCTTGATGTTGCTGCGTATTTTCGGCAATCGACGCTAAGCCGGAGTCGAGGATACAATGAGCGATCTTGCCCAACGGTTGGCCGGCATCCCCCGGCTGGATGTTATTGGCCCGCCGACGCCGCTTGAGCATCTCCCCCGGCTGTCAGACTTTCTCGCGCGGGATATCTTCATCAAGCGCGATGATTTCACCCCGCTGGGCCTGGGCGGTAACAAGTTACGCAAGCTGGAGTTCTTGGCCGCTGACGCGCTGCGCCAGGGTGCCGACACGTTGCTGACCGCCGGTGCTATCCAATCGAACCACGTGCGGCAAACGGCGGCGCTGGCGGCCAAACTGGGTTTGCATTGCGTCGCGCTACTGGAACAGCCGACCGGCACGTCCGGGGATAATTACCTGACCAACGGCAACCGTTTGTTGCTGGATTTGTTTCAGTGCGAGGTTATCGCGTGCGAGGCTCTGACTCAGCCTGACCAACAGCTGGCCGATGCGGCGCTGCGTCTGGAAGCACAGGGCTTTCGGCCTTATGTCATACCGGTGGGGGGCTCCAACGCCCTGGGCTCGCTGGGTTACGTCGGTTGCGCGTTGGAGATAGCCCATCAGTGTCAAGGGGTGATTCAGCCGGGCGCGGTGGTGGTGCCTTCGGGCAGCGGCGGCACGCACGCGGGACTGGCGGTCGGGCTGGCCGCCGTGTTGCCGGAAACGGCGCTCATCGGCGTTACCGTTTCGCGCCGCTCGCAACAGCAGCAGCCCCTCATTGCGGGTCTGGTGGCACAAGTGAGTGAACAATTGTCGCTCGCACCGCCGAGCGCGGAAATTTCCCTGTGGGACGAATATTATGCCCCTGGCTATGGTCTGCCCAACGACGAGGGCCGCGAGGCGATAGCGCTATTAGCGCGTTTGGAGGGCATTGTGCTGGATCCGGTATATACCGGTAAGGCCATGGCAGGCTTGATTGATGGCCTGGAGCGTGACCGTTTTCCCGACGGGCCGCTGGTGTTCGTACATACCGGCGGCGCGCCGGCGCTGTTTGCTTATCATCATCTGGAGACCCGATGAGCGCAATTGAAGTCAAAGGCCTGGTGAAGACGTTTAACGACCACAGGGTGCTCAAGGGTATCAATCTGGCGGTGGATCCTGGTGAGGTGTTAGCGATAGTCGGCCCCAGCGGGTCCGGCAAAACCACGTTGTTACGCAGTATCAACCTGCTGGAGACGCCTGATGACGGCAGCATCCAGGTGGGGGATATCACCATCGACGCCAGCCGTCCGCTTAGCGGCCAGAAAGCGCAAATCCGCGCCCTGCGCCAGCAGGTCGGGTTTGTGTTTCAGAATTTTAATCTGTTTCCCCATCGTTCGGTGCTCGACAATATCATCGAGGGGCCGCTGGTGGTGAAGAAGGAGCCACGCGACGAGGTGGTCGCGCGCGCGCGCGCGAACTGCTGGCCAAGGTGGGTCTGAGCGGTAAAGAGGACGCCTTTCCCAAGCGGCTGTCCGGCGGTCAGCAGCAGCGGGTGGCTATCGCCCGCGCGCTGGCCGAGGAGCGTCGCACCATGGTGATCGTCACCCACGAGATGGGGTTTGCCCGCGACGTCGCCGACCGCGCGATTTTTATGGATGAGGGCAATATCGTGGAACAGGGGCCCGCGCGCGAAGTGTTCGCGCATCCGGCCCATGAGCGCACCCGGCTTTTTCTTAATAAATTTCTCTGCGCCTGACTGCAAAGGCCCGCTCCACCGCCTTGTCCCCGGCGGGGCGGGAAGGATTACAGTTATTTACCGGATACTCGTGCCCATCGGCCGGATATTTTGCTACAATCTCGCTATTGATGTTTTGTCCGTTCACCATGGTAAGGCTTTGCCTCCCATCTGATTATCCCCCTGAGCGTGGCTTCGGCCGTCGTCGTCGGGGCGGATCTGGAGTTTTTCAGTCTATGTCATTTGATTCACTTGGCCTGAGTGCCGAGATTTTGCGCGCATTAGCGGAAAAGGGCTATCTCGAACCGACGCCGGTTCAGCAGCAAGCCATCCCTTATGTCTTACAAGGCCGCGATATATTATGGCCAGTGCTCAGACCGGCACCGGCAAAACCGCCGCCTTTACCCTGCCCATTCTGCAGTTGCTCGACCAGCGCCCGGCGCCGGCCGGTAAACAGCGTCGGCCCGTCCGGGCGCTTATTCTGACGCCGACCCGTGAGCTGGCGGCGCAGATTGGCGAAAATATAACCGAATACAGCGTTCATCTTAGCCTGCGTTCGCTGGTCGTGTTTGGCGGCGTCAGCATCAACCCGCAGATGATGAAGCTGCGCGGCGGGGTAGAAGTACTGGTGGCCACCCACCCCCGGCCGTTTGCTGGATTTGGCTCATCAGCGCGCGGTCGATCTGTCGCAGGTGGAAATTCTGGTGCTGGATGAAGCCGATCGCATGCTGGATATGGGCTTCATCCACGATATCCGCCGGGTGATGAAACTGTTGCCGGCAAAACGTCAGAGCCTAATGTTTTCCGCGACCTTCTCCGATGAGATTAAAACGCTGGCCAACAGCCTGCTGGATAATCCGGCCTCGGTTGAGGTCGCGCGGCGCAACACCGCCTCCGAGCAGATCACCCAGTTCGTGCATATGGTCGATAAGAAGCGTAAGCGCGAGCTGCTCTCCGACATGATTGGCCGCAATAATTGGCAACAGGTGCTGGTGTTTACCCGCACCAAGCACGGCGCCAATCATCTGGCGGAGCAGCTTAACAAGGACGGTATTACCGCTGCCGCGATCCACGGCGCGCGTACCCGGGCACTGGCGGATTTCAAACAGGGCAGCATCCGCGTGCTGGTGGCCACCGATATCGCCGCCCGCGGTCTGGATATCGACTTGCTGCCTCACGTGGTGAACTATGAATTGCCACAGGTGGCGGAAGATTATGTTCACCGCATTGGCCGCACCGGCCGCGCTGCGGCTACCGGCGAAGCGCTGTCGCTGGTCTGCGTCGATGAGCTTGGCCTGCTGCGCGATATTGAGCGTTTGTTGAAAAAGCCCATCACGCGTATCGCGCTACCGGGCTATGATCCAGACCCCAGCATTAAAGCGGAGCCCATCCAGCAGTGACGCGGCAGCCGGGGCGGCGGCGCTGCTCGCGGCGGCCGCGGTGCGCCTGCCGGCGATGCCGCGCGCGATAGCCGTTCAGGTCCGCGGCGCGATGGCGCACAGCCTCGCCGTAACGCGTCAGGCCATAGCGCTGCCCGCGGCGGGAATGCTGCCGGTAACGGCGGTGCCCGTAGCGGTCGCGGTGGCAATTATGCCGGTAACGGCGGTACCCGCAGCGGCAACCGCTGACGCCGGCAACCCGCTGTCCGCCCGACGTCGGGGCCATTCCAGACGCCTGCAACCCCATGCCGCCCTGTCGGCGTCGGGGCCATTCCAGACAGTGGCAACCCGCTGTCCGCCCGGCGTCGGGGCCATTTCAGACGCCGGCAACCCCATGCCGTCCTGTCGGCGTCGGGGCCATTTTAGACAGCGGCAACCCGATGTCCGCCCGGCAGGCGTCGTGGCTATTCCCAACGCCGGTAACCGGATACTTGTCCGGCAGGCGTCGGGCTATTTTAGACGCTGGCAACCCGATGCCCGCCCGACAGGCAACGGGGCTATTCCCGACAGCGGCAACCCGAGCAGCTTGTGCCTACCGGCAACCTCCGCATAACAGCACGGTGCTTCATCTTCCCGGCGCCGCGGTGTTTCAGGCGGGCCATGTCTTTGGCTCACACACGCTTATCGATTGCATTTGGCGGCGGTTTTCCCCTAGTATTGCGCCCCTGCTGGTTATCGGGTGGTGTTATGCGTGTGGTATTGGCTCCGATGGAAGGCGTGCTTGACGCGCTGGTCCGCGAGTTGCTGTGCGAAATCAATGATTACGACTTGTGCATCACCGAATTTCTGCGGGTGGTGGACGGTCTGCTGCCGGAAAAAACCTTCTATCGACTCTGCCCTTATATCTTGATCATTGACTTTCAAAGGTTAATGATCCCCAACTGATCATTGGGATGTTACCGGTGAGTTTGTACTCTGCCTTAAGCTTACAGCTTGTACGTCAGATTAAACCCTGGTGACATATT
>NZ_FRDB01000069.1 GCF_900143145.1 Candidatus Sodalis sp. SoCistrobi
CATAGGTATCTACACATTTATCGTGATACCTGTTATTACTTTGCAGAATGATTTCAACCTATCTGTTGGCGGGATTGACTCTCGCCTTACCCGCCGATATCAGACGCTGGTTAAACAGCATATGACGCCCGCGGCTCTTCTTGCTTCTGCGGTTAAAGACCTCGCAAGTGCTCAAAAATCAACTTTCGCAACTACCCAAGCTGTCTGGCGTTTTCTGAATAATAAGCGAATTAGCTTCAGTCAACTCAATGAGCCAATTATTTCGCTAGCACTTGAGCAAATTTCGCTTAGCCCGCATCCATACGCTCTCGTTGTTCATGATTGGTCACGTTTACAATTTCTTTACCATCATGCCAAATACGGACGCTTAAAAATGACGCACGGTGGCGATGTTGGATATGAACTTCAAAGCAGCTTGCTGGTTGATGCTGGCACGGGTTTGCCAATAGCGCCTCTATCTCAGACACTTACCGATGCAACCGGTTGTCATTCAACGTTGGCGGAAGGACTGTCCGAACGGCAGACACATATGGACGCCTTGACGACCGATATTGCCCGTGTGGAATCGCTTAATATAGGTAAAAAGCTGATTCATATAATTGATAGAGAGGGTGACTCTATTGGACATATGCGGACGTTGAGTACTCAAGGAATATGCTGGCTTATCCGAGGAAAAGAAGGACATGGTGCAGAGTGGCAAGGTAATTCATTGAAAATTGGTGAGATTGCTGCTCTTCTGCCATACAACGGATGCGGACAGGTAGACTGGAAAGGGAAAAAAGCTGATATGGAAATCAGTGAAACCTCGATAGTCATAACCCGAGCTGCGCAGCAGAAGCGTAAAGATAAAGAAACCGGCCGCCGCATAAAAATCCAACCTGGAGAGCCTCTGACGGTCAGATTGGTTGTTGTTCGGCTTACGGATGATCTCGGTAATGTGGTGGGACGCTGGACGCTGCTTACAAACGTTTGCAGCGAGATCACCTGCGAGGAAGTAGCTCGTTGGTATTACTGGCGCTGGAATATTGAATCATTTTTTAAGTTGCTGAAAGGTGCCGGACATGACGTAGAAACATGGCTTCAGCGCAGCGCGCCAGCCGTACTACGCAGGTTGTTAATAGCCAGTATGGCTGCTGTTCTGGTATGGCGGCTGCAACGCGCTGAAGGAGAAGAAAATGCGGCAGCCCGCCAGCTGATATGTCGCTTGTCAGGACGACAGCAAAAGCGAGGCCGCAGAGAGAGCGCTCCTGCTCTGCTCGCTGGCCTATCCATCTTGTTGAATACACTAAAATTATTATCGGAATATAGTCTGGAAGAACTTACTCATTTAGCGAGAGTTGCTCTTAAGCCTCCTCCCTGATGTGTAGATACCTATGGCGTAAATGCGGGTTTTCTGCCGGCGCTAATCAGCACCGTTTCTAATTTCTTCGATGTCATTATTCGTGCTTTGCCTTCTGCCAAAAATTTCATGCCGTACATGGCGGCGGGGATGCCCATCCGATTCAGGTTATCACTTATGGCGAGTACGGGGCAGACGTTTTGCCTGCCTTTTGTTTCCCGGCGACAGCGGATAGAATGGTCACGCTCCGTCGCTTGCTGGCCTCGAATGCTATCCCGGCGGCGATTTCTAAACGCGATAGGTTTCATCACGCAGGTGACCCATTTACCCTGGAATAACCCCGTGGGTGACGAGTGCCAAGCACAAATAATAATGAGAACCACTATCAATTCCTGTCCCATTTGCTATTATTCTGGCTGAATTATTCTTCGGTCAGTAGCGGGTGGAGGCACAGCGTGAAATCGGCTGTTAAGCAACAGAATTTATCATTGAGCGGCGTATCAACCGGGCAAGGCGCAGTATTCGCCACGCTGTTGCGCGGCATTTTCCTGAGCCTGCTTCTGAGCGCAGGCGTGACGGGCAATGCCCTCGCTACGCCGGCCACCGCTACGACCCCGACCGCCACGCAATTTGATGCTGCTGCGGCCGACACCGGCGCCGCCGATACGTCCCCGGCGCCGGCCGCCGCTCAGCCAGCGGCCAGCGGCCCGTTATCGCTGCCGGTTCCCGTAGGGGCGACGCCCGCGCAGCAGCAACCGATGCAAATGGATCTTTCCGTTTGGGGCATGTATCAACACGCCGATGTGGTGGTAAAAATTGTCATGATTGGTCTGCTGTTGGCCTCGGTGGTGACCTGGGCATTATTTTTCGGTAAAGGCGCCGAATTGCTGGCGGTTAAACGGCGCCTGCGCCGTGAGTTGCTGCTCTTAAAAGACGTGCGTAGCCTGGATCAAGCCACCACGGTGGCGGCCAATTTCTCCCCCCGCAGCCTGAGCGCCAGTTTATTGGCCGAAACCGCCAACGAATTGGATCTGTCGGCCCGTCTTAGCGACAACAATGGCATCAAAGAGCGCGTGGCCTTTCGTTTGGAGCGTCGGGTGGCCGGCGTTAGCCGCGCCATGGGTAAAGGCAATGGCTTTCTGGCTACCATCGGCGCGATTTCCCCCTTTATTGGCCTATTCGGCACCGTTTGGGGCATTATGAACAGTTTCATCGGTATCGCCCATACCCAGACCACCAATCTGGCAGTGGTGGCGCCCGGTATCGCTGAAGCGCTTCTGGCAACGGCCATCGGCCTGTTCGCCGCCATTCCGGCGGTGGTTATCTACAATATTTTCGCCCGTACCATCGCCGGCTACAAAGCGATGGTGGGGGACTGCGCCGCGCAACTTCTGCTGCTGCTCGGCCGTGATTTGGACCTGGCCGCGGAAGCGGGCAGCCAAGTGTCCGCACAGGTGACTAAATTTCGGGTTGGATAAGTAATGGCGATGCATTTGAATGAGGATGTTGATACCGACGGCGAAATGCACGATATCAACGTTACCCCTTTTATCGATGTCATGCTGGTGCTGCTGATTATCTTCATGGTCGCCGCGCCGCTGGCAACGGTGGATATCCGGGTGGATTTACCCAACTCCACCGCAACGCCTCAACCGCGGCCGGATAAGCCGTTGTATTTATCGGTTAAAGCGGACAAGCAGCTCTTTATCGGCGATAAGACGGTGACAATGGCGACGCTGGCCCAAACGTTGGACGAACAGACCCAAGGTAACAAAGACACGCCAATATTTTTCCAGGCCGATAAGAGCGTGGATTACGCGACGATAATGTCGGTCATGGATAGCTTGCGCAAGGCGGGGTATTTTAAAGTCGGGTTAGTCGGATTGGAAAAACCTGGTCAGGGATAATCTCCTGGCGCAAAATGTCGCCAGCAGGCACGGGTTGGGGGGATAGGCATCCCCCGCTTAGGGATAATTTTCCGGCATAAGATTTTGCCAATGCCACGAATGGCGGTGACTGACCGATTAATGTCCCACGCGCCACGAATGACACTGTCATAACCGATTAGAGTCCTAAACGCCACGAATGGCGGTGCCATAACCGATTCATGTCGCCAACGCCACCAATGACGGTGTCATAGCCGATTAAAGTCCCACGCGCCACCAATGACGGTGTCATGACCTTTCAAAGCTGCCAACAGCCCCGCCAGCGGCGCCCGGCGCTGTCCTGAATGGCTGGCGCTCTCTGTCCGCTGTCCGCTGTGCGGCGTAGCGATAAGCGTGCTCGCAAAAGCCTGCCAAGAAACGCCAGATATCACAACGCGATACCCCAGCTATCAACACCGTGGTCATTAGCGCGCATTCTGACGGTGCAAGGCACCGTTTTCAGTGGGCGCCTGGTTCGCTCAGCGCCGGACGGGGTGTGCGTACCAGGCGTCGGCTTTAAACCTTATCCCAAATGATTGCCCCCGGTGACGCCATGCACCTCCGCCGTCACATAGCTGGATTCCTGCGAGGCGAGATACACATAGATAGGCGCCAGCTCCGCGGGTTGTCCAGCGCGGCCGAGCGGGGTCGAGGTACCGAAAGAGGGCAGTGCCTCGGTCGGCTGTCCGCCGGCCACCTGCAATACGGTCCAGATGGGCCCCGGGGCGACACAGTTGACGCGAATGCCTTTCTGCGCCACTTGCTTAGCCAACCCGCGGGTGAAGTTAAGGATGGCGGCCTTGGTCGAGGCGTAATCCAGCAGCGTCGGACTGGGTTGGTAGGCCTGAATCGACGATGTGGTAATAATCGACGCGCCGGGCGGTAAATGGGGAAGGGCGGCCTTGGTCATCCAGAACAAAGAAAACACGTTGGTTTCAAAGGTTTCACGAAACTGCTCGGTGGTGAGATCGGCGATATCTTTCACGGCGGTTTGCTTTCCGGCCACCAGTGCCAGAATATCCAGCCCGCCCAACTGATTCAGCGCATCCTCAACCACTTTAACATTGACCGACTCATCACGCAGGTCGCCGGGCAGTAACACCACTTTGCGGCCGGCTTCTTTCACCAGCTCGGCTACCTGTTCGGCATCTTTATGTTCGCTGGGATGATAAGCCAGGGCTACGTCGGCGCCCTCACGGGCAAAGGCGATGGCAGCCGCGCGTCCGATGCCGGAGTCGGCGCCGGTCACCAGCGCTTTGCGGCCTTCAAGACGACCGCTACCGCGATAACTTTTTTCCCCGCAATCAGGTACTGGCGTCATGTCGGTTTGCAGACCGGGCGGATTCTGCTGCTGCTTAGGGAAGCCGTCCTTTGAATATTGAGTCACAGGATTCTGCAATTTATATTGATCATAATCAGCCATTATTTTCTCCATGTGCTATTAAAGTTTTACTGAGAGGTAGCCTTAAGGTTAGTTAATGTTTACCAATTTGTCTAATTACTATCAGGTTAAGTAATTTTATCGATGATAAATTATGCTTAAGTAAATAATATATTAATTCGGGGTTAGAGAATATCATGCGTTTTTTTATTCATTTTCGCTAAAAGTACCGTATTATCACCTATTATTACCCGTAGGGCGGTGGCGTTGTATAAGCGATTCTAAGCATTGTCGCGAAATTGCGCTCGCGCGGGATATTTAGCGATGATGAAATCTGTGTGATTGTTGTTATCATTCCCTTCTTTTTTCGCTTTCACTCATCTTGGCGATAATTTAATAAGCCTTTCCGCACTGTTAATGCCGCTTTTACCCTAAACTTTAGTACAGGTTGTTAGTCAATTTCTTTACTGATACTATAAATACGCTTTAAATATCTTCTGCTCATTTTTATTTATAATGATAAAAGGATGGTCTATGTTTAATTTAATCAACGTAGAATACAAGGACATAATAAATGACAGGCTGGAGGAGTTATATCTCCTACGTAAAAGAACGTTTAAAGACCGTTTGAACTGGAAGGTGTCCTGTAAAGGAGAGCGTGAATTTGATGAGTATGATAACGAAAACACCCACTATGTGCTTGGATGCTATAACGGTGAGTTGATTTGCAGCGTCCGGTTTATCAGCATGAAATACCCCAACATGATTACCGGGCCCTTTCGTGACTTTTTCCGCTACGACGCACCCGCCGACGAAACACTGCTGGAATCGAGCCGCTTTTTTGTCGATAAAGACAGGGTTAAGTCGCTAACTGAGACAAAGTTGCCCTTTTGCCATCTGCTGTTTCTAGGCATGATTAATTACGCCCGCGCTATAGGGATGAAAGGGATACTGACCGTGTGCAGCCGATCGATGTACACTATCCTCAAACGCAGTGGCTGGCTCATCGAGGTTCAAACTATTGGTAACTCTGAAAAAGACGAACCGGTCTACCTGCTGCGGCTTCCCATCGATGACGATAGCCAGGCTAATTTGATCAAATATATCCGGCGCTATCATTATTGCGATGAGTATTACTTAAAAAAATGGCCCGTTTATCTATAATAGCATTCTTGCAAAGACACCCATTTGTGGATAAAGCTTGACCGTTCTATAACAGATCTCGGTTGTCAATGGCATGAGCTATCCCAGGCCATAAAGAATAACATCCGACAAGATATTTCTTGAGCCATTGACAATACGGTTATATTGCTATTCATTAAAATTCAGCAGATGTAAATCCGTCGCTTTTTTGATGGCGTGTTTGGCGTTAATGACGTCGAGCTTAACAATGAGATTACCAATATGGAACTTTACGGTACTTTCAGTTATACCCATAATAATGGCGATTTCACGATAAGTTTTACCGATACTTGCCCAATGCAGCGCTTCAATCTCGCGGGAGGTTAGTCTTTTCTCCACTTTAGTATGCAATTTATCGTTTTGCTGCGTTTTCTCCGAAAGAAACCGGTTATGAATGGAAAGAAACAGCAAATACAAACGATCCTCGTGGTCGCCGATACATTTCATCAGCTGATCAGGATCGCTTTCGCTGTACAGGCTAAGCATAGCCAGATTGTTTTCATGATCGTGAAGCGGGAACGTATATCCGCGAGTAATGTTGTATTCTGAGCTTTGGGCGAAGATATTACTTTTCTGGCGCTTGGTTTTTTTAAAGTAATTCTTATGCCACGGGAAAGACATGATCTTTTGACTGGCCACCAGCAAAACGGGATCTTGCTTATATAATTCATTCTTCATGTATTTTTCTACCCATTCTTTCGGATAGTTTGAATAAATGACGGGTTTTTCGTCCTGGGATTTGTTGAAAATAAAATAAGCAAAGCGTATAGGCTGATTGATATTCATTTCATGCTGGAGAAGATCATGAATTTCTGCGATGACCAGACCGTTTTCCCGAGATGTAAATGGCTTAATTATAGAGAACATTTTGCTTCTCATCGTTTGATTTAAGTGATAATGGCAGTATATTGAGGCGCAAAAGGATAATCATGAAAATATTTTCCAGGCAATGACTGCCAGCAGAAAATGAGCAACAGGCAAACCGTGCCCGTCAATAGTTGTGCGCGCATAACAAAAAAATAGCTATTTATTAACCATTTTAGTTAATTATTAAATTGTTAGCGCGGATGAAAAGGCTTAGCTAATGTGTATGTCGCTAAATATACCATGTATATATTATTTACTATTCAGTATCATGTTATTTTCACAATAAGTCAAATTTTATTGTTGGGGGAGTATTTACCCAAAAGTAACTTAAATTATAATTTAATATATAATATGTTCATATAATAATATGAATTAAGCATATAATTAGTTGCCTATCTTTCCCCGGCGGCGCGCAAAGAAGTCTCCCTGCGGCACCCGGCAGGCTGACAGGCGTATGGGTTTACCTTATACTTCTTCTTCATGCCATCATGGTGACTTCCTCTTTGCAGGGAAGTGCCCGCGCATCAAGACCGACATCAGGAAAGCAGAACATGTGCAGGATACTTGAAACCGCAGTGCTGGCGAGAGTCATGAGCAATTATCGTTTTATCCTGTGGGGCGTCATCCCCCTCCTCTTTTTTATTGTGTCCATCGTTTTGCTGCTGTTTGTTACTCAGCAAAATAGTAAAAGTCAGGTGCGTGAAGAAATCCACGGTCTTATCAATGTTATCGACACCCTAATGAGCAATGGCGATGACACCGCCCAACGGGCGCTATTGCTGGCTGGGCGTCCCTGTCCAGCGGTGCTTGAAACGTTGCGCGATCTGGCCGGGCGATACCCTTTAATACGTTCGGTCAGTTTGGCAGATCAGAATGGTCTCTATTGTTCTTCGGCACCCGCGATGAAACATGCGTTGACGCCCGTGCCCGCCGGCGCGAAAGGGGCGGCGCTGAGCTTGCAAGTCGGGCCCGCTGCGGCAGAGATCGTATTAGAGCAACGGCGAGGACAAACACGTGCGGTGGTGATAATGGATTCGCACACCTTGCGCGCGATAATCACTACGCTCAGCCCATCCCGTCCGGTGGGGTTAGCGATAGGCGACACAGTACTCACGTCGGCCGGAACGCTTATTCCGCTCGGCGCGCAAGACCCGAAAAAGCGCCTCATTAGCGGCGTATCGGCACGTTATCCCTATCGATTACAGATGGCGACGCCGCCGGGGGTGCCCTGGCGTTATTTTCTCATTAACGCCGGCCATATGATTTTGCTGATTGCCGCCATTGCGCTGATGATGGCGTTGCTAATACACCAATGGTTGCGAGCGGCCGGTTCATTAAAGAATAATATGCTGCTGGGCCTGAAGCGGAATGAATTCGAGGCCTACTACCAGCCAGTTATGAACGTTGCCCAGGGCTATTGTTCCGGTGTGGAAATTTTGGTTCGCTGGCGTCACCCTGCGGATGGGTTTATTTCACCCGAGGTTTTCGTGCCGCTGGCCGAAGCGTCTGGCTTAATTCTGCCGTTAACGGCACAATTAATGACTCAAGTGGCAGAGGATCTGGCGCAGCATTGGAGCGCCAACGACGAAACGCTCCATGTCGCGTTCAATATTGCGGCGATCCATCTACAAAGCGATAAAATTGTCAAAGATTGCCGTCAGTTTCTGCAAAAAGTGCACTCGCGTAATATTCTTTTGGTGCTGGAACTGACGGAGCGGCAGTATATTGAATTTAATGCCGCCACCCGCAAGATCCTTGCCTCGCTACAGGCCCTTGGCGTTATCATTGCCATTGACGATTTTGGCACCGGCTATTCTGGGCTCTCGTACTTAGGTAACATGCAGATTAATCTATTGAAAATTGATCGCTCCTTTGTCGCAATGATTGCACAGGAGGACAGCGCCACCGATTTGGTCGACGTGGTCATCGAACTTGCTAACCGCTTTGGGATGGAGGTGATTGCTGAAGGCGTAGAAACGGAATTGCAGAAAAGCTATCTGTTAAACAAGCGGGTGGTTTATCAGCAAGGATTTTTGTTTGCTCAGCCGCTGCCGCTAATGGCATTCTTGTCCTGGTATCATCAGCAACGCCGCTCGCGCAGCGCCGCTTCTCCTGCTTTACCGCCGCGAGTGGGTTCAGCCGTGAAGCAAAAAAATGCCTTGCCGCCGGGTTAAAAAGTCATTGCCAGTGACGACGTTAACGATATTGGCTTACTGGATATGTTATTTTTATTGAGTCAGCGGTTTAACAATAAAATCTATCACTAATAAATATCCTAATAATAATTTGATTAAAAATCATCTGCCATGCAGGTGATTCATGTCAGCCGCTATGATGTTCAACAGTAGAAACTGAGTTAATTATCTTGTCGCGCCAGAGGGAATCCGTCGTTACCTTTTTCGTGTTGCCGCCACCGGTTGGCGCTGGCTTAAACGGGTCGCGATCCATTCTCAATCTCGTTCGCCGGCCACAAGGCACTTGCAAAATTATGTCAACTACGGACTGCATTAATAAGTGTTTAACCAGCGTGGATAGAACTATTATCTGGTTTATCTATTGATTAATGTTTAATATCATTGTGATTGAAATTATATGAAATTGTATTTATTGGCTTTTTCGGATTTGCGAATCAATACTATTAGCCCTTGCGTCGACAGAAATCGTTACGCTGCATCATTATTTCCTCCACGTCCGAGCGCGTCGTCTGCGGTTTGATGTTGAGGGAACACGTGTCCTGTTTTCTGAAGGGTATGGCGTCTTATCATCATTATAGTCATACGTTGAATGTTGTTTGTAATACAAGGAGATTTGACGATGAACACTGAACGGCACTATGTCGTGAGCCAAAATGAAAAACTGGCTGTACGTGTATACCGTGCCAACAGCAAGGTGCCGTCACCGGCCGTTCTGCTGTGCCATGGTTTTTATGGCATTCAGGATCTGTTATTACCCCTTTATGCCCAGGCATTCGCCCAGGCCGGCTACCATGCCATTACCTTTGATTACCGCGGATTCGGTGAAAGCGAGGGAGATCAGGGCCGGATTATCCCCGAACAACAGAATAACGATATTATCGCGGTCTTGGCCTGGAGTAAAACGCAGTCCTATATAGATGCTAAACGTATCGCATTATGGGGCACTTCTCTCGGCGGTTGCCTGGTTATCGATGTGGCCGTGCGCTGTCCTGAGATAAAATGTGTCATTAGCCAGATGGGCTTCGCCAGCGGTAATAGGCTGGTTACCGGCGACATGGCCGAAGAGGAAAGAGAGCGTTTCATGAACACCATGGAACGGATGCAGCAGAAAAAGAACCAATCTGGACGTGAACTGATGGTTCCCATCATCAAGGTGATGACCGATGAAGAGTCACGGCGCTTTTATGAGCATGCCAAACACGATTATCCTGCCCTGAACATCAAGGTGCCATATCTGACCGTTTTGGAGGCGATATTGTATCAACCAAAAATCAACGCTCAGAAGCTGACGCAGCCGACGTTTGTCGTGCTGGCGGAATGGGATAAAGTCATACCGGTCGAGCATGGTTTGGCGCTGTATCAAGCCATCACGGCACCGAAAACCTGTCATATCGAACCGCAGGCTTATCATTTCGACATGTTCAAGGGAAAACATTTTGAGAATGTCATTGCCCGACAGCTTCAATGGCTGAAAAACAACCTCTAGCAACGGCGTGTGACGACCGCAGACTGCGCTACCCTTTGGGCGGATGGCGGCGGTCTGGCCAACGACAATCTCTGGGCGGTCGTCGTCCGTCGTTCTCTTTGCCGTCGACTGTTTACTGTCATCGGGCGTCGGAGTTTGTTTCGCCGCCGTGCGCTTGCCGCGAGCAAACCGCCGTCGCCGGTTGTCGCTCTTTGTCCCGCAGCAGGGCGCATGCCCCCTGCCCGCACCACTGAACGCACGCTGCAGGGCAATCTGCCGTCTGCTAGAACCGCGTTTGCAAAACCGACACTTCCAACGGATGGGCAGTCAGCGGCGCCAATCCGTCGACCAGCGTTTTCAGGTGCGCTGATTGCGCATGTTGCTTCAGCGCATCTTCATTGGCCCAAATCTCAATAAACATGAAGCGATCGGGGCGCGCCTTATCCTGATGGAAGGTGTAGCTCAGGCAGTCTTGCTCGCGCCGGGTGGCCGTAATACAGGGGGCGACGACGTTGACTATCGCCTCTGCGCTGCCGGGTTTGCCCTCGACGAGTGCAACAACATGAATCTCGGTGGTCATCGACTTCTCCTTAAATGATTACACGAAGATACGGTCTTGGACCGTTCTGTCTACATGCTACTATCAATAAACCCGTTGCGATCGAGAATCGTGCGGATCCTGTGGGTTAATAATAAAACCCTTTATTTTCTTTTGCGGTGAAAGGAATTGGAGATGGCCGGAACCAGCTTGCTGGCTTTACTTGATGATATCGCGTCGATACTGGATGACGTCGCGGCGATGAGTAAGGTTGCCGCCCGTAAAACCGCCAGCGTTCTGAGCGACGATCTGGCACTGAATGCCGAACAGGTTTCAGGCGTGAAAGCCGATCGAGAATTGCCGGTTGTATGGAAAGTCGCTAAAGGTTCGCTGTTGAATAAAGCGATTCTGGTGCCGCTGGCGCTGGTGATCAGCGCATGGCTTCCTTGGGCGATTACTCCGCTGCTGATGGTGGGTGGGGCTTATCTGAGTTATGAAGGGGTTGAGAAATTAATTGAGAACTGGCACCACCGCAAAGCCAAACACCAGCGCACGCCTGTCTCCCGCCTAGAGGAAGACTCAACGCCCGCGAGGGCGCCCGTGGCGACGGAGGGTTTATCCCAACCGCAACAGCAACAGCAAACGCAAGCACAGCAACCGCAACAGCAAGTACAGCCGCAGCAACCGCAACTGCAAACGCAGCCGCAAGCGCCGACAAGTGATCACGCCGCGGCGGTAGAGAAGGGCGCGGAGGGATCCTTCGGGCGGGATGCCCTCTTGGCCCTGGAAAACAAAAAGGTGAAAGGCGCTGTGCGGACCGATTTTATTCTCTCGGCCGAAATTATCGTGATATCACTCAATATCGTCGCTCAGGCGCCATTGCTCACGCAGATTGCGGTAATGGTACTGATTGCGTTGGTGATGACGTTGGGCGTTTACGGCCTTGTGGCGGCAATCGTCAAAATGGATGATCTGGGGCTTTATATGAGCCGACTGACGGGACAAGGAGCCATGAACGCCCTGCTGCGCCGCGCGGGCGGCTGGATTGTCAGTGCCGCGCCGCTGCTGATGAAAACGCTCTCGGTGGTGGGTACTATCGCCATGTTTTTGGTCGGGGGGAGCATTTTGGCGCATGGTTTTCCCTGGACCCACGGCCTTATCGACAGCATCGGCGAACATTACCGTGGTGTTACCGGTACGCTGATGATAAGCCTCAGCGATATGCTGCTGGGCTTAATTGCCGGTACGATCGTGGTGCTTATCGTCGCCGCGTTAAAGAAACTGTTTGGCCGCGGGCAGCATACCCGGGCCGGCTAATTATCCTTCGCCCTTTAACACATGGGTGCGCGGGGACATTCCCTACGGCTGATGATTGCCGGGCAAGGGTGCCAGGTTTACCCGGGCGGGCTATCTCCTGTAACGCGCCAGCGGCATCAGTTCGTCATCACGGCGCAGAAATCAATCTGCGTCCGCCACCCCGCGTTGCCCTGACGCCAGGGATGCGGGAATGGACTGGCTCGACAGGGCGGCGGCGGCGCAAATAAGCGCCAGATGACTCAGCCCCTGTGGCAGATTGCCGCGCCACAGGCCGGTGTTAACGTCAAACATTTCGTTAAACGTCTCTATATTACCGTTATCGCACAGGTGGTCGAAAATCTCGCTCATTGCGGCGTTGGCTTCGTCCATGCCGTCAAGATTGGCTAACGCCTCTACCCGCCAAAAAGCGCAGGCGACAAAAGTACTCTCTTCCTTCTCCACGCCAGAATAACGATACAGCATCGCGCTGCCATGCCCCAACTCATGATGGATAGCGGCGTACGTCGCCAGCATTCGTGTACGATTTATTCTGGCGCCGTAAGCATGCATCAGGGTCAACGAGGCATCCAGCTTATCGCTGCCCGGATAGAAGGTATAAGCCTGCCTTATATCTTGATCATTGACTTTCAAAGGTTAATGATCCCCAACTGATCATTGGGATGTTACCGGTGAGTTTGTACTCTGCCTTAAGCTTACAGCTTGTACGTCAGATTAAACCCTGGTGACATATT
>NZ_FRDB01000107.1 GCF_900143145.1 Candidatus Sodalis sp. SoCistrobi
CGGCGACTCCTACGATAATGCGATGGCAGAGAGTATCAACGGGTTGTACAAAACGGAGGTTATCCACCGCGGGAGCTGGAAAAACCGGACGGAAGTGGAGTTGGCCACGCTGGACTGGGTGGACTGGGTGGACTGGGTGGACTGGGTGGACTGGTACAACAACAGAAGGCTGCTCGGGCGGCTGGGTTACATCCCTCCTACTGAAGCCGAAATGAACTATTACGCTTTGCAATTAGCATCAGAGGAAGCGGCGTAGTATTGCCAAAATTACTCTCTAATAAACTCGGGGTTATTCACTGACCTTCGCGCAGCGTCTATTCCTAGCGGGGACCGACGGGCGCGCTCGATGGCGTCTGCTGCGGGCCGAATGTACCTCCTGTCGACCACGCGGCGGGATGATCAAGCTTAGCCCCAGCGGCTGATGTTCCTTTCGTAGGCCCCGCGCCGCGACGCGCTGTCATCTCCCTCGGCCCGCGGGTCTGGCTGGCTGCTAACCTGTCGCGCAAACCTTAGCCTTATGCCTTTTGCGACTTGCAAATCACCAATCGATATATAAAAGCGTTACGGGTTATCCCCCCGTTATAAATAAACTATAAGGCTCTCGGGGCGGCCTTTTTGTCCATCACCATCAGGACACAACATGACCTTTACGCTTTTTTCCGGCCGGGCAAAGCAACTATGCGCCGCAGCGGCGATGCTGGCATGCGCACAGGCACAGGCCACCACATTGCTTAACAGCTCCTATGACGTGGCCCGTGAACTGTTCGCAGCCCTCAATCCCGGTTTTATCGCGCAGTGGCAGCAGGAACATCCGGGCGACAAACTGACCGTGCGCCAGTCGCACGCCGGCTCTTCCCGGCAGGCGCTGGCCATATTGCAGGGATTTCCGGCGGATGTGGTGACCTATAATCAGGTCACCGATGTTCAGATTCTGCACGATCGCGGCCAACTGATTGCCGCCGATTGGCGTGAGCGCTTACCCAATCAAAGTTCGCCTTATTACTCAACCATGGCGTTTCTGGTGCGCAAAGGCAATCCAAAGGGGATCCACGGCTGGCGCGATCTGGCCCGTGATGGGGTGCAACTGGTGTTTCCCAACCCGAAGACCTCGGGAAACGGTCGCTACACCTATCTAGCCGCCTGGGGCGCGATGGAGCAGGCGTTTGGCGGTGACCGCGCGCGCACCCGCGCCTGGATGCAGAAATTTCTCGCCAACGTCGAGGTGTTCGATACCGGCGGGCGCGGCGCAACCACCACCTTCATTGAACGCGGGCAGGGGGATGTGCTGATAAGTTTTGAATCTGAGGTCAACACGCTGCGCGATCAGGCCGGCGCCGGCGACTATGAAGTTATCGTGCCGGACGTGGATATTCTGGCGGAGTTTCCGGTGGCCTGGGTTGATAAGAACGTGGAAAAGAACGGAACCGCGCAGGCGGCGAAAGCGTACCTCAACTATCTCTACAGCCCGGCGGCGCAGCACATCATCGCCGGGTTTTATTATCGGGTAAACGATACACAAATGATGAACGCAAATAAAAGTAAATTCCCACCGACCCGGCTGTTTCGGGTTGAGGACAGGTTTGGCGGCTGGCAGTCGGCCATGGCGACGCACTTCGAGCGCGGCGGCGAGCTGGACCAATTATTGGCGGCGGGGCATCGCTAATGCTGGCCCTGACCACCAAACGGGTCCTGCCCGGGTTTGGCCTGAGCCTCGGCGGTAGTGTGCTGTTCGTCTGCCTGCTGCTGCCGTTAAGCGCGCTGGTCATGCAGTTAGCGCAGATGAGCTGGTCACAGTATTGGGAGGTCATTACCGGCCCGGAGCTGCTGGCGGCCTATAAAATCACGCTGATCTGCGCCGGGGTGGCGTCGTTGTTCAATGCGGTGTTCGGCATGCTGATGGCCTGGATCCTCACCCGCTACCGCTTTCCCGGCCAGACGCTGCTGGACGGCCTGATGGATTTGCCGTTCGCCCTGCCTACCGCGGTGGCGGGCTTGACGCTGGCGACATTATTTTCCACCACCGGCTGGTACGGCGGCTGGCTGGCCCAGTTTGGCATTAAAGTCTCCTACACCTGGCTCAGCATCGCCGTGGCGATGGCCTTCACTAGCATCCCGTTTGTGATTCATACCGTACAGCCGGTGCTGGAAGAGCTGGGGCCGGAATACGAAGAAGCGGCCCAAACGCTTGGCGCCGGGCACTGGCAGACCTTTCGCCGCGTTATCCTGCCGGAAGTCGCCCCGGCGCTGCTGGCGGGGACCGCGCTGTCGTTCACCCGCAGCTTGGGCGAATTCGGCGCAGTGATCTTTATCGCCGGCAATATCGCCTGGAAAACCGAGGTCACCTCTTTAATGATTTTTATCCGCCTGCAGGAGTTTGATTACCCGGCGGCCAGCGCTATCGCCTCGGTGATCCTGGCGGCGTCGCTGCTGTTGCTGTTCGCCATTAATGTGCTGCAATCCCGCTTCGGCCGTCGGTTGGGAGGGCAATGATGACGGATCTCTTTGTGTTCAACGGCGCCGCGCGCGCGCCTTTTCCGTGGGGAAAATGGCTTTTGATCGGCCTTGGCGCAGTGGTGTCTCTGCTGTTGCTGGTGGTGCCGCTGATTTCAATTTTCGCCACCGCACTGGCGGAAGGACTGGCGGCGGTGGGGCGCAATCTTAACGATAGCGACATGCTGCACGCCATCTGACTGACGGTGCTTATCGCGTTGATAACCGTACCGGTGAATGTGGTGTTCGGCACCCTGATGGCCTGGCTGGTAACGCGCTTTAATTTTCGCGGCCGCCAGCTGTTGCTTACGCTGATGGATGTGCCTTTCGCCGTATCGCCCGTGGTGGCGGGCCTGCTATACCTGCTGTTCTACGGGACCAATGGCCCCCTCGGCGGCTGGCTGGACGAGCATAATATGCAGTTGATGTTCTCATGGCCGGGGATGGCGCTAGTGACGATATTCGTGACCTGTCCGTTTGTGGTGCGCGAACTGGTGCCGGTGATGCTGAGCCAGGGTAGCCAGGAGGATGAGGCCGCGATCCTGCTGGCAAATGTTTCGCCGCGTCACGCTGCCCAATATCCGCTGGGCGCTGCTGTATGGCGTTATTCTGACCAACGCCCGCGCCATCGGCGAGTTCGGCGCGGTATCGGTGGTATCGGGGTCTATTCGCGGTGAAACCTATACCCTGCCGCTGCAGGTGGAATTACTGCATCAGGATTACAACACCGTCGGCGCGTTTACCGCCGCCGCGCTGCTGACCCTGATGGCGATTGTGACATTATGCTTGAAGAGCGGGCTGCAGTGGCGTCTGGCGCGTCATCAGGCTGAGCTTCAACTGGGGGACACACAATGAGTATAGCAATCGATAAGGTCAGCAAGTTTTTTGCCAACAGCAAAGTATTGAATGATATTTCGCTGAATATCGCCTCCGGGGAAATGGTCGCGCTGTTGGGTCCGTCCGGCTCCGGTAAGACGACGCTTTTGCGCATCATCGCGGGGCTGGAACACCATAATAGCGGCCATCTCCGCTTCGGCGGCAAAGACGTCAGCCGGGTGCATGCCCGCGATCGTCACGTGGGGTTTGTATTCCAGCACTACGCTCTGTTTCGCTATATGACCGTCGCCGAGAACATCGCTTTTGGCTTAACGGTCCTGCCACGGCGCGAGCGTCCCGGTCGTGCCGCCATCAAGCAAAAAGTCACCAGCCTTCTGGATTAATGAGATGGTCCCCCCGCCTTAAAATTTGGGGTATATTGAATCATCTGCATTAACCCATGGAGAATCAATAAAATGAAAAATGTTACATTGATCGGTATTGATATTGGCAAGCGCAGCTTTCACCTAAACGGGCAAGATAAAAAGGGAAACACACTATTTAGAAAGAAATTTTCGCGCATTAAGCTATTTGAATTCTTAGGACAACACCCTACCTGCGTAATCGCTATGGAAGCCTGCGGTGGTGCTCATTATCTCGCCAGAAAATTGTCATCTTTCGGACATGAAGTAAAACTAATCTCACCTCAATACGTTAAACCCTTTGTTAAAAGTAACAAGAATGACTTCATTGACGCCGAAGCTATATGTGATGCAGCATCCAGACCCAACATGCGTTTTGTAAAACCGAAAACAGAGACCCAACAAGCTTTATGTACACTACACCGAGTACGTGACAATCTAGTTACCGAACGCGTTAAGGTCACTAACCAAATGCATGCTTTCGTTCATGAATTCGGCATCTGCTTACCTAAAGGAACTGCCGTAGTAAAGAGATTAGCGGAGTTATTAAACGATAACCAGTTTCCCTGCCATTTAATTTCAGCACTAAAACGTCTTCATGAACATTATAAATACTTACATCAACAGATTAGCGAAATTGATAAAGAAATTGAAATAGCGTTAGCTGCTGATGAAAATGGTTTAAGATTGCTATCTATTCCTGGGATCGGACCAATTACAGCAAGTCTCTTAACCTCAGAACTTAGTGATGGAAAACAATTTACTAAAGGGCGAGAATTCTCAGCATCGGTTGGTTTAGTTCCAAGACAACACAGTACTGGAGGACGACAAAATCTATTAGGTATCAGCAAGCGTGGAAATGGGAAACTTCGCTCTTTACTTGTTCAATGCGCCAGATCTTATGTTAGGACTATGGAAAAGCGCACAGGTGCGTTGGCTGAATGGGCAAAAACACTATTAAAAACAAAACACTCCAATATAGTAGTCTGCGCCCTCGCCAACAAATTTGCCAGAATTGCATGGGCTGTGTTAAGCAAAAAGGAATACTTCATGTTGAAAGAAATAAGTAGCTAACGCGTTTCACTTGTTAGCTACAGATATTTCACGAAAAAATTTCGTGAAATATCTGTAGCGCTGGAAAAACATAACCACCTTGGTTTTGCGTCGTTGAAGTAGATGGTGAAAACGGTAATCGGCCTGATAATTAATCTGGTTTGCACATTGGCTCTACGAAGCCGTTGGATTTAGTAGATGTATCAGGTGCGGAACTCATCGAGGCAAGGAGCTTGCTCCATAACATGCCGGATAGATTGTTGCATACCAACCTCACCGCCATTTCAGCCTTGCAAAAACTGGGGGGACCATAGATGGTGCAATTGGGCCATCTGGCCGCGCGTTATCCTTCCCAGCTTTCCGGCGGTCAGAAGCAGCGTGTGGCGTTGGCGCGCGCCCTGGCGGTAGAGCCGGAAATCCTATTGCTCGACGAGCCGTTTGGCGCTCTGGATGCGCAGGTGCGTAAAGAGCTGCGCCGCTGGCTGCGCCAACTGCACGAAGAGCTCAAATTTACCAGCGTGTTCGTCACCCATGATCAGGAAGAGGCGATGGAAGTCGCGGACAGGGTCGTGGTGATGAGCCACGGCAATATCGAACAGGTGGGAACGCCGCAGGAGGTGTGGCGCGAACCGGCCAGCCGCTTTGTATTGGAGTTTCTGGGCGAGGTCAACCGGCTGGAAGGGGACATTCGCGGCGCCCAACTGTTTGTCGGGCCCTACCACTGGCCGCTGAATTATGCGCCGATTCACCAGGGGCCGGTGGAGCTCTTCTTGCGGCCGTGGGAGATGGCGTTAAGCGAAGAGCCCACCGCCCACCGCCCGCTGCCGGTACAAATCATTGATGTCAGTCCGCGCGGCCATTATTGGCAGCTGGTGGTGCAGCCGCTGGGCTGGCATCAGCAACCGCGGACGGTGGTGGCGTCCACGGAGACGGCCGGCACCCCTGTCCGCGGCGAACGCCGCTACCTGGGTGGCCAGAACGCCCGCCTTTATGCCGGAGATAAAGCCTTGCAGCCGGTGGCTTTCGCCGCAAGCGCCTGAGCGCCTCTTCCTGCATGACCTGTATGACCTGCATGACCCGCCAGATGCGCGGGTCTGCCCGCCGTTGCCTCCCCTTGCCGGCCACGAACCGCGTCCCGTGATGCGCCCGAAGAAAAAGCCCGTGCAGTTAAAGTCATCAGCGGCATTTGCGGCTTAATAGTAGGGTAAACAATAATTGTAAGGGCTGACCTGGCGCGGACGCTGGCCGAAGGCCGTGGTATTGGTGGTTGGAAATTGAATCTCCTATCGAGGTGAGTAATGGCTGAATTGTTTGAACCGGTGAAAATTGGCGCTATTGAGCTGGCTAACCGTATCGTGATGGCCCCGCTGACCCGGATGCGCGCCGACGACCAGCGCGTGCCCGGGGCGCTGACGCAGGAATATTATGCCCAGCGCGCCAGCGCGGGACTTATCGTCACCGAAGCGACCTCGGTGTCGCCTCAGGGGGTCGGCTACCCCAATACCCCGGGGATTTGGTCGCCCGAACAGACGGAAGGCTGGACACAGGTCACGGCGGCGGTGCATCAGGCCGGCGGCAAAATCGTCTGCCAACTGTGGCACGTGGGGCGGATATCCGATCCGGTTTACCTTGACGGGGAATTGCCGGTCGCTCCCAGCGCGATTGCGCCGGAGGGCTTTGTCTCGGTGATCCGTCCGCAAAAAAACTACGTCACGCCGCGGGCGCTGGCCACTGATGAAATCGCCGGGATTGTCGAGGATTACCGGCGGGCGGCGGAGAATGCCAAGCGCAGCGGCTTTGACGGCGTCGAGCTGCATGCCGCCAATGGTTATCTGTTCGACCAGTTCCTGCATGACGGATCCAATCAACGCACCGATCGCTACGGCGGTTCGATAGCCAACCGCGCCCGCTTTTTACTGGAGGCGGTGGATGCGCTGTTAACCGTGTGGCCCGCCGATCGCCTGGGGGTGCATCTCAACCTGATGTCGGATACCCACAGCATGCGCGATTCCGACCCCAAAGCGATGTTCAGCTATGTGGCGCGGGAGCTGAATGCGCGCGGGCTGGCCTTTATTTTCGCCCGCGAAGCGCTGGATTTCCCCAACCGGCTGGCGCCAACGCTGCGGGAGCATTTCCATGGCGCCTTAATCGTCAATGAAGGCTTTACCGGCGCCAGCGCTGCCGCCGTGCTCGCTGCGGGTGCGGCTGACGCGGTGGCGTTCGGCAAACTGTACATCGCCAACCCGGATTTAGTGGCGCGTCTGCGTGATAAGGCGCCGCTGAACGAAGTCAATCCGCAGACTATCTATGCCCGCGGCGCCGAGGGGTATACCGATTATCCGGCTCTTAAGGATCAAGTCACCGGCTAGCGGTGAAGCCACCGGGAATGGGGCCTGCTGCGGGGGGCGTGTTGCGCGCGCGGGGTGCGAGCAGGCCGCGTCCGCTTTTCTTATGGCGGGAATCTGATACTATTTGGTGAAGACGAAAGGGAACGCTGCGCCTGGCGCGTGTTACCTCACTGCACGACTAACAGGGCGGCCGCACGGTCGCCTGTTTTTTTTATCGGGAACCCCAGGCCGTGACCACGCTTGAACATTGCATAGGCAACACCCCGCTGGTAAAGCTTCAGCGTATGGCTCCCGCCGGCGGCGGCGAGATCTGGCTGAAGATGGAAGGCAATAATCCGGCGGGATCGGTGAAAGATCGCGTAGCGTTATCCATGATCCAGCAGGCGGAACGGCGCTGCGAGATCGCGCCCGGTGATCGGTTGATTGAGGCGACCAGCGGCAATACCGGCATCGCCCTGGCGATGATTGCCGCGTTGAAAGGCTATCGCCTGACACTGCTGATGCCGGACAATATGAGTCGCGAGCGGCAGGCGGCGATGCGCGCCTACGGGGCTGAATTGATTTTGGTGGAAAAAGCCCTGGGCATGGAGGGCGCGCGCGATCGGGCACGCGCCATTGCGCAGGCGTCGGGCGCGAAAGTCATGGATCAATTTAATAATCCCGATAACCCGCTGGCGCATTTTACCACCACCGGCCCGGAAATCTGGCGACAAACCGAGGGGCGCATCAGTCATTTTGTCTCCAGCATGGGCACCACCGGCACCATTATGGGCGTCGGCCGCTTTCTCAAATCCCGGCGGCCAGACGTGACCATCGTCGGGCTTCAACCGGCGCCGGGCAGCAATATTCCCGGCATCCGCCGTTGGCCGGCCGCGTATCTGCCGGCTATTTTTAACCCTGCGCTGGTGGACTTGACTCTGGATATCGATCAGGAGGAAGCGGAAAACACCCTGCGCAGGTTGGCAAAAGAAGAAGGCATTTTCTGCGGCGTCAGCTCCGGCGGCGCGGTGGCGGGCGCATTGCGCGTGGCCGCCGATGCGCCGGGCAGTCTGGTGGTGGCCATCTGCTGCGATCGCGGCGATCGTTACCTGTCCACCGGCGTTTTCCATTCAGGCTAAAGCTGAGTGAGCCCTTTTGCCTAATTGGGGCCCTCCGGCAGCACCTTTTCGGCTCTTGCGGGTCAAACAGTGGCAGGTCTCTGGCCTGGTGAATTATGGACGGCTGTCTGGCGATACCGCAGGAGAGCAATGGCAAGGTATGTGGAGAGAGAAAATGAAAATTTTGCTGGTTGATGACGATCGCGAACTGGGCAAAATGCTGAGCGAATACCTGACCGCGGAAGGTTTTGATACCACATTGGTACTGACCGGTCAGGAAGGGGTGGACGGCGCGCTTTCCGGCGACTATACCGCCATGATCCTGGATATCATGCTGCCGGATATGAGCGGCACCGATGTGTTGCGCCAGGTGCGCAAGAGCAGCCGTATGCCGATTATTATGCTGACCGCGAAAGGCGATAATATCGATCGCGTCATCGGCCTGGAAATGGGCGCGGATGATTATATGCCCAAGCCCTGTTATCCCCGCGAACTGGTCGCGCGACTGCGCGCGGTGCTGCGCCGTTTCGACGAACGTCCAGAACAGCCGGCCGAGGCGGGCGTGGCGAGCTTTGGCGATTTGCTGCTGAACCCCGCAACCCGCACCAGTCTCTGGCAAGGGAAACCGTTTGATCTTACCGCATCGGAATTTAACCTGCTGGAATTGCTTATTCGCGCGCCCGACCGGGTGGTATCCAAAGACGACCTGTCGGAAAAGGGGCTGGGCCGGCGCCGCGAGGCCTACGATCGCAGCGTCGACGTGCATATCAGCAATATCCGGCAAAAATTGTCGTTGCTGCCCGGCAGCAGCCTGGGTATTGAAACGGTGCGCAGTATCGGTTACCGGATTCGCTGATGAGATTACGCGGGCGTTTGTTCTGGAAGATCCTCTTCGGGTTCTGGTTTATTTTTCTGCTGATTACCCAAGGACTGTGGGTCGGTTTCATCCTGTACGGCAACCGCCACGAACCGCCGGAAGAATCAATCGCCCGGCGCTTTATCAATTTGCAGATGACATCGGCCGAGTCGGCGCTAAAAGCGGGCGGTCTGCCCGCCTTGCATAGGTTGATGGCCAGTTGGCCGGACGGAGAACAGACCCTGCTGACTGCCAGGGTACCCAGCGCCGCCGCCGATGAACCCGGGCCGGTAGCAGGGAACAATTCTTCTTTTGCCGGCAAGGGCAATAGTCCGCTTGCGGCGACCGGGGCAGGGGATACCGATCACCACGCCACGCCAGGCACGGCCCCAGGTGGGCCGCCGGGATCCCCAGCGCTGGCACGGCTGGAATTAATCGCCAACCGGCAGGTTACGGCGGCCGATGGGCAGCAATATCTGCTGCATTATGACGTTGAAAACTTACGCAGGCTGTATCACAACGGCCACAGGAGCAATATTCTCAATATGCCGAGCCCGCTGTTCTGGCTGGGCTTGACGGCATAGGTATCTACACATTTATCGTGATACCTGTTATTACTTTGCAGAATGATTTCAACCTATCTGTTGGCGGGATTGACTCTCGCCTTACCCGCCGATATCAGACGCTGGTTAAACAGCATATGA
>NZ_FRDB01000362.1 GCF_900143145.1 Candidatus Sodalis sp. SoCistrobi
TTTACGTACCCACATTAAACGTCTTGCTCGTAAGACCATTTGCTTTTCAAAATCAGAAACGATGCATGACAAGATCATTGGATGGTATATGACCATTCACCATTATCAGCAAATCTGAGTCATGACCCCTTTCTCCAGTGAAAGGAAGATGCTCATGAAAAATCTGATTAAAATTGTGCATACGGGTAAAAATACACTCGGCTGGGATGAAGAGACCTACCGGGGCGTCCTGCTGCGCGAGACCGGTAAAAATAGCGCCAGGGACTGCACTGCCGCGGAGCTGGCGCGGGTGGTGCGCTATATGCGCCGCCAGGGTTTTACCACGTTACCCAAACAGGGCCGCAAGCCCCGTGTGGCAGCGGGGCGTCAGGGGATGCTCAGCAAGATTGAGGCGCTGCTCGCCAGCGCCGGGCGGCCCTGGGGCTACCTCGATGGCATGATTGTGCGTATGCTGGGCGAAAAAAAGCTCGTAGAATGGCTCGATGATGCGCAGGTGCGCCGGCTGATGCAAATGCTGATTATGGACGCCAAACGGCACGGGAGACTGTAATGCAACCGTCGCTGCAGCCCGATTACGCCGAGGTGCAGGCATTGCTGCCAGAGTCGGTGCAGCAGATTGCCGGCCTGATAGGTTTTCCGGCCACCGAGGCGCTTATCCGCCATTTCGGCGGGGTGCCGTTTCGCATCGGCAAGGGGTTGCGCGGCGCGGGGGAGCGACGCATTGCCCTGCTGCAGGAGGTGCTGACGCCGGCGCAGGTGACGCTGCTGATGCACCATTTTGGCGGCGAGGAGCTGTATATCCCCCGCTGCGACAAGGCGTGGCGCGCCTGGCGTAACCGCTGCTTCCTGGCCGAGCTGGACCGGCTGCGGGCGCAGGGAGAGTCCACCACCATGGCCCTGACGCTCTTGTGTCCGCGCTATGGCATCGCCGCGACCCGCGCCCGCGAGCTGGTGCGCCAGCGTCAGGCGGGGCCGCCGCCGGAGCAACCCACCCTGTTCTAAGAATTACCCTCTACGCCCCCGTCATCAGCACCGCCGCCCGCCTTTCGCCACAATAGCCTCATGTTCTGCATGAGGTTTTTTATGTCCCGCGTCATTCATCGCATCATCATTCACTGCGCCGCCACGCCCAATGGTCGCGTTCTGGGCCGGGACGGCGAAACCGCCGCCCAGGTGATTGACCGCTGGCATCGGGCGCGCGGTTTTCACCGTGACGCCCCGGCCAATGATAACGGTTTGACCAGTATCGGCTACCACGGGGTGATTGACGCTGACGGTCAACTGCTGACCGGGCGCGGCGTGGAAGAAGTGGGTGCCCATGTGCGCGGCTATAACCAGGACTCGCTGGGTCTCTGTAAGCGCCCCATATAGGACGTCTTTCGCTTTCGACAGGGATGATTAAGGATGGTGTCCACCTATTTTAAGTGGACACTATCTATGACAGAGCCCAAAAAACCGCGAGCCAACTACTCCATGGAGTTCAAGCTGGCGATGGTCGAAAAGTCCCTGC
>NZ_FRDB01000096.1 GCF_900143145.1 Candidatus Sodalis sp. SoCistrobi
TGCTCATGCTGAGTTTCCAGCACTAGATTAACTGCCCGTTCACGGACTTCCGGAGAGTAACGTTTGGTCGTTGTCATAGAGACCTCCACTTTTAAAGTATAGACTCTAATTTATCCGGGGTGATTCAGATAAAGCGCTGCTGGATCTGTTGGCCAAACGGCTGTCGCTGGTGGCCGAGGTCGGTGAAGTGAAAAGCCGTGCCGGCCTGCCTATCTACGCGCCCGATCGTGAGGCGGCGATGTTGGCCTCGCGACGGCGCGAGGCCACGGCCTTAGGCGTACCGCCCGATTTAATCGAGGATGTGCTGCGCCGCCTGATGCGGGAATCTTACGCCAGCGAAAACGACAAAGGGTTTAAAACGCTGTGCCCACAGTTGCGCCCGGTGGTGATCATTGGCGGCCGCGGCCAAATGGGGCGCTTGTTTGACAAAATGTTGACGCTGTCGGGATACAGCGTGCGCGTCCTGGAAAAAGAGGACTGGCCGCGCGCTGAAGCTTTGTTGGCCGATGCGGGGTTGGTCATCGTCAGCGTGCCGATCCATTTGACCGTACCGGTCATTGAGCAATTGCCGCCCCTGCCGGAAGATTGCATTTTGGTGGATCTGGCCTCGGTGAAAAACGCGCCGCTGCAGGCAATGCTGGCGGCGCACAATGGGCCAGTTCTCGGCCTGCACCCCATGTTCGGTCCCGATAGCGGCAGTCTGGCTAAACAAGTGGTCGTTTACTGCGAGGGGCGCGAGCCGGAGGCCTATCAATGGCTGCTGGAGCAGATCCAGGTCTGGGGGGCGCGGTTGCATCGCATCAGCGCCATTGAACACGATCAAAACATGTCCTTTATTCAGGCACTGCGCCATTTCGCCACTTTTGCTTACGGTATGCATTTGGCGGAAGAAAATGTCGATCTGGAGCAATTATTGGCGCTGTCCTCACCGATTTATCGACTCGAGCTGGCGATGATAGGGCGCCTGTTTGCGCAGGATCCGCAGCTGTATGCCGATATTATTATGGCGTCGGAGGATAATCTGGCGCTGATTAAACGTTACTATCAGCGTTTCGGGGCGGCAATCGAACTGTTGGAACAGGGCGACAAACAGGCCTTTATCGCGCGTTTTGCCCATATCGGTCGCTGGTTTGGTGATTATGCCGACCATTTCCTGGCGGAAAGCCGGGTGTTACTGCGTCAGGCCAACGATAGCCGCAAATAGGCCCTTCACGCGCCGTAAACAGCGTAGAAGGGGAGACGGGAGCACGGCGGCACCGCCGCCGTGCAGGTCACAGGTTGCTAATGACAAGTGGCTGATAACCGGTTGCCGGTTACTCCGGATCCACCGGCAAGACATTTTCGCTGGGGTAGCAGCCTAACACCTTTAACGATCGCGTAATGGCTTGCAGTTCGCGCAGCGCTTTTTGCATTTTTCCGCTGCGCAAATTGGCCTGCACATCGATATAAAACATCTCTTCATGCGCATTGCCGTGTATCGGCCGGGATTCCAGGCGCGTCATCACAATACCGTGGGTCCGCAGCACCAACAGCGCCTCAACCAGGGCGCCGGACTGCTGGCCGGTGGCCATGATAAGCGTGGTTTTAGCCGGCACTTGCTCGGTGACATCGATAGGTTTGCGGGCCAGCACGATAAAGCGGGTAATATTCTGCTGCTGGTTGGCCAGGTTACTTTCCAGCACCTGCAAACCGTACAACGCTCCACCCTGGCCGCTGCCCAGCGCGGCGACCGTAGGACGGTTGAGCTGCGCCACTTTTTCCATGGCCGCAGCGGTGCTTTCACAATAATCGAATTGCCACTGAGGAAAACGTGCCAAAAACTGGCTGCACTGCTGGAAAGGTTGCGGATGGCTGTAGATGACCTCGATTTGATCAAGATTGGTATTGCCGCTAACCAGAACGCAATGATCGATAGGGATAGCGATCTCGCCCACCAAAGACAAATGCGTGTGTTGCAGCAGGTCGTACACATCGTTGATTGAACCTGAGCTGCTGTTTTCGATCGGCAGGATACCGTATTCCGCCTGGCCCGTTTCCACGAGCTGCACGATATCGGCGAATTTTTGGCAACCGCATTCGACAACCTGCTCAAAATAGCGCGCGCCGTACTGCCGCGCCGCCAGATGAGAATAGGAGCCTTTAGGGCCAAGAAAGGCGACGCGCGCCGAACGCTGTTCCTGGTGATTTAAATCCAATTGCAGCAGGGCCTGCTGCGTTAATACCGAATCTTCAATAATCATTTGAAACAGTCGGGTCACATAGAAGCCGTCAAGATCACGTTTTTGCCCTTCGGTGACCAGGCGTTTTAGCAGTTCGCGCTCCCGCGCCATATCGCGAATTGGCCGCTGGGAGGCTATCTTGCTTCGTGCGACGTCCAGTGCCAGAGTGCGCCTTTCCGCCAGTAAAGACAGCAAATTGAGATCCAGCGCGCTTATTCGATCGCGCAGCGTCAATAAAGTGTTGTCATTCATAATGTGGGTTACCTTTCACGCCAGCAAAAAAAAGCCCCCTGTTTCAGGAGGCTTTGCGGTTCGTCTTCGCTTTATTTCTCACACGACGAGCGCGGCCTCCTAACAACGGAAGATAAAAAAGAAAGCGAAGAAAAACGACGGTGAAGTCATGATGAGCTCTGTGGAGTGAAGAATAGGGGGTACAGTAACCGCTCGCTTTTCTTTCTGTCAATATAAAACGCGCCCTGGGGGGCGCGTCATTCAACGTATTACTCCCTGACGGGCGGGGCAGTTTACCCGGCCGGCAGGATTACACCGCCATGAAATTCGCGGTTTTGACGCATTCTGCGGCGCGGCGCGCTTCACCCTTATGCTGGACTTTATTGATTTGACGTTCGAGTTTCGCCAGCAGCTCGTTGATGGCCAGATACATATCCTGGTGGGTCGCGCTGGCCACCAGTTGCCCATTGGGCGTGCTCAGGGTGGCATCGGCCACAAAACCCTGCGGCTGTTTGGAGAGGATAATATGGGGATTAATCAGCTGGGTCTGCCATTTCGCCAATTTAGCCAGGCGCTCTTCCGCGTGTTGACGAATGGCGGGAGTGATCTCCATTTGCTATGTTGATTATCATAGAACTACCTCTCTGCGTGTTTCCGTCGACATGGTTTAAGCATACCTGCAGCCGGTATCTTTTGTGTGATTTAGATCACTTTTTTTCCGGCGTGGCGGTGGAGGGAACGGGTTCTGTGAGCGGGGGTCAGGAACGGGATTTCTACCCTTGTCAGCGCATGCGCAATGGGGCAATATTATCAGGTTAACCTTTCAGAAACGGCGGCCGAAGCCGCCGTCCTTATCACGTCTCGCCGGGCCGTCAGGCCGGGTTCGCCGCCGTAATTTTCGTCACTTTGTCCGCATGACCGCTTAACTGCAATTCCCGATAGGCTTTTTCCATGTAGGGCAGCGCCTGGCGCGTCGCCTGGGTATCGGGGAAGTCGCGCAGCATCTGCTCCACGCGGTTGGCTACCGCAACGTAAGCGCCGCGTTTGTCGTAGTATTCCACCACGGACAATTCATGCTTGGCCAGCCGGTCTTTGAGATAAACCAGACGTTTGGTGGCATCCATGGCATACTGGCTGTTCGGATACCCTCGAATCAATTGCGTGAAATCACGAAACGCCGCGCGGGCATGTTCCGGGTTGCGATCCGAACGGTCCACGCCGAAGAATCCCTGCAAAGCGCTGTCATCCAGCGCCATATCGGTCAAACCACGCATGTAAAGGACGTAGGCGACATTCGGATGGGTCGGATTAAGCCGCAGAAAACGATCGATAGAGGCTTGCGCCAGCGGCAGATCGGCGGATTTGTAGTAAGCATAAATCAAGTCAAGCTGAACCTGTTGCGCGTAGGGACCGAACGGATAGCGGTTGTCCAGCGCCTCCAGCTCCTTGATTGCGCCCTTGTAATTACCGTCCTGCAGCTTTTGCTGCGCGGAAGCATAGATCTCGGAGGGGGGATTATCGGGAACGGCGTCTTTGTTACTGGAACAACCCGCCAGCACCAGGCAAAGTGTGGCGGCTGCCACCAGATATTTCATACGCATCATGACGTTTTGCTTATCCTCAGAGTGTTGTTCCGGGAGGCTGTCCGTTTAGCTCCCGGATGAGACCAGCTACAATAGCATACTATTTTAAACGGCATCGCCGTGAAAACCCAACGTTAACGAAGATACCTTATATGGCACAGCATCAACACCTCACCGGAACGGTGAGCGAATCACAACTCGGGCAACGTTTAGATCAGGCTTTGGCGGAATTGTTCCCTGATTATTCACGATCGCGGATAAAAGCTTGGATCCTTGACGGCCTGGTGAGGGTGGACGGACGGGGCACGATGGTACCCAAAGAAAAAATGCTTGGCGGCGAATCTGTTGAAATACAGGCGGTTATCGAAGAAGCGCCGCGCTGGGAAGCGCAAGCCATACCGCTGAATATCGTTTATGAAGATGACGATATTCTCGTCATCAATAAACCGCGTGATCTGGTCGTGCATCCCGGCGCCGGCAATGCCGATGGCACCGTGTTGAACGCGCTACTGCACTATTTTCCACCCATTGTCGATGTGCCTCGTGCAGGTATCGTGCATCGTCTGGACAAAGATACCACTGGGCTAATGGTGGTGGCTAAAACCGTGCCGGCGCAGACGCGTCTGGTGGAGTCGCTGCAGGCGCGGGAAATTACCCGCGAATACGAAGCGGTCGCTATCGGCACCATGACCGCCGGCGGCACCGTGGAGCAGCCGATCGCGCGCCACGCGCCCAAGCGGACGCATATGGCGGTGCACCCGATGGGCAAGCCGGCGGTGACCCATTACCGTATCATGGAGCACTTCCGCGCCCATACGCGTCTGCGGTTGCGTCTGGAAACCGGACGTACGCATCAGATCCGCGTGCATATGGCGCATATCAATCATCCGCTGGTGGGCGATCCGCTCTACGGCGGGCGTCCGCGACCGCCAAAGGGGGCTTCCGACGCCTTCAATGAGGTGCTGCGCAGTTTCGATCGCCAGGCGCTGCATGCCACCTTGCTGCGGCTTTACCATCCCATTACCTCGATCGAAATGGAGTGGCATGCGCCGCTGCCGCAGGATATGGTGGCGCTGATAGCGGCGTTGAAGGCAGATACAGACCTGTTCAAAGATAGTATGGACTGGCTGTGAGCCGGCTTATTCTGCCCGACTGGCCTGCTCCCGCCCGGGTCCGCGCCTGCAGCACCACCCGCGAGGGCGGCGTGAGCCGCGCCCCCTGGCATTCGCTTAATGTAGGCGACCATGTCGGGGACGATCCGGAGGCCGTGGCGGAAAATCGCCGCCGGCTGGTGGCGCTGGCAGATTTGCCCGCCGCGCCGCGCTGGTTAACGCAGGTGCACGGTCTTAATGTGGTCACGCAGGACGGCGCGCCCCCGCCGTCGCAATGCGGTGATGCGGCCTACACCCGGACGCGCGGCGAGGTCTGCGCCGTCATGACCGCCGATTGTCTGCCGGTGCTGTTTTGCGATCGCGCAGGGCGGGAAGTTGCCGCGGCCCACGCCGGCTGGCGAGGGTTGTGCGCCGGCGTGCTCGAGCAGACGCTGGCGGCGTTTCAGGCGCCGCGTGCGGACATTCTCGCCTGGCTGGGGCCGGCTATTGGGCCTAAGGCGTTTGAAGTGGGCGCCGAAGTCAAAAATGCCTTTGCCCGTTACGACCCCGCAGCGGTTGCTGCCTTTGTCCCCCGGGGCGAAAAATATCTGGCCGATCTCTATCATCTGGCGCGTTTACGTCTGCGGACCGCCGGGATCCGCGCCATATATGGCGGTCAGCATTGCACGGTGCAGGAAAACGACACTTTTTTCTCCTATCGGCGCGATGGCGTCACCGGACGTATGGCAACTTTGGTCTGGCTGATATAATCTCTTGCCCAAGACGATCCAGGATGGATAGCAATTTTCTTCCAACTTATTGGCGAAATATCCTTGAATTTTAAATAAACGACCTTATTTAATCTCCAGAGTAGCAATTTTGACCAATATGGGAGGAGTTATGCGTCTGGATCGTCTTACCAATAAATTCCAGCTTGCCCTCGCCGACGCCCAGTCTCTGGCTCTCGGGCGCGACAACCAATTTATCGAACCACTCCACGTGATGGCGGCCCTGCTAAAGCAGGAGGGCGGTACCGTGCGTCCGCTGCTGCAATCCGCCGGCGTTAACGTGGTGCCGTTTATCAGCGCGGTGGAACAGGCCTGCGAGCGTTTGCCGCAGGTGGAAGGCACCGGCGGCGACGTGCAGCCTTCGCAAGATCTGGTGCGGGTGCTGAACCTGTGCGACAAGCTGGCGCAAAAACGCACCGACAGTTTTATCTCCTCCGAACTCTTCGTTCTCGCGTCGCTGGAGTCGCGCGGCACTTTGGCCGAGCTGCTGAAGTCGGCGGGCGCCACGACGGCATCCATCACCCAGGCCATTGAGCAGATGCGCGGCGGCGAGCAGGTGAACGATCAGGGCGCGGAAGATCAGCGCCAGGCGCTGAAAAAGTTTACCATCGACCTGACCGAGCGCGCCGAGCAGGGCAAACTTGATCCGGTTATCGGGCGTGACGAAGAAATTCGCCGCACCATCCAGGTACTCCAGCGGCGCACCAAAAATAACCCGGTCCTCATCGGTGAACCCGGGGTGGGTAAAACCGCCATTGTTGAAGGGCTGGCGCAGCGTATCGTCAACGGCGAAGTGCCCGAAGGTCTTAAGAACAACCGGGTGTTATCGCTGGATCTGGGCTCGCTGGTGGCGGGCGCCAAATATCGCGGTGAGTTTGAAGAGCGGCTGAAAGGCGTTCTGAGCGATTTGTCCAAGCAAGAGTGCAATGTCATCTTGTTTATCGATGAGTTGCATACCATGGTGGGCGCCGGTAAGGCCGATGGCGCGATGGACGCCGGCAACATGCTTAAACCTGCACTGGCGCGCGGCGAACTGCACTGCGTGGGCGCCACGACGCTTGATGAGTATCGCAAATTTATCGAGAAGGACGCCGCGCTGGAACGGCGTTTCCAGAAGGTGTTTGTCGCCGAGCCGAACGTAGAGGATACCATCGCTATTCTGCGCGGCTTGAAAGAACGTTATGAGCTGCATCACCATGTGCAGATTACCGATCCGGCCATTGTTGCCGCCGCGACGCTATCCCATCGCTATATTGCCGACAGGCAACTGCCGGACAAGGCTATTGACCTTATTGATGAAGCCGCCTCCAGCATTCGTATGCAAATCGATTCCAAACCGGAAGAGCTTGACCGGCTGGATCGCCGGATCATCCAGTTGAAGCTGGAACAGCAGGCGCTGAAGAAAGAATCGGATGACGCCAGTCTCAAGCGATTGGCGATGCTTAATGACGAACTGGCGCAAAAAGAACGCGATTACTCCGAACTTGAAGAGGAATGGAAAGCGGAGAAAGCCTCTTTGTCGGGCACCCAGCATTTGAAGGCGGAATTGGAACAGGCAAAAATCTCGATCGAACAGGCGCGGCGCGTCGGAGACCTGGCGCGGATGTCTGAACTACAATACGGCAAAATTCCCGAGCTGGAAAAACAGCTGGCGGCGGCCTCGCAAGCTGAAGGCAAAAGTATGCGCTTACTGCGTAATCGCGTAACCGACACTGAGATTGCCGAAGTGCTGGCCCGCTGGACGGGAATTCCGGTTTCGCGGATGCTGGAAAGCGAGCGGGCAAAGCTGCTGCGTATGGAGCAGGATTTGCATCATCGGGTCATTGGGCAGAATGAAGCGGTGGAAGCGGTTTCCAATGCTATTCGCCGTAGTCGTGCGGGCCTGGCGGATCCCAATCGTCCCATCGGCTCTTTCATGTTCCTGGGGCCAACCGGGGTCGGTAAAACGGAATTGTGTAAAGCGCTGGCTACGTTCTTGTTCGATAGCGACGATGCCATGGTGCGTATCGATATGTCCGAATTTATGGAAAAACATTCGGTGTCGCGATTGGTGGGCGCCCCTCCCGGCTATGTCGGTTATGAAGAAGGGGGCTATCTGACCGAGGCGGTGCTCCGCCGTCCTTATTCAGTCATTCTGCTGGATGAGATCGAAAAGGCGCATCCCGATGTCTTCAACATCCTGCTGCAGGTATTGGATGACGGCCGTCTGACCGACGGTCAGGGACGTACGGTGGATTTTCGCAATACCGTGGTCATCATGACCTCCAACCTGGGGTCGGATGTTATCCAGGAACGCTTCGGGCAGATGAACTACCAGGAAATGAAGGATATGGTGCTTGATGTGGTCAGCCACCATTTCCGGCCGGAGTTTATCAACCGGGTGGATGAAGTGGTCGTGTTCCATCCGCTGAGCCGTGAGCATATCACCGAGATTGCCCAAATCCAGCTGCAGCGTCTGTATCAGCGGCTGGAAGAGCGGGGTTACACCACGACCATTAGCGACGAGGCGTTGGCGCTGCTGGGCAAATCCGGCTTCGATCCCGTCTATGGCGCACGCCCGCTAAAACGCGCCATTCAGCAAGAGATTGAAAACCCGTTGTCGCAGCAGATCCTGTCCGGTCAGCTTTTGCCGGGCAAACCCATCAGACTGGATGTACAGGACGATCATATCGTCGCCAGCCAGTAATCCTACGGTGGCGGGCCGGGGCAATTATCCCGGTCCAAACCCTCGGCGGCGGGCCGGGACAATAATCCTGGTCCAAATCCACCGCGGCGGGCCGGGGCAATTATCCTGGTCCAAATCCACGGCGGCGGGCCGGGACAATAATCCCGGTCCGCGCAGTTTGGGTATGGCATGTTGCCCCTTATAACCGACCTGCATGGTAAACCCTTGCCCGACTGCGTTACACCGCATCGGACCGCGGTTTTTGTCCCGACACCTTCCCGCGTTAACCACCAACATTTTGTTACGGCTGCTGCATATTTCACCAGTTAAAACTTATTTTGCATTTAGCGCTTGCCACCGGCTGGGAAGGCCCTATAATGCGCCTCCACTGACCGGGAACAGTCGCTACGGCGCACCGGCTCAGCCAGAGGCAGGCGGCCTGTTACGGGCAAATAAAAGCTTGACTCTACAGCGGGAAAACGTAATATACGCCACCCGCGCCGGTCGAGAAAACAGCCTCCCGGCACTGCTCTTTAACAATTTATCAGACAATCTGTGTGGGCACTCACAAGACGATATCGACATACCGAAATATCAAGTCTTGAAGAGTGAACAACGAATATTCATATGAATACCAGTTTTAATTCTTTGAGCATCAAGCTTTTAATTGAAGAGTTTGATCATGGCTCAGATTGAACGCTGGCGGCAGGCCTAACACATGCAAGTCGAGCGGCAGCGGGAAGAAGCTTGCTTCTTTGCCGGCGAGCGGCGGACGGGTGAGTAATGTCTGGGGATCTGCCCGATGGCGGGGGATAACTACTGGAAACGGTAGCTAATACCGCATAACGTCGCAAGACCAAAGTGGGGGACCTTCGGGCCTCACACCATCGGATGAACCCAGATGGGATTAGCTAGTAGGTGGGGTAATGGCTCACCTAGGCGACGATCCCTAGCTGGTCTGAGAGGATGACCAGCCACACTGGAACTGAGACACGGTCCAGACTCCTACGGGAGGCAGCAGTGGGGAATATTGCACAATGGGGGAAACCCTGATGCAGCCATGCCGCGTGTGTGAAGAAGGCCTTCGGGTTGTAAAGCACTTTCAGCGGGGAGGAAGGCGATGGCGTTAATAGCGCTGTCGATTGACGTTACCCGCAGAAGAAGCACCGGCTAACTCCGTGCCAGCAGCCGCGGTAATACGGAGGGTGCAAGCGTTAATCGGAATTACTGGGCGTAAAGCGTACGCAGGCGGTCTGTTAAGTCAGATGTGAAATCCCCGGGCTTAACCTGGGAACTGCATTTGAAACTGGCAGGCTAGAGTCTCGTAGAGGGGGGTAGAATTCCAGGTGTAGCGGTGAAATGCGTAGAGATCTGGAGGAATACCGGTGGCGAAGGCGGCCCCCTGGACGAAGACTGACGCTCAGGTACGAAAGCGTGGGGAGCAAACAGGATTAGATACCCTGGTAGTCCACGCTGTAAACGATGTCGATTTGAAGGTTGTGGCCTTGAGCCGTGGCTTTCGGAGCTAACGCGTTAAATCGACCGCCTGGGGAGTACGGCCGCAAGGTTAAAACTCAAATGAATTGACGGGGGCCCGCACAAGCGGTGGAGCATGTGGTTTAATTCGATGCAACGCGAAGAACCTTACCTACTCTTGACATCCAGAGAACTTGGCAGAGATGCTTTGGTGCCTTCGGGAACTCTGAGACAGGTGCTGCATGGCTGTCGTCAGCTCGTGTTGTGAAATGTTGGGTTAAGTCCCGCAACGAGCGCAACCCTTATCCTTTGTTGCCAGCGATTCGGTCGGGAACTCAAAAAAGACTGCCGGTGATAAACCGGAGGGTAATGCCTTCAAATAGTTGACTTTTGTGATATTCTGCCTCTATTTGAGGTTTCCACGTGGTTACAGTTTCTGTTCATTGTCCTCGCTGCCATTCAGATAAAATTTATCGACATGGCCTTAGTC
>NZ_FRDB01000063.1 GCF_900143145.1 Candidatus Sodalis sp. SoCistrobi
CATAGGTATCTACACATTTATCGTGATACCTGTTATTACTTTGCAGAATGATTTCAACCTATCTGTTGGCGGGATTGACTCTCGCCTTACCCGCCGATATCAGACGCTGGTTAAACAGCATATGACGCCCGCGGCTCTTCTTGCTTCTGCGGTTAAAGACCTCGCAAGTGCTCAAAAATCAACTTTCGCAACTACCCAAGCTGTCTGGCGTTTTCTGAATAATAAGCGAATTAGCTTCAGTCAACTCAATGAGCCAATTATTTCGCTAGCACTTGAGCAAATTTCGCTTAGCCCGCATCCATACGCTCTCGTTGTTCATGATTGGTCACGTTTACAATTTCTTTACCATCATGCCAAATACGGACGCTTAAAAATGACGCACGGTGGCGATGTTGGATATGAACTTCAAAGCAGCTTGCTGGTTGATGCTGGCACGGGTTTGCCAATAGCGCCTCTATCTCAGACACTTACCGATGCAACCGGTTGTCATTCAACGTTGGCGGAAGGACTGTCCGAACGGCAGACACATATGGACGCCTTGACGACCGATATTGCCCGTGTGGAATCGCTTAATATAGGTAAAAAGCTGATTCATATAATTGATAGAGAGGGTGACTCTATTGGACATATGCGGACGTTGAGTACTCAAGGAATATGCTGGCTTATCCGAGGAAAAGAAGGACATGGTGCAGAGTGGCAAGGTAATTCATTGAAAATTGGTGAGATTGCTGCTCTTCTGCCATACAACGGATGCGGACAGGTAGACTGGAAAGGGAAAAAAGCTGATATGGAAATCAGTGAAACCTCGATAGTCATAACCCGAGCTGCGCAGCAGAAGCGTAAAGATAAAGAAACCGGCCGCCGCATAAAAATCCAACCTGGAGAGCCTCTGACGGTCAGATTGGTTGTTGTTCGGCTTACGGATGATCTCGGTAATGTGGTGGGACGCTGGACGCTGCTTACAAACGTTTGCAGCGAGATCACCTGCGAGGAAGTAGCTCGTTGGTATTACTGGCGCTGGAATATTGAATCATTTTTTAAGTTGCTGAAAGGTGCCGGACATGACGTAGAAACATGGCTTCAGCGCAGCGCGCCAGCCGTACTACGCAGGTTGTTAATAGCCAGTATGGCTGCTGTTCTGGTATGGCGGCTGCAACGCGCTGAAGGAGAAGAAAATGCGGCAGCCCGCCAGCTGATATGTCGCTTGTCAGGACGACAGCAAAAGCGAGGCCGCAGAGAGAGCGCTCCTGCTCTGCTCGCTGGCCTATCCATCTTGTTGAATACACTAAAATTATTATCGGAATATAGTCTGGAAGAACTTACTCATTTAGCGAGAGTTGCTCTTAAGCCTCCTCCCTGATGTGTAGATACCTATGCCTTATAACCGTGACTTTGACCTCAGTTATGGAACAGAGATCACATTTTGCCTATAGTAAGGGTCTGCCATTGGCCGGATAACCGTTGTGAATGAAATTTTTGAAATGCTGCTGGCGGTGTATGAACGCGCCGCGTTAATGCTCATCTGCCTGTTCTTATTAACCCGCACCCGCCGTTTCCGTCAGTTGCTGCAAACTGAAGAGCATAGTCGCCAGGAACAGATGGCGGTCACCGCCATTTTCTGTCTGTTTGCGATCTTCAGTAATTATTCTGGGATCCATGTGGAAGGATCGCTGATTAACGTTCGCATTATTGCGGTCATGTCCGGCGGCATTCTTTTTGGCCCCTGGGTCGGTATCATTACCGGCGCGGTCGCCGGCTTGCATCGCTTCGTCATCGATATCCACGGCCCGACGTCGGTCCCCTGCCTGATTAGTAGCGTGGTGGCGGGCGTGGTTTCTGGATATATTCATTTGCGGGTCAAGAAAGAACGCCGCTGGAGCACAGGGATCCTGGGCGGCATGCTGTGCGAATCCCTTACCATGCTGCTGGTGGTGGTCTGGGCCGAACCTACGGCGCTGGGACTGGATATTGTCGCCAAGATAGCCTTGCCGATGATTTTGGGTGCCGTTAGCATCGGTCTGATTGTGTTGCTGGTACAGGGCGTCGAAAATGAAAAAGAAGTGATTGCCGCGCGTCAGGCGAAACTGGCGCTGGACATCGCCAACAAAACCCTACCCTACTTTCGTCATATCAATAGCGAATCCTTGACCACCGTTTGCGATATCATACGTACCGATATCAAGGCGGATGCGGTCGCCATCACTAATCAGCACCATATCCTGGCCTATGTCGGCGTGGGCGCCGAACGCTACAACATCGGCCATGAAATCATCAGCGCGACGACCCGCGAAACGATTGCCAGCGGAAACATCACCATAAAAAACAATGATGAAGCGGACCGCACGCCGCAAATACACTCGCTGATTATCATCCCACTATGGGAGAAAGGCGTTGTTACCGGCTCGCTGAAAATTTATTATTGCCACGCTCACCAAATTACCAACTCGCTGAAGGTGATGGCGGTTGGGCTATCACAAATCATCTCGACCCAAATCGAAGTGTCGCGCATCGAGCAACTGCGGGAAATGGCCGACCGCGCCGAGCTGCGCGCGCTGCAAAGCAAAATTAATCCCCATTTCCTGTTTAATGCCCTGAACGCCATTTCGTCTTCGATCCGCGTCAAGCCAGATACGGCGCGTCAGTTGATCATTAATTTGTCCCGCTATTTACGCTATAACCTGGAATTGAACGACGAACATATCGACATCAAAAAAGAGCTGTATCAAATTCAGGATTATATCGCCATCGAGCAGGCGCGCTTTGGCAGTAAACTCACCGTCATCTACGATATTGACGAGGAATTGTCGTTCACGCTCCCCAGTCTGCTCATTCAGCCGTTGGTGGAAAACGCCATCGTCCACGGTATTCAGCCCTGCCGCGGTAACGGTGTTGTGGTTATCGCCATTAAAGCCGAGGGCGAGCGTATTCGAGTTTCCGTGACCGACACCGGCAGCGGCATCAGCGAGGCGGTGATTGAGCAGGTGCGGCGCAACGAACAGCCCTCGCGGCGTATCGGGTTATTAAATGTGCACCACCGGGTAACGCTGTTGTACGGAGAAGGTTTACACATTCGTCGCCGGGAGCCCGGCACGGAAATTTGGTTTTATTTGACCGCCGATGGCCGCAAACAGGCCGCCTAGGTAAGCAACCTTACCGCGGTTGATAAGCGAGACAGAATGAAAGCCATTATTGTTGAAGACGAGTTTCTGGCTCTGGAAGAGTTGCGCTATTTGGTGGAAAAACACAGCCGCCTGGACATTGTCGCCACATTTGACGATGGGCTGGATGTGCTGCGTTATTTGCAAAATCATGAAGTGGATGTGGTGTTCCTGGATATCAATATTCCGTCGTTGGACGGTGTTTTATTGGCCCAGAGCATCAGCAAGTTTGTGCGCCGACCGGCGATCATTTTCATTACCGCCTACAAGGAACATGCGGTGGCGGCATTTGAGCTGGAGGCGTTCGACTATATTCTCAAGCCCTACCACGAACAACGTATTGTCACCATGCTGCATAAGCTTGAGGCCAACGGGCGCCTGACGGCGGCGGCGTTGAATAATCAAGGTCCCCGCGCCAGTCACACCGTCAATTTGATGAAAGATGAACGCATTATCGTCACCGACATTAATAATCTTTATTATGCCGTTGCACAGGAAAAGGTGACGCAGGTTTATACGCGCCGTGAGGTGTATACCATGCCGATGGCGATAACCGAATTTTGCGCCCGTTTGCCGGAAGAGGTCTTTTTCCGCTGCCACCGTTCTTATGTCGTCAACAGGGAAAAGATCCGCGAGATTGTGCCCTGGTTCAATAACACCTACCTGTTGCGCCTCAACGATGTAGACTTTGAGGTGCCTGTCAGCCGCAGTAAGGTGAAAGCCTTTCGCCTGATGATGGGACTCTAAAGACGTGGGAATAAAGGAAGTGGCACTAGGGGCGCCTGCCACAGATACGGGATACTCGCGATTGCCGGCCCCGACGCGGCACGGCATCATTGTCCGCAGCGCGTCAAAGGCGGCATGCTGTTAAAGCGTATGGCCCATCAGCTGGCGGATATGAGCGCCGGCGCCAAGCAGTCCGGGCTGCTCATAGCGAATCAAATACACCGGAATCTCCAGTAAATAGTCTTTGAACCGCCCTTTATCTTCAAACGCCGCGCGGAAACCCGAGGCGCGGAAGAAATCCAAAAAGCGCGGCACAATGCCGCCGGCAATATACACGCCGCCGAAACGGCCCATCAGGACGCAAAACAACGACAGCGCGCGGCGGCTGTCGATACAGCTGTCGATACAGCTGTCGGCCAATGCCTGTTCGGTCACCTGCTTCGGCTGCAGATTTTCTGGCAACCGGCCGTCCGCTTTGACGATAGCGCGGTACAAATTGACCAGCCCCGGGCCGGAAAGAACCCGCTCGGCGGAAACGTGTCCCAACTCCGCACGCAGCACCGACAAAATATTGTCTTCTTCTTCGCTATTGGGGGCAAAGTCCACGTGGCCGCCCTCGCCCGGCAGGCTAATCCAGCGATTGTCCACCTGAATTAAATGGCTGACCCCTAGCCCCGTCCCCGCGCCGTAAATGGCAACCGGCTTACCGGCAATCGCTTTACCGCCGCCGAACTGGATGACATCCTCCTCCCCCAACATCGGGATAGCCATCGACACCGCGGTAAAATCGTTGATGACTTCGAGCTGATTCAACGCCAGGCTGGCCTTCATCGCCTGAATAGAGAACGCCCAGGAATGGTTGGTCATTTCAACCCAGTCGTCGGTGATCGGGCAGGCGATAGCGATACAGGCCTCTTTCACCGCGACTTTTTGACCGGTCAAATAATGACGGATCACCCGTTCCAACGTGTCGTAATCATCGCCGGAATAGGTATGAATGTGGGAGATCTCCCCCGTATCCACATCGCACAGCGCCAGCCGGGCGTTGGTCCCGCCAACATCACCGACCAGGACATAATTTGTCATTCGTTTCATGCTCCACTGACTCATCCGCTTGCCGGCAGGCATTAGCCGGATAACAAGCTTAAATAATTCTCAATAATAGAATGATAACATCTACAGCATTAATTACTATAAGCCAGATAAGTATTTAGGAATGCCGGCAATACCCTTCTAACCGCCTGCCGCCCCGCTAACCCAGCGCGAAATCCACCGCCGCCGTCGCATGGATCTCTGTGGTGTCAAAGAGCGGAACCGACACCTGGTCCTGGCTGAGCAACAGGCCAATCTCCGTACACCCCAGCACAATAGCGTCAACGCCCTCAAACTGCAGTCCGGCGATAATCTGGTTGAACGCCCGTCGGGAATCGTCACGTAATATCCCCAGGCACAGTTCGTTGAAAATGATATCGTGTACCCGTTGGCGCTCGGCGGAGTCCGGAACGACCACCTCCAGCCCGTGCGGCGCCGATAAACGGTCACGATAAAAGGCCTCTTCCATCGTAAAGCGGGTGCCCAGCAGACCGACCCGCCGTACGCCCGCGCGGTGGAGGCACTCGGCGGTGGCATCTGCGATATGCAGCAACGGCAGCGGACAGCGCTGTGCAATTTGGTCGGCCACTTTATGCATGGTATTGGTACACAGGATAATGCCCTGCGCGCCGGCCTGCTCAAGCGCCTGCGCACGTCCGCCGCCTCCTGCCAGGCCCCCGCGGACTGCATACGGGCGATATCGGCGAAATCCACGCTCGCCAGCAGCAAGGAAGCGGAATGCAAGCCGCCCAAGCGGGCGCTGACGCCCTGATTGATTAACCGGTAATACGGCACGGTGGATTCCCAACTCATGCCGCCAAGCAATCCCAATGTTTTCATTCGCTTTCCTCAGGCGGGCGCCACCGCGGTAAAATTAACAGAGTATTAACATCAAACCCGCGTGGATAAACCTTGTGTTATTCACGGCGCTCGATAAAGATACCTGCTGGCGCACCATTAGCGCACGTCATTCTGACGCCTTTTCATCTCATTTTTGGCGAACAGTAAGGAACCTCTATGGTATATCAGGCCAGCCCGTCCCGTTACGAAACAATGGAATATCGCCGCTGCGGCAACAGCGGGCTGAAACTCCCGGCGGTCTCGCTGGGGCTTTGGCACAATTTTGGCGATACGACATTGCTGGACACCAGCCGTCACATGCTGCGTCATGCCTTCGATTTGGGCATTACCCATTTCGATCTTGCCAATAATTATGGTCCACCCCCGGGATCGGCGGAGGAAAATTTTGGCCGGCTGCTGCGCGAAGACTTCACGCCTTATCGAGACGAGTTAATTATCTCCACCAAGGCGGGCTATACCATGTGGCAGGGGCCCTATGGCGATTGGGGATCCAAAAAATACCTGGTGGCCAGCCTGAATCAGAGCTTGAAACGAATGGGTCTGGACTATGTGGATATTTTCTATCATCACCGGCCTGATCCGGACACGCCGCTGGAAGAAACCATGGCAGCGCTCGATCTTCTGGTGCGCCAAGGCAAGGCGCTTTATATCGGACTGTCGAATTATCCTGCGCCGCTGGCGGAACAGGCGTTTCAACTGTTGCGCGAATTGGGTACCCCCTGCCTTATCCATCAGCCGAAATATTCCCTGTTTGAACGATGGGTAGAGCCGCAGCTATTATCCAGTCTGGACAACCACGGCGTCGGCGCGATAGCCTTTTCGCCGCTGGCGGGCGGGGTTCTGACCGATCGCTATCTTCACGGGATCCCAGAAGACTCGCGCGCCGCCAGCCAGAGTCAATTTCTCTCAGGGGCGCAATTGACCGAGGAAAAAATGGCGAAAGTCCGTCGTCTGAACGCGATTGCCGTCGCGCGCGGGCAAAAACTGGCGCAAATGGCGTTGGCGTGGGTATTGCGCGGCGATCGCGTGACGTCAGTGCTCATCGGCGCCAGCAAAACGGCGCAGATTGACGATGCGGTCGCTATGCTGGCCAACCGGCAATTCAGCGAGCGGGAGCTGGCCGAGATCGACGCCATTCTGGCCTGATCCTAATACCCCATGGCGGTGCCGATCAGTAAGTAAATATTCAGCGTGACGACCACCGCCACAATCAGCCAGCCCAGCGTCTTAATCACGGGCGTGTTGACCAATTCGTTCATTAATTGGCGATTACCGGTGAACACCAATAGCGGCACCAGCGCCAGCGCGATGCCGAAGCTGAGCAACACTTGACTCATAACCAAGATACGCGTGGGATCCAGCCCTAGCATAATCACCACGAATGACGGCAGCATGGTTATCACCCGCCGCAGCAGTAGCGGAATATGGAAATGCACAAACCCTTGCATCACCACCTGCCCGGCCATGGTGCCCACCACCGTGGAGGACAGTCCCGCAGCAACCAGACTTAAGCCGAACACCGTGGCAGCGGTATGGCCGAGCAACGGCAACAGCGTCAGGTAGGCTTCATCCAAATCGGCAATACCGGTATGACCGCTAAAATGGAACGCCGCCGCGGCCGTCGCCATCATCGCCAAATTGACGAAGCCGGCGATGGTCATGGCGATCGCGACATCCAATTTGGTGGAGGAATAACGCTCGGCGCGGCTCCCTCCCCGCCCATTCTGGGTCAGCGAAGAGTGCAGATAAATGACGTGCGGCATGATGGTGGCGCCCAGCACGCCGGCGGCCAGGAATACCGCTTCGCCGTTGGGTAGCGTCGGCCACAGCAAACCGGCGCCCAATTCGCTTATCACCGGACGAGAATAAAACAACTCGGCGATATAGGCGGCGGCAACAAATAACAGCAGGCCACCGATAACCACTTCCAGCGGTTTTTGTCCACGGTTTTGCAACATTAAAATCAAAAAGGTAACGACACCGGTAATTATCGCGCCCTGCAGTAGCGACACACCTAGCAACATTTTAAAGCCGATGGCGGCGCCGATAAATTCCGCCAGGTCGGTCGCCATCGCGATAATTTCGGCCTGCACCCAATAGGCCCACACTGCGGGACGGGGAAAACGATCGCGAATGTGCTCAGCTAAATTCTTGCCGGTGGCGATACCCAATTTGGCGGACAACAGCTGAATCAACATGGCCATAATATTGGCCCATACCACCACCCACAGCAGCCGGTAGCCGAAACTGGCGCCGGCTTGAATATTGGTGGCAAAGTTACCGGGATCGATATAGCCAATCGCGGCGATGAAAGCGGGTCCGAGTAAGGAAAGCTTCACTTTTCTCGCTGCACGATTGGCGTTATCCGCGGCACGGCTGTCCACCATAGCAATAACCCTTATCAACTCACATGTTTTAGGATAGTATGCAAATACTAATGATTATCAAGTGCATTAAAGGCGATTTTGATTTCTCTGCGATAGCAGCCAGTCATACACAATCTGTGCGCGCGGTGGGACGGCCCAGACTCGGCGCCGTAGCACCTTAACGGCCAAAAATATAGCACAGGCTAAGTTTTAGCCTAGCATAGAACTTAACCTTTCGACCCGCATTTTTAATTTCTAAGCAAAAATTAGCCGCTCTGGGGTAGGTTCTCGCAGGAGAGAGAGAGGATTTTGCTATATTTGCAACTTAGAACTCGTTTTTAGCTGCCCCGTTACATAGAATGAGCGGCGAATTCTGCCTGCCTCATTTTTGGAGCACCTATGTCCCGCATTTTACACTTTGTCCTGGCGCTTGCCGTAGTGGCAATCCTGGCAATGTTGGTGAGCCGCGATCGTAAAAGCGTTCGCGTCCGTTTCATTATTCAGCTGTTAGCCATCGAAATCCTGCTCGCCTATTTCTTCCTCAATTCCCAGATAGGCCTGGGTTTCGTGCAGGGTTTCTCTGCCCTGTTCGATAAATTGCTGGGTTTTGCCGCTGAAGGCACCGGTTTCGTGTTCGGCAATATGAATAAGCAAGGGCTGGCGTTCTTTTTCCTGAACGTGTTGTGCCCGATTGTGTTCATCTCAGCGCTAATCGGCATTCTGCAGCATATCCGCGTGCTGCCCTTCGTTATTCGCATCATAGGTACCGTGCTGTCCAAGGTTAACGGCATGGGCAAACTGGAATCGTTCAACGCCGTCAGTTCACTGATCCTCGGTCAGTCGGAAAACTTTATCGCCTATAAGGATATCCTTGGCAAAATGTCCGAGCGCCGCATGTACACGATGGCCGCCACGGCGATGTCGACAGTATCCATGTCCATTGTCGGCGCTTATATGACCATGCTGGCGCCAAAATATGTCGTGGCGGCGCTGGTGTTGAATATGTTCAGTACCTTTATTGTTCTGTCTTTGCTTAACCCTTATCGGGTCGAGAAAGAAGAAGACCTGCAGATGAGTCATCTGCACGAAGGGCAAAGTTTTTTTGAGATGCTGGGTGAATATATTCTCGCCGGTTTTAAAGTGGCGATTATCGTCGCGGCGATGCTTATCGGCTTCATTGCGCTGATTGCCGCCGTGAACGCGCTGTTTAGCCTGCTATTTGGTATCAGCTTCCAGGGCATCCTCGGCTATATTTTCTTCCCCTTCGCCTGGGTGATGGGTGTGCCGGCGCACGAAGCGCTACAGGTGGGCAGCATCATGGCCACCAAATTGGTGTCGAATGAATTCGTCGCCATGATCGATTTGCAAAAAGTCGCCGGGGAATTATCACCGCGCTCGGTGGGCATTCTGTCGGTATTTTTGGTGTCGTTTGCCAACTTTTCTTCCATCGGCATTGTCGCAGGCGCCATTAAAGGCCTGAACGAGCATCAGGGCAACGTTGTCTCCCGCTACGGCCTGAAACTGGTTTATGGCTCGACGCTGGTCAGCGTGTTGTCCGCCGCCATCGCCGGCCTGGTTATCTGACGCAGCGCCCTCCTTCTCCCCGGCCTGACGGCCGGGGACGGCCCAGCCAGGTTAATCAGGCAGTCAGGCAGTCAGGCAGTCAGGCAGTCAGCCCGTTTACGCCGTTGACAGCACAATGTCCAGACGTAAAAAAACCGGCCAGGGCCGGTTTTTTTTATTGGTGGAGCTAAGCGGGATCGAACCGCTGACCTCTTGCATGCCATGCAAGCGCTCTCCCAGCTGAGCTATAGCCCCGTACCACGGATGTCGTCTCTGGTGGACGGGGCGCATGATATGAATTCCAACAAACTCTGTCAACGGCTAAATTCACCAAACGGGTTAAACGCCGAAAAAGCCGGCAAATCAGGGCTGACCGGCGCTTTCCTGCGCCCGACGGGCGATAAACTCCAATGCCTTGTCGATGCGCGCCAGACAGCGCGACTGGCCTATGGCATGCACGGTGACGTCAAGGGCGGGAGACTGGCCGGCGCCGGTAACCGCAACGCGCAGCGGCATACCGACCTTACCCATGCCCACCTGTAGCGCCTCGGCCGTTTGCTCAATAGCCGCATGCACCGTGGCCGGCGTCCATTCACTGAGCGCCGCCAGATTGGCACTTACCGCCTCCAACGCCGGAGCCGCCACCGGGCGCAAATGCTTCTTGGCCGCGTCGGCATCGAATTCGCTGAAATCTTCGTAGAAGTAGCGGCAGCTGGCCGCCATCTCTTTCAGCGTCTTGCAGCGCTCGCCCAGCAGCTTCACCAGCGCCGCCAGCTGCGGGCCGGTGCGGGTATCAATTCCCTGCTGCTCGATATGCCAGACGAGATGGGTGGCAACATAGTCGGCCGGCAGGTGATTAATGTAATGGTGATTCAGCCATTGCAGTTTTTCAGTGTTGAAGGCGCTGGCGGACTTGCTCACCGCCTCAAGGCTGAACAGCTGTTTCATTTCGTCGACGCTGAAAATCTCCTGATCGCCGTGGGACCATCCCAGACGCACCAAATAATTCAGCAGCGCTTCCGGCAAAAAACCGTCATCGCGGTATTGCATGACCCCTACCGCGCCGTGGCGTTTGGAGAGTTTTTTGCCATCGTCGCCCAGGATCATCGAGACATGGGCATAGGCCGGCACCGGCGCCCCCAGCGCCTTGAGAATGTTGATTTGGCGCGGCGTGTTATTGATATGGTCTTCCCCGCGGATAACGTGGGTTATCGCCATATCAAAATCGTCCACCACCACGCAGAAATTGTAGGTGGGCGACCCGTCGGTGCGGCGGATGATGAGATCATCCAGCTCATGATTGCTAAATTCGATAGCACCACGGATGAGGTCATTAAACACCACCGAGCCGTCCTGCGGGTTGCGAAAACGCACCACGCAGGGTTCATCGTCGGCGTGATGCTCATGGCTGTCGCGGCAGCGGCCGTCGTAGCGCGGTTTTTCGCCCCGGGCCATCTGCGCTTCGCGCAACGTTTCCAACCGCTCTTTAGAGCAATAACAGTGATAGGCGGTGCCCTTGGACAGCATATCGTCAATGACCGCGTTATAGCGATCGAATCGTTTAGTCTGGAAATAGGGACCCTCGTCCCAATCCAAGTTGAGCCAGTTCATACCGTCCATAATGGCGTCAATCGCCGGCTGCGTTGAGCGCTCAAGATCGGTGTCTTCTATGCGCAGCACAAACTCTCCGCCCAGATTGCGGGCAAACAGCCACGAATAGAGCGCGGTGCGCGCGCCACCGACATGTAAATAGCCGGTGGGGCTGGGCGCAAAACGGGTTTTAATTTTCATTAGCTACATTGCCTTCATTACGCAGGGCTAACAGCCGGAATGGCGTTTCCGGCCCATAATAAAAAGTGGGGAATAGTCTACCACTTGGGGGCGAATCCTCAACGCCTGTCCACATCCGGCAGGTTTTTTTGCAAAAGCCGGGGCAAAACCGCCCGGGATGGCTAAATTTAATACGAACACGCAAATTCACGGGAAAAATCGTTGACTCATTTCGGCGGTTCCCTATAATGCGACTCCACACAGCGGGGGTGATTAGCTCAGCTGGGAGAGCACCTCCCTTACAAGGAGGGGGTCGGCGGTTCGATCCCGTCATCACCCACCACGATTCAGTTCGTGTCCCGCCGTGAGAAATAGAAGTAATATGCTCTAAGAAGTGGGTGATTAGCTCAGCTGGGAGAGCACCTCCCTTACAAGGAGGGGGTCGGCGGTTCGATCCCGTCATCACTCACCATTCTGACGTCTTTTAAGTGGGTCGTTAGCTCAGTTGGTAGAGCAGTTGACTTTTAATCAATTGGTCGCAGGTTCGAATCCTGCACGACCCACCACTTTCCGTTTTGCCCTTCTCCGTTTGCCTTGTCACCGACTTTATCAACGCCCGTTGCCACTTGGCCTGTTGCGCCGCTGTCAAAGACAGGCAGCTACTACCCCGTGTATTCAGGTAGCAGTTAGCCGCCGCAGACGGCGTGGCGCGAATACGCCCGTGTATTCAGGTAACAGTTAGCCACCGCAGACGGCGTGGCGCGAATACGCCCGTGCATTCCAGTTGCAGTTAGCCACCGCAGACGGCGTGGCGCGAATACGCCCGTGCATTCCAGTTGCAGTTAGCCACCGCAGATGGCGTGGCGTGAATACGCCCGTGCATTCTGGTGGATGTTTTATACCGCAGACGGCACGCCGCTGTAACCTCCTTCCCCTCTCGCTGGTCAAGATGCCGATACGACGAATCTTTATGTCATAGGCAAAGAGCAATTAATTATCTTGCTATTTAATGACTGGTTATACTGGGTTCATCACCCACAGCAACCTATCCGGCTGGGGGAATACTCACTGGGGGTTTGCGGCCCAAATGTCGACGTAGGGATAGCACAGTTTTAAATCTCTCGATATTGTATTACCCGTAAACTTATGGTTATGGCTTTGGCTTTGGCTTTGGCTTTGGCTTTGGCTTTGGCTTTGGCTTTGGCTTTGGCTTTGGCTTTGGCTTTGGCAATGAAATTAAACTCTCCAGCGATCACCGATAATGTTAACCGCTCGGTAATAACACATTTATCGCTGCAGTGAGGACTCAGATTCTGAGTCATGCGCGTATTAAAGAAAAACGCCCAACAACATTGGGTATTGCTTCATTCACCCATTGGACGACCAAGGGATGACCAGCGGAAAAAATGAACAGTATTATCATCCTTCATCATAGGATAAAAATTTTAGCCACGACGGAGCAGAATAAGGGACTGGATATCGTTGCAGGAAACTGAGTGCTTTAAACCTGAAAGTAACCAAAAAATAAAAGAATGACGATCATAAAACACTGAGCTCAACCAAAACTTCTGCCACTTCTAACACAAAACGTCACCGTCGCAACGCCTGAAATTGACATTCCCTACTCAAGGACAAAAGCACCTACTGCCGTGGCGTGAATGCAATTTTCCATTACCTAAATCAAAGATTATTTTTCTTAATTGAATTAAGAAAATACTAATCATACATCAATCAGATATTACCTATTTTATTTTTTTGCAAGATATCACCGGGCGCAATTATTTTTTCTTATTAGCACTAATAGGCTAATTTCTCAATGTTTTCTATATCAATGAACCATTGAGGGAAGTAAATGAATAATATTACCAAATTGAAACCGATTTATACGCTGACAAGACCTGTTTGGTTAGATGCTGCTGGAATGACTAAAGGGATCAACCACGATCACCAGCATTTAGGCATTATTCTCGCCGCCAATCAGAAGATTAGAGTGCGTCAGGTCGATGCCGCTTTCAGTGGCAACTTAACGCTACGATTATTAAACGACGGCAGCAAAACGGAGGCTAGCTTCAGCGTCGGTGAATAACCCCGAGTTTATTAGAGAGTAATTTTGGCAATACTACGCCGCTTCCTCTGATGCTAATTGCAAAGCGTAATAGTTCATTTCGGCTTCAGTAGGAGGGATGTAACCCAGCCGCCCGAGCAGCCTTCTGTTGTTGTACCAGTCCACCCAGTCCAGCGTGGCCAACTCCACTTCCGTCCGGTTTTTCCAGCTCCCGCGGTGGATAACCTCCGTTTTGTACAACCCGTTGATACTCTCTGCCATCGCATTATCGTAGGAGTCGCCG
>NZ_FRDB01000087.1 GCF_900143145.1 Candidatus Sodalis sp. SoCistrobi
CATAGGTATCTACACATTTATCGTGATACCTGTTATTACTTTGCAGAATGATTTCAACCTATCTGTTGGCGGGATTGACTCTCGCCTTACCCGCCGATATCAGACGCTGGTTAAACAGCATATGACGCCCGCGGCTCTTCTTGCTTCTGCGGTTAAAGACCTCGCAAGTGCTCAAAAATCAACTTTCGCAACTACCCAAGCTGTCTGGCGTTTTCTGAATAATAAGCGAATTAGCTTCAGTCAACTCAATGAGCCAATTATTTCGCTAGCACTTGAGCAAATTTCGCTTAGCCCGCATCCATACGCTCTCGTTGTTCATGATTGGTCACGTTTACAATTTCTTTACCATCATGCCAAATACGGACGCTTAAAAATGACGCACGGTGGCGATGTTGGATATGAACTTCAAAGCAGCTTGCTGGTTGATGCTGGCACGGGTTTGCCAATAGCGCCTCTATCTCAGACACTTACCGATGCAACCGGTTGTCATTCAACGTTGGCGGAAGGACTGTCCGAACGGCAGACACATATGGACGCCTTGACGACCGATATTGCCCGTGTGGAATCGCTTAATATAGGTAAAAAGCTGATTCATATAATTGATAGAGAGGGTGACTCTATTGGACATATGCGGACGTTGAGTACTCAAGGAATATGCTGGCTTATCCGAGGAAAAGAAGGACATGGTGCAGAGTGGCAAGGTAATTCATTGAAAATTGGTGAGATTGCTGCTCTTCTGCCATACAACGGATGCGGACAGGTAGACTGGAAAGGGAAAAAAGCTGATATGGAAATCAGTGAAACCTCGATAGTCATAACCCGAGCTGCGCAGCAGAAGCGTAAAGATAAAGAAACCGGCCGCCGCATAAAAATCCAACCTGGAGAGCCTCTGACGGTCAGATTGGTTGTTGTTCGGCTTACGGATGATCTCGGTAATGTGGTGGGACGCTGGACGCTGCTTACAAACGTTTGCAGCGAGATCACCTGCGAGGAAGTAGCTCGTTGGTATTACTGGCGCTGGAATATTGAATCATTTTTTAAGTTGCTGAAAGGTGCCGGACATGACGTAGAAACATGGCTTCAGCGCAGCGCGCCAGCCGTACTACGCAGGTTGTTAATAGCCAGTATGGCTGCTGTTCTGGTATGGCGGCTGCAACGCGCTGAAGGAGAAGAAAATGCGGCAGCCCGCCAGCTGATATGTCGCTTGTCAGGACGACAGCAAAAGCGAGGCCGCAGAGAGAGCGCTCCTGCTCTGCTCGCTGGCCTATCCATCTTGTTGAATACACTAAAATTATTATCGGAATATAGTCTGGAAGAACTTACTCATTTAGCGAGAGTTGCTCTTAAGCCTCCTCCCTGATGTGTAGATACCTATGCGCCTGCTGGCCGCACTGCCCGATCACCTGGTCAGGCACGGCTTGTCGAGTGCCCATATCAACTTTACCGACCCGTTCGCCGACCGCCTGCTGGCTGAACAGCCGCAATGGCTGATGCGGCTCGGTTGTCAGTATCATTGGCACAATCGGGGTTATCGGGATTTCCAGGATTTCCTCGATACGCTCAATTCGCGCAAGCGCAAGCAGCTGCGCAAAGAGCGCGCGCGGGTGGCGGAGCAGGGGTTCAGTTTCGACTGGCTCGACGGCGATCGAATTAGCGAAGCCCAGTGGGATTTTATTTACGGCTGCTATGCGAATACCTATGCCGTGCGTGGCCAAAGGCCCTATTTGACCCGCGCTTTTTTCAGCCTGCTGGCGGCGGCATTGCCGCACTGTATTCGAGTGGTATTGGCCCGGCGGCAGGGGGAACCCGTTGCGATGGCGTTCTACTTGACCGGCGGCACCAGCTTATTCGGCCGTTATTGGGGGTGTTTGGCGGAGTTCGACGGCCTGCATTTTTAAACCTGTTTCTATCAGGGCATTGAGTATGCCATCGCCGCTGGCCTGACGCGATTCGACGCGGGCGCGCAAGGTGAACATAAGCTTATCCGCGGCTTTGAACCGGTGCTGACCCACTCCTGGCATTATTTGCGCCATCCGGGGTTGCAGGAGGCGGTCGCTGCGTTTCTTGTGCAGGAGAGCGATGCCGTGCGCGGCTGGCTGGAAGAGGCGCGGGGCGCCTTGCCGTTTCGCCAGGGCTGAGGCCGACGCGACGGTGCCTGACAGGGTATGCTCCTGTTAAGGGCAGTTGACGGCGAGGCGAATAGCGACCCCTTGCAGTTAAGAATTCTCGTTGTCACGCTTCTACTGGTGGGATAACGCATCACAACGCGCAGGTAACATCCTCGTCAGCAGGATGCTATCGGCGAGGATTATCGTTACTCCTTATTGGTAATGATTTCCGTCACCTGGCTAATGTCGCCGAGGCGAATTTCGCCGGTGCGGTGCATTTTGCTTTTATCGATCAGCAATAGCGATTGAGCGGCGCGTTTAAGCAGTAGTGATTTGAAGCCGGCATTGTACAGATTGGAATCCCACATTACCCCCGCCTGGTCGATCCCTTCGCAGGAGAAGATAAACAGATCGACCTCCAGATTTTTCAGCTGCGACAAAATGGCCGTGTTGACATAGCAGGCATATTTGCGCTGCAGCGTACCGCCTGAACAGATAAGCCGGATATGCTGGCGTTTGATTAGCGCCTGACAAACACGCACGCTATTGGTAAATACCGTAATATCCATGTCGGGCAACTGTTTGGTCAGATACCAGCAGGTTGAGCTGGCATCCAGCGCGATACACATGCCGGGGTCTATCCAGCGTAACGCCAGCCGGGCGACCTCGGCTTTGCTATTAAGCTGAATTTTCAGCCGGGTGAGAAAAGGATCGCCATTATCCTCGCTGTCCGCTATCACACAGCGGGCCCGCCCATGCTGGCGCAGCACCTTGCCCTGGCTTTGCAGGGCGTTCAAATCGCGACGGATAGTCTCCCGACTAACGTTCAGCATGGAGGCCAGCTGTTCTGTGGTGAGGCTGCCGTGCTGATGCAGCAATTGCACCAGATCCTGTTGACGCATTGTTTTCACCGCACACATCCTTCGCGCTGGCCGGCACTGGGCCGGATAGTCATCGTGGAATCAAGACGAAATGCCTTTTTTCAGCAAAATATTGCCGTAGCGAACGGTTTCCCCCGTCACCACGACGGCGGAGGCGGCCCCGGCACGTTGATAGAAGGCGTCACGACTGATCCACTCCGTGCCCACGCCGGGTTCCTTGCCGAACAACGCCTGGCGGTAGCGCAGCTCCACCGCAAGATCCAGCATGTCGCCGTCAACCGGCGCCATCATCACAACCGGCGGGGCGTAGCTGTCCAAGGCAAACAGCGGCGCCACCGCCGCCAGCAAGTCGGCGACGCGCAGACCGTCCGCCCGTATGACGTGCGGGTTCAGACGATGGGCCGGAAAATGGGCATCGGCGAAGATAATTTCATCACCATGCCCCATTTCCGATAGCGTCTTGAGCAGATCGGGGCTAATGAGGGGGGAAAGGGTGTTCAGCATCTCAATCTCCTTCCGTCATGGCGTCGAGTTGTTCCACCATTTGTTGATAATCGGCGCACTGTTCCCCCGGATAGTAGCGGTAATAACGATAGTTGACCTGCTGGCGCGCGGTTTCCGGCGAATCATAAAAACCGGCGCCGCTCCAGGCGAACATGGCGGCGCCGAGTACGGTGGTTTCGGCGTCCTTCAGCACATTGATCGGCAAATTGAGGACATCGGCCTTGATTTGATTCCACAGGGGATTGCGGCTGCCGCCCCCGACCAGCAATAGCCCGGTGGCGCGAAAGCCGCCGATGTTTTGCAGTACGCTCAGATGATGGCGCAGACGCCAGGCGAGATTCTCCAGCGCGGCGCGGTAAAAATGACCGCGGCTGGAATACAGCGAAAAACCGGTCCAGCGGGTCTGGCGTCGACAATCCAGCAACTGGCCCTGTAATCGCACGCCCTGACAGCCCGGCGGGATAGTCCGGCCCTCGGCAATCATGAGGTCATAGGCGGCAGGTAGCGGATCGTCGGGCCAGTAAAGCTGGCGTACCCACTCCAGCGTGCCCGATGCCAGCCACTGCAGACCGGGGTTGAATAAGCCGCGACAGCTGTCCAGCTCGCAGGTGGAACCTTCATAGCGCGGCAGCAGGCTAGTGTCCACCTGCGGCGTGCGCACCATCAGAATCTCCCAGGTGCCGGAGCTGAGGACGGCCTGATCGAGCGCCGCTCCCGAACCGAACAGGGCAAACTGCGTATCATGCCCGGTGGCGATAACCGGTAGCCCAACGGGTAAACCGAGCCGCGCCGCCATTGATGCGCGCAGCGTGCCGATGACTTCGCCCGCGGCCACCAGGCGGGGGAAAAGATCCGGCGACAGGCCGGTACGCTGTAAAATGGTGTCGCTGAATTTTTCCTGGCGCACGTCAAGCAATTGGCTGGTGCCCGCCATGGTGCGGTCAGTGGTGAATTCACCCGTCAGGCGATGGTTGATAAGCGAAGACAGGAACAGCCAACAGTGCGCCCGCTCCATCAGGCGCGGGTGATTCTGTTTCAGCCACAACAGCTTATAAAGCGTGTTGAAGCTGAACTGGCCAATGCCGGAGAGGACCTGGAGTTCGTTGGGGCTTATCAAACGGCCGATTTGCTCCATAGTCGGCGTTGTACGCGGACATTTCCAACTGATGACGGGATACAGCAGTTCCCCTTGCTGATCCACCGGCGCGCCGTCGACACCGAAGGTCGTTACGGTGAGCGCATGGATATGATCCTGCCTGAGCTGCGGCATAATCTGCTGACAGCAATAGGCGAAACGCTGCAGCAACGGTTCAAGCGGCCAAATATGCCATTGGGGATTTTCTGCCGCCGGCGCAGTGGCGTTGGGGGTGGTAGCCTGGGCGACAAGCCGGCCTTCGGCGTCTACCGCGATGGCGCGGATACTTGTAGCGCCGCAATCCAGCACGATGACAACATCACGATTCATAATTTCTCCTGTCTGCGGGGACGGCGAGGGCGCCGCGTTAGGCATTCAGTTCCGGTAAAGCGGGCCATAATTTTGGCAGGCGCGGTAATCTTGTCCTTCCAAATCCATCCCGTGCGACGCCCACGCGGAAGGACGGAAGATATGCTCCTCGGCGACGTTGTGCATGCACACTGGGATGCGCAGCATTGCCGCCAGCGTCATCAAATCGGCGCCGACATGGCCGGCGGTCAGCACGCCGTGATTAGCGCCCCAGCAGGCCATCACGGACCAGACATCCTTAAACGGTCCACGGTCGGTCAGGCGCGGTACAAACCAGGTGGTAGGCCAGGTGGCGTTGGTGCGGTTATCGAGGTGTTTATGGACAGCCGGCGGTAAATCGACGCTCCAGCCTTCGGCGATTTGCAGCACCGGCCCCAGGCCGCGGATCAGATTGATTCGCGACAGCGTAAAAGGCACGCCGCCAAGGGTAAGGAAGCGGGAAGAAAAGCCGCCACCGCGGAAATATTCGTGGATGGCGGGACACCATTCGGTCGCCGCCAGGCAGGTCGCCGCCTCCTGCGGCGTGATTTCCCAATGCGGCTTGATCGTCGGCCAGCCTTGCGCATCCCGCTGGCGGCAGGCACCGTCAAGGGCGGCAGAGCCGGAATTGATCAGGTGAATCACCCCCGGCGCGGCGTTGCCTTCAAGCGTTTGACCGGTGACCCTTTTTACCGCCTCCGGCGACCAGTAGCTGCGCACGTCGGTAAACACCTGCGCGCTGCCGGTCAGCAAGTGGCCGAACAGCATGCCTACCGCGTTGAGGCTGTCGTTTTCGGTGGCGACGATGAAGGGCTGACGGACGCCCCGCCAGTCGAAAGCGCTATTGAGCAGCGCTTCGGCGATATCGCCGTTGGCATATTGATCGGTCCAATGTCGCTGCCCTTGAAAACCGGCCGCGATGGCGTCAAACCCCTGGGCTTCCTCCGCGAAACCCAGGCTTATCAGGCGTGGATTACCCTGCATCATATCGCGGATGCAAAGCGTCATTTGCAGGCTTTCGCGCAGCACGCCGCGATAACCTTCCGGCGAGCGGCGATGTTCGGCGGCATTGGTATCCTCGCCAAAGCGGAAGTTCGCCTCAGCCCACGCCAGCGCCAGCGCCAGTTCGTCCGTGTCGTAGATCTCGTTTTCGATGCGGCGGCGCAGCTCGGTCATGTCCACCGTCTGTACCTTCATCCCGAGCCAGGCCTCGAAGAAGTGATGGTCGACGATCGAGCCGGCAATCCCCATGGAAACGCCGCCGAGCGACAGGTAACTCCGGCCTTTCATCGCCGCGACCGCGAGGCCGGCGCGGGTGAAGCGCAGCAGGCGGGTCTGCACGTCGGTCGGGATATGATGGTCGCCGGCATCCTGCACCTCGCGTCCGTAAATCGAGAACGCCGGCAGGCCTTTCTGATTGTGGGCGGCGAGCGCCGCGGCCAGGTACACCGCGCCGGGCCGTTCTGTCCCGTTAAAGCCCCAGATGGCTTTCGGACGCAACGGTGCCATGTCGATAGTTTCACTGCCGTAGCACCAGCAGGGCGTGACGGTTATCGTGAGGCCGACCTGACAGGTCTCAAACTGCGCCTCGCAGGCCGCTGCTTCCGCCATGCCAGCGATGCACTGTTCTGCAATAACGCACTCTACCGGCGTACCGCAGGCATGGCGTAAGCGCGCGCTGATGAGCGCCGCGGTGGCGCGTGCCATCGCCATAGTCTGCGCTTCCAGCGACTCGCGCACACCCAATCTGCGTCCGTCGATCACGGGCCGGATGCCAACCCTGGGCAGATTATTCGTTTCAGACATAGTAAATCCTTTTACGAATCGGTTAATGGGACACCGCGGCTTCGCCTGCCTCAGGCTTGACGCCACAGCGGAACCGGGCAAAGAAAAAAATCACGCCAAAGCACAACGCGGGGATCAGCTCGGCGGGCGCGATAGCGCCGGCGGCGTCGCTGACATAGCCCATCACAGGCGTAACGATGCCGCCGCCGACGATGGTCATCACGATGACTGACGCGCCGTATTTGGTGTCGTGCTCAAGCTGACGAATACCGAGCGAAAAGATGGTGGGGTACTGGATAGACATGAACAGGCTGCACAGCGTTAGCGCCAGCAGGCCGTGATGACCCCCGGCGGCGGCGATAAGACAGGTCGACATGGCTGCCAGGGCGCAGACCGCCAGGACCTTCTGCGGCGCGTAACGGCGTATGAGCCAGGTGCCACTGAAACGTCCGACGAAAAAACACACCATCGTGGCGGTCAAATAGTTGGCGGCGAAACCCGGGGTCATATCAGGCACTTCCTCCACGCCATAGCGGATGAGATAGCTCCAGCAGGCGGTTTGCGCCCCGACATAGCAAAATTGGGCCAGCACCGCCCAGCGCCAGTGTCGATAGGCCAGCAGCCGGCGCGCGGCGCAATAAAAACCGCCGGTCTGCCCACCGCCGCTCTCGCTGGGGATCGGAGGAAAAGGGGTAAGCAGAATCAGCAGCGCCACCGTCAGCACTACCGCCACGACCAGCATGTAAGGCGTCTGTACCGCCATCACCAGGCTATGGCGATAACAGGCCAGTGCCTCGGCGGTCATGGTATCGAGCACGTCGGGAGGCTGGTGCGGGACGTGGGTCAGGATGAAACTTTGGCCGAATACCACGGCGATTATCGCGCCGAAGGAGTTGAAGGTTTGCGCCAGATTGATACGAAAATGGCCGCTTTCCTCCGGCCCCAGCACGGTGACAAACGGATTGGCGGCGGTCTCCAGGCAGCCCAGACCTGCGGCGATAATAAACAGACCGGCCAGGAACAGGGAATAATTCATCGTCTGCGCAGCGGGCCAGAACAGCGCGGCACCGGCGGCATAAAAAATCAGCCCGGTAATTATTCCCGCTTTATAATTAAGTCTCTTTATTAATATTCCGGCAGGTATGGGAATAATGAAATAGCCAAAGTAAAAAGAAGATTGAGTTAACCCTGCCTGGAAATTATTAAGATCAAAAGCCTGTTGAAATTGCGGCAACAGGATATCGTTCAAATTGTTGGCAACAGCCAAAAGAAAAAATAATGAGCAGAGTAATGTGAAGGGTGGAAGGTTATTATTGTTCCGGGGACCGGAAGTGATGCGGTATTTTTCTGACGGCAGTAGCGCATTTCCCATATCATCCTCGTCTGGGCCCATACTGCGGCGATGAAGTGAAAGTAGTGGTATTGGCTGTTCAGGCCGGGGCAAGCCGGTGACCTTTTACACCGCTATCAACGGCGTGGTACCCGCCGCTGGCACAATCGATGAGGCTATTGTCAAAATTCATAAACGGCAAAAATATGCGTCAGCTCACATTAAAAATAATTGCCCGGCGTTTTGGGGATTTAATCACCCTAATTAAACAAAAATAATGCCCATTTTGCTTATTGGGCAAGAGAATTTTCTGTGTTCGTTGACCGTATATTTTAATTCGGGGTGAAACGGGCAAATAAAGCGACGTCTCTGCCCGTTTATTGACCGCGAATGACAAACGGCCAACTTTTAGCGAAATTTTAATCTAACTAATGATTAGGAAGCCAGCTTAGTCATGATGGCGATCACAGAACCGGCGTTATTATTTGCCCGGCGTCGGCGGCGGGTAAAGATGTCGGCAATGACAGGGTGGAAGAGGACTCTATTATGAATAAAACTGCGCTGGCGCGCGATATCATTGCTACCTGCTTGCGAATGGGGCAAATGGGCTTAAATCAGGGAACGGCCGGCAATGTCAGCGTGCGTTATCACACCGGGATGCTTATCACGCCGACCGGAATTCCCTATGAACACTTGACCGAACGCCACATCGTGTTCGTGGATGCCGACGGCAGGACTGATTCGGGCAAACGTCCCTCCAGCGAATGGCGTTTTCATCAGGCGGTAACCGTACCCGACCAGACTGTCATGCGGTGGTTCATAATCATGCCGTCTACAGTACGGCGGTGTCTATTCTCAACCGGCCCATCCCCGCCATTCATTACATGATTGCCGCCGCCGGAGGCGACGATGTGCCTTGTGCGCCGTATGCCACTTTTGGCAGCCGTGATTTGGCGATGCATGTGGCGGTAGCGATGCAGAACCGTAAAGCAACGTTGCTGCAGCACCACGGTTTAGTGACCTGCGGCGAAAATCTGGCTCGGGCGCTGTGGCTGGCCCAAGAGGTCGAGATTCTGGCCAGGCTCTATCTCATGATCCTGCCGGTAATGGACCCGGTACCGGTACTGTCAAGGCAGGAAATGGCCCGGGTGCTGGAAAAATTCAGAACCTATGGTCTGCGGGAAGACGGTTGAAAAAGCGCCGCCCGGCAGACATCGGTGGTGCCGCGCGGTCTGATGTCCCGGGCGGACACCCCGCCGCTGCCGTCCTCCGGTTAAAAAACGGACGGGGATCAGGCCCGACGATAGTGCACCACTCGGCTGCGGTGAGTGGTCAGCGCCAGCCGATCATCCTGGAGCGAAAGCAAAATCCGCTTACGCCAGGGACCCTCCTGCGCCGTCGCCAGCAGCCGGCCCGGCCCGAGCGGACGCAGCGTCGCGGTCAGCGGCGAAGGGCCGGGGCCCAGCAGCAGGCGGTCGCCATCGATCGTCAGCTCGCTACGCCACTGCGCCAGCCGCCAGCCGCCAGCGGCCCTGCGCCGGCGTCAGAGTGCGTGCATCCTCGTACGCCGGCACAAAGCGGCGGCGGCGGCGGCGGTGGCAGATGTCTCCTTCCACCGCCTCGCCGTTTTGGCGCAGACGCATCGGCAGATGGCTGGTCAGCGAATAGGCCGTGTCGGACCCTGGGTCGCGATAAAGCGTCTCCTCGGCGTCCAGCCAACTCACGGTGTGTTCCGTTACCTCCAGCCACTCGTCGCCGTGTTCGGCGAGGTACAGACCGGGTGTCAGGCTATGGCCGGCCGGCGGCAAGGGCATAGGTATCTACACATCAGGGAGGAGGCTTAAGAGCAACTCTCGCTAAATGAGTAAGTTCTTCCAGACTATATTCCGATAATAATTTTAGTGTATTCAACAAGATGGATAGGCCAGCGAGCAGAGCAGGAGCGCTCTCTCTGCGGCCTCGCTTTTGCTGTCGTCCTGACAAGCGACATATCAGCTGGCGGGCTGCCGCATTTTCTTCTCCTTCAGCGCGTTGCAGCCGCCATACCAGAACAGCAGCCATACTGGCTATTAACAACCTGCGTAGTACGGCTGGCGCGCTGCGCTGAAGCCATGTTTCTACGTCATGTCCGGCACCTTTCAGCAACTTAAAAAATGATTCAATATTCCAGCGCCAGTAATACCAACGAGCTACTTCCTCGCAGGTGATCTCGCTGCAAACGTTTGTAAGCAGCGTCCAGCGTCCCACCACATTACCGAGATCATCCGTAAGCCGAACAACAACCAATCTGACCGTCAGAGGCTCTCCAGGTTGGATTTTTATGCGGCGGCCGGTTTCTTTATCTTTACGCTTCTGCTGCGCAGCTCGGGTTATGACTATCGAGGTTTCACTGATTTCCATATCAGCTTTTTTCCCTTTCCAGTCTACCTGTCCGCATCCGTTGTATGGCAGAAGAGCAGCAATCTCACCAATTTTCAATGAATTACCTTGCCACTCTGCACCATGTCCTTCTTTTCCTCGGATAAGCCAGCATATTCCTTGAGTACTCAACGTCCGCATATGTCCAATAGAGTCACCCTCTCTATCAATTATATGAATCAGCTTTTTACCTATATTAAGCGATTCCACACGGGCAATATCGGTCGTCAAGGCGTCCATATGTGTCTGCCGTTCGGACAGTCCTTCCGCCAACGTTGAATGACAACCGGTTGCATCGGTAAGTGTCTGAGATAGAGGCGCTATTGGCAAACCCGTGCCAGCATCAACCAGCAAGCTGCTTTGAAGTTCATATCCAACATCGCCACCGTGCGTCATTTTTAAGCGTCCGTATTTGGCATGATGGTAAAGAAATTGTAAACGTGACCAATCATGAACAACGAGAGCGTATGGATGCGGGCTAAGCGAAATTTGCTCAAGTGCTAGCGAAATAATTGGCTCATTGAGTTGACTGAAGCTAATTCGCTTATTATTCAGAAAACGCCAGACAGCTTGGGTAGTTGCGAAAGTTGATTTTTGAGCACTTGCGAGGTCTTTAACCGCAGAAGCAAGAAGAGCCGCGGGCGTCATATGCTGTTTAACCAGCGTCTGATATCGGCGGGTAAGGCGAGAGTCAATCCCGCCAACAGATAGGTTGAAATCATTCTGCAAAGTAATAACAGGTATCACGATAAATGTGTAGATACCTATG
>NZ_FRDB01000365.1 GCF_900143145.1 Candidatus Sodalis sp. SoCistrobi
GCATGCGCTGAAGCGGGATCACCTCGTCCTGCCGGTAGGTTTCCCGCGCCTTGACCGGATCGCCGAGGCCCGCCGCATTGCTGGGAATAATCCCCGCCAGCCCGGCCGGATAGCGATGCGCGGTTAACACATCCTGAGCGCTGATATTCTTGATATTGCTGAACTCATCCTTGGCGCTGATATCGCCGATAGGAATAAATTTAATGCCCTCCGGATCGCCCTTCGGGATACTGACAAACAGCGTTTTAAAATTCCCGACCCCTTTTCCCTGCTCAACGCATTCCATGATTTGCTCTTCCATTTCAGGACTGAGGTTCGGATCATTGGTGTAAATGATGCCGCCCGTATGCGCGCCGTTATGGTAGTAGAGACGCCGGAAAATGGTGGCCTCGCTGTTAAGTAGCGCCGAGTGGATCCCGCCGATATAGTCCGGCAGGCCGTAAATCTGTTGTTGCGGATCGTACTGTTGCAGGAAAATCACGTCCTCTGGCGGGTAAACGAGCGGCTCGCCCTGTTGCAATATCACGAATTCGCCGCTTTTGCGCAGACGCAGATAGAGCGAGGGCAGCGGAGCCAGAGCGATCACCTCGCCCCAGCCGTTGCGCACTTTCAGGATGGCCAAATCGCCAAAGGTCAGGTAATCAAACAGTCCGGCCTTCAGCTGCTCGTGGCTCAGGCCGCCACCCCGATAATCGGCGGCCACCATATTGCGCCGGGCATAGAGCACCCCGCCGTGCTGGCCGTTGAGGTTTACCAGCTGCGCCAGCGCCAGCCGGTCAATGGGCAGTGAATAGTGATCGGCCGCGTTGTCGTACCAGATATCGCGGTAATCGGTGCCGGTGGTCAGTACCGGTTCAGGATTGCTCAGGGTGCCGGTCTTGATCATGCTCATATGCCGCTGACGGCTGACGGCGGCCTTGCCACTGTTGCGCGCCGCCTGACGGCGGGGTTGACGTTTTTTCATTAGTGTTGGCTCATTTTCCAGATGGAGCGGCGGGGATTTTCGTAGTTCAGTGGTTCATTATCCGCCGCGTGTGAAAGGGCAAAAAACACATCCGCATGGCCGGTTTCCTGGCTGCGGTCGGCAATAAAGGTCATGCCGCCCCCTTTGGCGGTACTGGTGCGGCGAATAGCCAGGAAGCTGGCGGCGATTTCCTTCTGCTCGCCGTCCCATTCGATGCGCTGGCTTTCCACCAAATCGACCATTTTCAGCACCAGGCGGTTTTTGGTTTCCACTCCGTAGCGGATAGCCACGGTTTGACGTGGCGCGAAGGCTTCCACCATTTCAAACACGCCGCTGCCGATCCCGGTGGTATCAATACCGATATGCGTCATATGGTAGCGTGCAAACAGCGCCTTGATCTGGCTGGCCTGGTATTTCCAGTTCATCCCCTGCCAGTAGAAGGTCGCCAGCACCCGGAAACGTTCCCCCTCATACTGCGGCGGTGCCATAATCACAAAGGTGGAGGTGTCGCCAGAGCGGGCCG
>NZ_FRDB01000252.1 GCF_900143145.1 Candidatus Sodalis sp. SoCistrobi
TGCTCATGCTGAGTTTCCAGCACTAGATTAACTGCCCGTTCACGGACTTCCGGAGAGTAACGTTTGGTCGTTGTCATAGAGACCTCCACTTTTAAAGTATAGACTCTAATTTATCCGGGGTGATTCAAAAGGGCATGCAGCTTGGCGAGCACGCTGCTGCGATGAAAATTGCACGACAGCTTGTCAGTAACGGTGTTGACCGTGCCATTGTTAAAATATCTACCGGCCTTTCTGATCATGAATTGGATAATTTAATACAGTAAGCCAGGTAATTCAGGCTGATTACGTCAGCCTAAATGTGGTTCATTTAATGAAAAATCTATTTCCAATAGTGCAAGTAATCCAGTAGGAAAAACTAGCAGAAAACAATGAATTAATCGATGGGATACCCCAATGAATTGTAAATCCAACAATACTTCCCACAACCCAAGCCACAATAGCTGGCCAACCTATTTTTGGTGTTGATGCTGCGTCAGGTAAGGTTCCATGACTTCGGGTGAAATCGAGTAATTTTCTGTGGGTTCGTAGAACGTAGTAATCGACCAGCATAACTCCTGCAATAGGCGGAAATAGGACGCCAAGAAAAATAAGAAAATCTATGAATTTGTTCATAATTCCAAACACAGAGAGTAATGTACCAAGTGCTCCTAGTATAATTGTCATTTTCTTATAAGGTAATTCACGATCAAATAGAGTCTCTACGATATTCGTTACCGCGAGCGTTGAAGAATAGAGAGCTGTATCATTAACTTTCACTGCAGATAATATAACAGATAGTAGACCAAGCCATCCTGCACTCTGCGTCATTATTGTGACCACATCAGAAGTATGAAGCGCATGAGACACTAAAATGGCAATGCCATTAACAATAAACTCACCAATAATATAAGAAATGGTTATCATCCAGAAAACATGTCTTACATTTTTGCAGTATCGTGTAATGTCAGGGGTAATCAATGCGCCAACTATAGCCCCACCGGCAACCATTGTTGCTCCTGCGCCTATGGACATATATGCACCATTAGGTGGTGACGTTATAAGGTAAATAAAGTTATTTCCTTTTAACATGTCAAAAAACACCCATCCAACAACTAAAGAAAAAATGGGTAATGCTAGTTTAGCTGTCCAGCTTAAACCGATAAAACCCCAAACCACGAGTAAGGTAAGAATGCAACCTGATATTAATGCGGCAGTTTCAAAACTTATTTTTCCATTGAATGCATAAACAACACCATCTGCTAAAATGGAGTTTTGCACGCCAAACCAACCAAGGCAACTTATAACAATGGCTATCCCTATAAATGCAGAACCATAACGTCCAAAGCCACACCATCTTGCCAAAAGACTGGTTGATAATCCTTCCCGTGTACCTGCAAAGCCGACGCCAAGACTGACAAATTGTAAAAGCAGACTGCCTAAAAATGTCGCTAGCATGGCTTGTGTAAATGTCATAGAATGACCAAGTGTAGCCCCTAGCATAAACTGAGCTAGGGCCGTTGTCATTCCTGTCCTAACTAAAGTCGTTGTTAACAGGCTAACCCTTGATGTCTGTGGAACTCGACTGAAAGTGTGATTCTTATCGTCCATGTCATGACCGCTCCATATGAAATTTATTGAGGGTAATTAAAAATGATAAACGTTGCATTGGCACAAATAGATACTGTGCTTGGTAACAAGGGAAAAAATCTTGCTCACATAAAGTCATTTTGTCATAGAGCTGCTGATAATAAAGCAAATATTATCTGTTTTCCAGAATTAGCTACTACAGGCTACACTCCTGATTTATTGGGAACTTCATTATGGAACCTCAGTGAAGGTAGAGGTGGTGAAACTGATTTGTTATTAAGCAAGCTTGCTAACGACTTGGATTTAATTATTATATCTGGATTTGTTGAGAGAGGGGGGAATCCTGGTCAAGTTTATAACTCTGCCGGGGTTTGGGTTCCGGGATGTGACAGTTGGAAACATGCGCATAGGAAAATTCATCTATGGGGTGATGAAAAAAAATGGTTCAGCGAAGGTAGTAATTGTCAAATTATAGAAACGTCATTATGTCGAATAGGGGTTATGGTCTGTTATGACATTGGTTTTCCTGAAGTGGCGCGTATTTTTGCGATGAATAACGTACAAATATTATTTGTTCCTGCTGTATGGCCTGAATATGCAATAAATATATGGAATGTTAACTGTGCTGCTCGTGCCCTAGAAAATGGTATTTATCTATCGGCTGTAAATCGATGGGGAACGGAAGCAGATACCAGAATGTTTGGTGGGAGTCAAATCGTCTCTCCAGAAGGAAATACCATGATTCGAGCATCCGAAAAAGGTGAAGATCTTGTTTTTTTTAATATAGATTTATCTTTACAAGCTAAAGCCAGAATGGAACTCCCTTATTTGAAAGATATGAGGGTTTCTTTTTATAAGGAACACTATAGAGAATAGAGCTCTATGAGTTTATCATGGCTACTCCTTTGTTTAAAAAAAGCTCCGGGATATATTTTGTGATGCCATTAGATGTGCAATATTCACGTAGTTCTCTGACTGAATTTATTCCAATTTTATTATAAATACACTGTAAGTTATTTTCTACCGTTCTGTGTGAAATATTAATGATCTTAGCGACTTCTTTGCTGGACAATCGCTGAAGTGATAAAAAAATAATTTCAAGTTCTCTTTTTGTAAATATGTCGGTTGGTGGGATGGTTGTTAGTGAACCATGTGTATTTTCGATGAGGTTGTAATAAATGAAAGGGTTTTCTATATTTCTTCCTTGGCATATAACGCCAATGAGTTTTTTGTTTTTATCATAAAAAGGATGTTTTTCGCAAATGTGTGGTTGTAATTTTTTCATTTTTCCGTAAATATGAGTTTCAATTTCAGTGATTGATTTTTCTTTATTAAGAATGATTTTGTCATTTTTTTGAAATTCCGGAGCTAACTCTGCACCAGGGTGAGGAAGTTCCTCATCTCTGCATCCTTGATAATCGAATTTTAACGGGATGCCATAATATTGCAGTGCTGATTTATTAATAAATAAATACCGTGATTCATGGTCTTTTATAGACCATTGCGTCCGACTATTTTCCAAAAACGAAAATAATGATTGGTCAATTAAGCTATAGTGTTCTTTTCCATTCCTGTTCATAAGGTAATCCTTTTCTTAATCAGGGAAAAAAGACCACCACCATTCTTCATCCAAGCTGCGCTGGTGGTGAACTGAACAGGGTTTACAGTACCGTATAGAAGCAAACGGCGAGCCTGTCGGCTCCCCCGCCCAGTCCACCATTGATATGATGGGAATTGGTGCCGGTATAATATACCACCAGTATACTATACTGGGCTTCTATTTACGGGCTGTAAATCCCGACTTTGATTATCCAAAGTTTGTACAGATTACCTGTTGTATTTTGTGTGGTCAATGGATACGGTTACGTGAAGTTCATGGTTTTGAATCTATGGTCACTCCCGTTTTTGCAACATTAGTACTGGGCACCCAGATCTTACCACCCCACGATTGGGTTATATCCCTCCTACCGAAACTGAAATCAACTATTACGCTTCGCAATTAGTATCAGAGAAAGCAGCGTAGTATTGCTAAAATTACTCTCTAATAAACCCGGGGCGATTCACTTGCGAGGTCTTTAACCGCAGAAGCAAGAAGAGCCGCGGGCGTCATATGCTGTTTAACCAGCGTCTGATATCGGCGGGTAAGGCGAGAGTCAATCCCGCCAACAGATAGGTTGAAATCATTCTGCAAAGTAATAACAGGTATCACGATAAATGTGTAGATACCTATGCCCTGAGGGCGCGGGAGGCTGTAAAATAATCTGTGTAAATGGCATTTTTAGCAAAACCTTTAAAGGACTACAAAATGCCTATCAGCAACGATCTTATTGACCAATTGCTCCAGGATTGCCACTCCCCTCAGGACCTGTTGG
>NZ_FRDB01000026.1 GCF_900143145.1 Candidatus Sodalis sp. SoCistrobi
CGTCATATGCTGTTTAACCAGCGTCTGATATCGGCGGGTAAGGCGAGAGTCAATCCCGCCAACAGATAGGTTGAAATCATTCTGCAAAGTAATAACAGGTATCACGATAAATGTGTAGATACCTATGAAGGGGCGGGAGCGATTAGTTTTTTGCTAATTTTCGCTCGATAGCTTTCATCCGCTTGCTCATATCGCTGATATTCATGACTAACGCGGCGGTTTTCCGCCACTCTTTATTCGGCTGCAGCGGGATCCCGGATGAGTAGACGCCGGGTTCGGTTATCGGGCGCATCACCATGCCCATGCCGGTTACCGTGACTTTATCGCAGATAGCCATATGACCATTGATGACGCTCGCGCCGCCAATCATGCAATAGCGGCCAATGGTCAGGCTACCCGCCATGATAACGCCGCCGGCCACCGCGGTATTGTCACCAATAACCACGTTATGTGCAATCTGGCACTGATTATCAATAATCACGCCGTTGCCGATACGCGTATCGTCCAGCGCGCCGCGATCAATGGTGGTGCAAGCGCCGATTTCAACCCGATCGCCAATGATGACGCGGCCCAATTGCGGTATTTTGATCCAGTTGCCGCGATCGTTGGCATAACCGAAGCCGTCGGCGCCTATGACGGTACCGGAATGAATAAGACAACGCTCGCCGATGGCAATGTCGTGATAGACGGTGACGTTGGCCCATAAGCGCGAGCCGGCGCCAATACGGGTGTTCTTGCCGACAAAACAGCCAGGGCCAACAATGACGTCATCCCCCAGCACCACGCCGGATTCGATCACGGCGTTAGCGCCCACCGCCACCCGCTGTCCGAGGGTCGCGTCCGGCGCAATCACCGCCCCGACGCCGATGTCCTCAGCGGGTTTCGGCGTGGTGTCCATCAACTGCGCCATACGGGCGTAAGTCAGGTAAGGATTGCTGACCACCAGCGCGGCGTCGGTGAAGAAAGGCAGACTGTCGGCGGTGAGCACCACCGCCGACGCCTGACAGGAAGAGAGTTTTTCACGAAAGCGGCTGTCCGAGAGAAACGTAATCTGGCCCGCTTGCGCGCTGCCCATGGAGGCAATGCCGGTGATGACGATATCGCCATCACCGTGCAATTGTGCATCCAACTGCTGTGCTAAATCAGCCAGTCGAATTGAAGCCATGACTTATTTAACCTGCTTTAGAACGTCAGCGGTGATGTCTTTGGCGTTAGTAGCGTAAGCCACGGCGTTAGCATCGATCACCACGTCATAGCCTTCTTTGCTGGCTACGTTCTTCACCGCGTCCTGAATGCGGCTCAGAATTTTGTTACGTTCTTCCGTCTGACGACGACGGTTGTCCTGCTCAAACGCCTGCGCTTTGGTGGAGAAGGTTTCGCGCTGCGCCATCACCGATTTTTCCAGTGAGCTGCGCTCGCTGGCTTTCATGGTGGAGCCGTCACGCTGCAGACGCTGCATCTTGGTCTGTAGGTCACGTTCCATGGACTGAAGTTCGGTGGCGCGGCCCTTAAATTCATTTTCGAGCTGTTTAGCGACCACGGCGCGCTGCGGCGACTGCTGGAAAATACTGGAGACGTTAACCACAGCGATTTTATCGGCAGCTTGCGCGACGGCGGAGGTGGCGAGTGCTAAACCCAGGCCCGCGGCATATAACCACTTTTTCACTATAAACTCCTTAACCACTATTTGTGTTTTGCTTCATTGTAAAGCCAGGCGACGGTGAAAACCTGCTTTTCACGTAACATCTCTGTTCTGCGTCAATGCCCCTGTCGCCCTGCTCCTTGCCTGCACATCATCCCGTGTAATATTACCACGTTTTGCCGATATTAAACTGGAACTGCTCTGACTTGTCGCCGTCGTATTTCTTCACCGGCTGCGCATAAGAGAACACCAACGGCCCCAGCGGCGACATCCACTGCAGGGCGATACCGCTGGAAATACGGATATTGCCCGGTTCGCTGTAATCTGGAATACCGGCGGCGCGGGTGGCGGCAGTATTTTGCCAGCTGGTATCCCACACGGTACCGCCATCGACAAACAGCGAAGTGCGCACCGAGTTGGCATACTTCTCACTCAAGAACGGCGTCGGCACGATAAGTTCGGCGCTGGCGATCGCCATCGCGTTACCGCCCACGGCGTCGCTGGATTTGTCCACCGGACAATCACTATAGCGGGTATTGTTGCTATTGCACTTATAATACGCCGCTTTCGGACCAATGGTATTGGAACGGAAACCGCGCACCGTATTGGAACCGCCCGCATAGAAGTTGTCGTAGAACGGCACGTCCTTACCGCCCAGACCATCGGCGTAGCCGGCGCGGGCGCGGCCCATCAGCACCCAGTTGCCGCTTTCGCTCAGCGGGATGTAATGGCTGGCGTCGAAGGTGATTTTGTAATATTCGTTATCGGACCCGGGCACCGTCACCTTACCGGTCAGGCTGGCGCGCGAACCGGCGGTGGGGAAGTAGCCGCGATCCAGATTGTTGTAGCTCCAGCCCACCGATAAGAAGAAATCATCGGCGCTGAAATCGGCGTCGCTGTCCGCCTTATTGGTAGTGACCACTTTGGGATTAATACCGACGCTGTCCAAATAGCGCCACATGGTCACCTGCGGCTGCATATTGGTCAGATCGTCATGCACGTAGTCCAGGCCGAAATTCAGCGAGTGGTTTTCGCTTATCGGGAAGCCCAGCGTGGTACCCACGCCGTAGCTGCGCAGATCGTAATCGGACAGGTCCGCGTCATCGGCGCTAAAGTCGTTGTAGAAGATCTTGCCGCCCAGGCTGACGCCATCCACCGTGAAGTACGGATCGGTCATCGACAGCTCGGCGTAGGTTTGGTAGTCATTCTTGGTGCCGCTAAAGCCGACCGAGTTACCGGTCCCCAGCCAGTTATCCTGCTGGATACCGAACTGGAAGCTGACGCCGCTCTCGGTGCCGAAGCCGACGCCGACGTTGATGCTGCCGGTGTTGCGCTCTTTCACCTTGTAGACCACGTCCACCTGATCCGGCGAGCCGGGCACGCGCTGTGTTTCGGTATCCACGGTCTCAAAGTAGCCCAGACGATTGAGGCGCTCTTTACCCTGATCGACCAGATTGCTGCCGAGCCAGGCGCCTTCCATCTGGCGCATTTCACGGCGCAGCACGGAATCCTTGGTGATATCGTTGCCTTCAAAACGCACGTGACGGACGTAGAAGCGGTTGCCGGCGTCGACGCTGATGTGCAGCTTGACCGTTTTATCCGCGTCGTTGATTTCCGGCTGCGTCGCCACGCGGGGATAGGCATAGCCGTAACGACCCAGCAATTGCTTGATGTCGTTTTCCATCTTGGTGACCTTGGCGCCGTTGTACAGTTCGCCCGGCTGCACCTTGGCCAGCTGTTCGATTTCGGCGGAATGGCCGGCCATGTTGCCGTTGAGAACCGTACCGGACAGCTTGTATTGCGCGCCTTCGGTGATGTTCAGGGTGATGTAGATACCCTTTTTATCCGGCGTCAGGCTGACCTGCGTGGAGTCGATATTAAAGCGGGCATAGCCGCGATCAAGGTAAAAGCTGCGCAGGGTTTCCAGGTCGCCGGCCAGCTTTTGCTTCTGGTATTTGCGATCGCCGACCACGTTCCACCACGGCACTTCATCGCGCAGCTGGAAGCGTGAGATCAGCTCATCGGTGGTGAAGGCGTCGTGGTTGCCGACAATGTTGATTTGCTGAATTTTGGCCGATACGCCTTCGGTGAAGACCAGCTTCAGGTCGACGCGGTTGCGCGGCAGCGGCGTGACCACCGCCTTGACCGTAGCGCTGTATTTCCCGGCGCTGTAGTAGAAGTCCTCAAGACCTTTTTCGATATTGGAAATGGTGGTGCGGTCAAGGGCCTCGCCGACCCGAACGCCCTGGGCATCCAGGTTTTGCTTGAGCATTTCTTCCTTCACCGCCTTGTTGCCGGAGAAGGTGATGCTGGCAATGGTCGGGCGCTCCTTGACCTGTACCACCAGTGAATCTCCGTCACGCAGTACCCGGACATCCTCAAAGTTTCCGGTAGCGAAGAGAGCGCGGATGGTATTGCCGATATCTTCATCGGTCGCCGTGTCGCCGACACGGATCGGCATACTGAGTAACGCCGCACCGACGGCAACCCGTTGCAGTCCTTCGAAATGAATGTCCTTCACTACGAACCCGTCTGCACCGTATACGGTGGCGCTGCTAAGAAGCAGCGACGCTATGAGCAACTTTTTCATCGCCATCGTGGTTATGCGTTCTTCCTAACATAATCTCAGGCTATCATAGCCTGGAGAAATCATTGAAAAGGGCCAGACCCATTAGCAGCACCAGCAAAATCGAGCCGATGCGGTAACTAAAGTCCTGCACTCGTTCGGACACCGGCCCTCCCTTGAGCTTTTCTATCGCCAGGAAGAGCAAATGGCCACCATCTAACACCGGTAACGGGAACAGATTGATAATCCCCAGATTGACGCTTATCAGCGCCAGAAACATCAGGTAATAAATCAAACCGTATTCCGCTGACATCCCTGCGCCCTGAGCGATGGAAATCGGACCGCTCAGATTGTTCAGCTTAACATCTCCGGTTACCAATTTGCCTAACATACTGACCGTAAGCCGCATCAGCTGCCAGGTTTTTTCGCCGGCCTGGGACAGGGCCGGTAGCGGACCGTACTGCCGCACGGTTTTATATTCCGCCGGCAGCGGGATAATCTTCGGCACGACGCCCGCGAACCCCTCGACTTCCCCCTTGCCCACCGATTTGCTGTCGGGCTGCAGGGTTATTTCTCTGGCCTCACCCTGACGGTCAATGCCCACCTGCAGCGGCCGTCCGGGATTGTCCCGTACGCGGGTCACAAACAACGGCCATGCGGTGACCGGCTGACCATCGACTTTAACGATCCTGTCGCCGGCTTGCAAACCGGCTTTCATCGCCGCCGAGCCCGGCTGGACTTCGGCAAGCACCGGCTCGATGCGCGGACCGAGAGGAATAATACCCAGTGCCACGATAGCATCTTGCTTGTTCGGCTCGAACTGCCAGCCGCGCAAATCCAGCGTTTTCCGCTCGGCGTGCGTAGAGCCAAACGGCGCGACGCCGAGGGTGGTTTCACCGTCGCCAATCTTGTCGATAAGCTGCAGACGAACCGAATCCCAATCAGGCGTTTCGATACCGTCAACCGACTTAAGTTCCATACCGGGAGAAATTTCGGCCTGGGCCGCGATAGAATGCGGGGCCACTTCGCCGATCACCGGCCGATAGCTCGGCACGCCGATAAGAAACACCAGCCAGTAGGCAAAAACGGCGAACAGGAAGTTGAATACCGGACCGGCGGCGATGATCGCGGCGCGCTGCCAGACGGTCTTGTGGTTGAACGCTTCATGACGACGTTCGGGCGCGACGGTGTCTACCCGCTCATCCAGCATTTTGACATAGCCACCCAGGGGAATGGCGGCGATAACATATTCCGTCCCGCGTTTATCGCGCCGGCGCCACAGCGCGCGCCCGAAACCGATGGAAAAACGTTCCACCGTCACGCCGCAGCGGCGGGCCACCCAAAAATGGCCGAACTCGTGCACCGTGATCAAAACGCCTAGCGCCACGATAAACGCGGCGAGACTCCATAAAAAGTGCAGCATAAGCGCTCCCAGTCCCGACTCAGATAGCGTTAAAGACCAGCAGCATCAGACAGGCGAACACCGGCACCGCGGCGGTCAAACTGTCTATACGATCTAAAATGCCGCCATGGCCGGGAATTAAATGGCCACTGTCCTTGATACCGGCCTCCCGTTTAAACATACTTTCGGTCAAATCACCCAGCACCGACGCCAGCGCTGCCACGATTGAGCAAACCAGCAGCGTAAGCGGTGCGGCGTCAAGCGGCGCATACTTGCCAAACAGCCAGGCGATGACCGCGGAGGTGACCAACCCGCCCACTAGGCCTTCCCAGGTTTTGCCGGGAGAAACTTTTGGCGCCAGCTTGTGACGACCCAGCGCGAGACCGAACATGTACGCGCCGGAATCCGCGCCCCACACCAGTACCATGACATACAATAGCCACCAGGCGCCGGTGAAGTGGTTAATATCATAATGGTGCTGACGCAGCGCCAGCATCCCCCAAAAGAAGGGCAAAATGGTCAGAATGCCGAACGCCAGCCGCAGCAGCCGGGATTCACGCCACAGCGTGGCGGAGCGGGGGTAGCACAGCACCAGCAGCAGCGCCGCCAGCCACCAGGCCAAGGCGGCCCACAGGGCATATTGCGCCTGCCAGACGGTCACAAACGGCCGGTAAGCCGGCACGGTGAGCATCATCAGCGCCAGCAGCAGGCCGCAGAGAATCGCCAGCCAGATGCGCTGGCTGCGCGAGGCCAGCCCCGCGAGCTGGCCCCATTCCCAGGCGCTGAGCATGCACACCGCGAGGGTGACCAAGGCAAAGCCGACCGGCGACAACAAAAACAGTGCGGCGATAACGATGGGTATCAGGACAAAAGCAGTAATCAGGCGATACTTCAGCAAAAATCCCCCCTAGGATGCATTGGCATCATTAGGTGTTGTTCCACCGAAGCGCCGCTCGCGTTGAGCAAAAGCATTCAGCGCACCTTCAAAAACAGCGTCGTCAAAATCCGGCCATAACACGTCGGTAAAAAACAGCTCTGCATAGGCGATCTGCCATAGCAAAAAATTACTGATGCGATGTTCCCCTCCGGTACGGATAACCAGATCCACCGAGGCCAGCTCGTTCATGCAGACCACCTGGCACAAGGCGTCCTCATCTATCTGATCGGGACGCAGGATACCCTCTTGCACCCGGGCGGCAAGTTGCCGTACCCCCTGGATGATATCCCAACGTCCACCATAATTCGCGGCAATATTCAGGGTCAACCCGTCATTATTGCAGGTCAGCGCCTCGGAGCGGCGGATCCGCTCCTGCAGCCGCATGCCGAAACGCGAAGTATCGCCGATAATGCGCAACCGGACGTTATGCTTGTGCAGGCTTTTCACTTCGCTGTCCAGCGCCCGGACAAACAGCTCCATCAGGGCGGAAACTTCCTGGCTGGGACGATTCCAGTTTTCGCTGCTGAACGCATACAGCGTCAACGCGTCGAAATGGTGGCTAACGGCAAAGCTAACCGCGCGGCGGACCGACTTGACGCCGGCCTGGTGACCGAAGATACGTAATTTCCCCCGGCTCTTAGCCCAGCGGCCGTTGCCATCCATAATAATAGCCACATGGCGTGGTGAGGAAGCAGGCAACGCTTTTGGCTCTTGCTGATTTTCGGACGACATCACGCTTACGTATTTCCTCACTGAGAATACCACCGTCTTACCGGAACGAAGGGCCCCGAACGCGCAAAAAAGCCGTGTACGTACACGGCCTGTAACTGATTTTACCCGGCTGGCCTTCATCGACGGGATGAGTGGCGCAGACTATATCATTTTGCCGGTCAACGAACAAATCAGCCATCGCGGCGCCCCGGCGCCTCATCGGCCAAAATGAATAACGCTCTGGCGGGCCCTTTCCCGCGCCTGGCTGTCGATGGCCAGCACCGCTTCCACGCTGTCCGGTTCGGGCAGGCTAAGCTGTTCCAACACCCGCCGATTCACGTCGGCAATTGCGGTGAAACGAATATCGCCGCGCAAAAACGCCGCCACCGCGATCTCATTGGCGGCATTAAGCGTGGTCGTCGCCGCCTGCCCCTGCTGGCTGGCGTCGACGGCCAGTTGCAGGCAGGGATAGCGTGCGGCGTCCGGCTGCGCGAAGCTCAGCGTGCCGAGGCGTAAAAAATCCAATGGCGCGACGCCGGACGGCACCCGCTCGGGATACGCTATGGCATGGGCGATGGGCGTACGCATGTCGGGGGATCCCAATTGCGCCAACACGCTGCCGTCGGTGTAGCGCACCATGGAATGAATGATCGACTGGGGATGCAGCAGCACTTCCATTTGCTCGGCCGCGGCATTAAACAACCAGCGCGCTTCGATATATTCCAGCCCTTTGTTCATCATGGTGGCGGAATCCACCGAAATCTTGCGCCCCATCGACCAATTGGGATGCGCGCAGGCCTGTTCCGGTGTCATCGTGGCCAGTTCCGCCAGCGGCGTCTGGCGAAACGGGCCGCCGGAGCCGGTCAGTACAATGCGCGACACACCATGTTCCGCCAGGGAAGCGTAACCCAACCCGCGCTGAAGTGGTTCAGGTAAACTCTGAAAAATGGCGTTATGTTCGCTATCCACCGGCAGCAACCTGGCATGATGGCGACGCGCTTCGTTCATGAACAGCCGGCCACAGGTGACCAGCGACTCTTTGTTGGCCAGCATAACCCGCTTGCCGGCGCGCAGCGCCGCCAGCGTCGCGGCCAGCCCGGCGGCGCCGACGATGGCGGCCATCACTGTATCCACTTCATCCAGCGCGGCCAGCTCGCAGGCCGCCTGCTCGCCCGACAGCACGGCGGTGGCGACACCCGCCGCGGCCAGATTGGCCTTGAGCATCCGCGCTGCGGCGTCATCCGCCATACAGGCGTAGGCGGGACGGAAAGCCAGGCACTGCTCGGTCATTAAGGCAACATTATTGCCCGCCACCAGCGCGCGCACGGTGTATTGGTCGGGATTGTGCTTTACCACCGCCAGCGTACTGGTGCCAATGGAGCCGGTACTGCCCAGAATCGTCAAATGCCGCATGAAGTTACTTTTTATACCGCGTTGGAATATGAGGGAAACATCTAGTCTGAGACGATGGCACCGTTTTGTCTATGGCGGCTTACACAAAAAAAACGCCGCAGCGACAGCACCCCGCCGGGGAGGCGCCGCTGTGGCGTTTTTATTCCGCCAGCGGGTTAAATTTCCATTAATTCCGCTTCTTTTTCCGCCAGGGCGCTATCAAGCTTCTTGATCCAGGCGTCGGTCAGCTTTTGGATCTCGTCCTGGGAGCGGCGATCTTCATCTTCACCGATGGTTTTGTCTTTCAACAGCGCCTTCACCTTGTCGTTGGCATCGCGGCGGACATTGCGCACCGATACTCTGCCCTGCTCCGCCTCGGCGCGCACCACTTTTATCAGGTCGCGGCGGCGTTCTTCGGTCAGCGGCGGCAGCGGCACGCGAATCACCGTGCCGGCGGAAGACGGATTGAGCCCCAGATCGGAGGCCATGATGGCCTTCTCCACCGCCGGCGCCAGCGCGCGGTCGAAGACGGTGATAGCCAGGGTACGGGAATCCTCGGCGATAATATTGGCCAGCTGGCGCAGCGGCGTCAGCGTACCGTAATATTCGATCTGAATACCGTCAAGCAGGCTCGGGGAAGCGCGGCCCGTGCGGACTTTGCTGATGTGGTTTTTGAACGCGTCGACGCATTTTTCCATGCGAATCTCGGCATCTTTACGGATTTCATTAATCACGTTGCGAACCCTTGAGACTTGGTTATCCGGGCGGACCGTGGCCGTAGGTTGCCAGGCCCCGTTATGCATTACTTGGTGATCAAGGTGCCTTCTTTATCACCCATGACCACCCGCCGCAGCGCGCCAGGCTTGTTCATATTGAACACGCGTATTGGCAGATTGTGATCCCGCGCCAGAGTGAAAGCGGCCAGATCCATGACCTTCAGTTCATTCTCCAGCACATCCTGATAAGTCAGTTGATCGTAAAGTGTAGCATCCGGGTGTTTTACCGGATCGGCGGAAAACACGCCATCCACTTTCGTCGCTTTCAGCACGGCCTCGGCTTCGATTTCAATGCCGCGCAAACAGGCGGCGGAATCGGTGGTAAAGAAGGGATTGCCGGTACCGGCGGCGAAAATCACCACACGATTATTGCGCAACAGACTGATGGCTTCGGCCCAGCTGTAATTATCGCAGACGCCGTTCAGCGGAATCGCCGACATCAGGCGGGCGTTAACATAGGCGCGGTGCAATGCGTCGCGCATCGCCAGACCATTCATCACGGTCGCCAACATCCCCATATGATCGCCCACCACGCGATTCATGCCGGCCTTCGCCAGCCCCGCACCGCGGAACAAGTTGCCGCCGCCGATGACCAAGCCGACCTGGATACCCAACTCCACCAGTTCTTTCACTTCCTGGGCCATACGATCCAGCACGCTGGCGTCGATACCGAAACCTTCGGCGCCCTGCAGGGCTTCACCGCTCAATTTGAGCAGGATACGCTGGTAAATGGGTTTTGCGTTGGTTGCCATTTGATCTGTTCCTTGAGAGCGATTTGATGGGATGGAATTGACCTGGTGCCGCGCCCGGCTGATGAGTGCGGCACACGTCGTCTGACATTATTCCGGCTCATTAAAGCGGAACCGCCTGCAGGCGGTTCCGAACGACTTAATTAAAACTGCTTGCCCATCGCGGCCACTTCGGCGGCGAAATCGACTTCGGCTTTCTCAATGCCCTCGCCCACTTCAAAACGGATGAAGTTGTTGACTTTGGCACCGTGTTCGCCCAGCAGCTGGCCGACGGTCTTGCTCGGGTCCATAACAAAGTGCTGGCCGGTCAGAGAAATTTCGCCGGTGAACTTGCGCATACGCCCTTCCACCATCTTCTCGGCGATTTCACGCGGTTTGCCGGACTGCATGGCGATGTCGAACTGGATTTGATGCTCACGGGCGACCACGTCGGCCGGGACATCATCCGCGTTGACATATTCCGGTTTGCTGGCGGCAATGTGCATGGCGACGTGCTTCACCAGTTCCTCGTCGGCGCCGGCGGCGGAAACCATGACGCCAATGCGCGCGCCGTGCAGGTAAGAACCGAGCACGTCGCCTTCCAGGACACCGAGGCGGCGAATATTGATGTTTTCGCCAATTTTGGCAACCAGCGCGGTGCGCTGTTCTTCAAATTTGGCCTTCAGCGCTTCAACGTCGGTAATGCGTTCGTTTAGCGCGGCGGTGATGACCTCGTCGCCAAAGGCTTTGAAACCGCCGTCTTTGGCAACGAAATCGGTTTCACAGTTCAGCTCGATGATGACGCCGTATTTGCCGTCTTGGGCGATTTTGGTCAGAATGACGCCTTCAGCCGCGACGCGGCCGGCTTTTTTGGCCGCTTTGGCCTGGCCGGACTTACGCATGTTGTCGATAGCCAGTTCGATGTCGCCCTGGGCTTCAACCAGCGCTTTTTTGCATTCCATCATGCCCGCGCCGGTACGTTCGCGCAGTTCTTTAACCAGGGCGGCGGTAATATCAGCCATTATCTTTTCCTCGTTATTCCGTGTTGGAGATAGGTAAAAAAGAGGGCCTGATGACAGGCCCTCTAACCAACATATTTAAAACTTGGTTAATAAGGGCTCCTAAGAGCATGCCTTATTATTCAGCTTCCACAAAGCTTTCTTCAGCCTGTTGCGCCAGATCCTGAGAACGGCCTTCGCGCACGGTGGTGGCAACGGCAGTCAGGTACAGGTTGATTGCGCGGATGGCGTCGTCATTACCCGGGATAATGAAGTCCACGCCGTCCGGATCGGAGTTGGTGTCAACGATAGCGAAAACCGGAATGCCCAGATTGTTGGCTTCCTTGATAGCGATGTGCTCATGTTCCGCATCGATAACAAACAGCGCGTCCGGCAAACCGCCCATATCCTTGATACCGCCCAGGCTGTTTTCCAGCTTGTCCAGTTCACGAGTGCGCATCAGCGCCTCTTTCTTGGTCAGCTTCTCGAAAGTACCGTCCTGAGACTGGGTTTCCAGATCTTTTAAACGCTTGATGGACTGACGAACCGTTTTCCAGTTGGTCAACATCCCACCCAACCAACGATGGTTGACGAAGAATTGATCGCAGCTGTTGGCCGCTTCTTTCACTGCTTCGCTTGCGGCGCGTTTGGTGCCGACGATCAGGATTTTACCTTTGCGCGAAGCGATTTTGTTCAGCTCGGCCAAGGCTTCGTTGAACAGGGGTACGGTTTGTTCCAGGTTGATGATGTGAACTTTGTTACGGGCGCCGAAGATGAAGGGCTTCATTTTCGGGTTCCAGTAACGGGTCTGGTGACCGAAATGCACGCCGGCCTGGAGCATGTCACGCATGGAAACAGTTGCCATGATAAACCTCTATTATGTCTGTTTGGGGTTATGCCTCCACGTATCCCATACGGCCGACCCCGACCTTGTGGTCAGAGCACCCCGGCGCAGGTGTCGATACGTGTGTGTAATAACACAATTGAGTTTGTTGTTGCGATTGACGCGCGGCTTGGAAAAACCAGGCGCCTATCGTCGGCGCGCTTTATACCATAAACCACGCACGGACTCCACCAAATGTTTATCGAAGCCGGCGGGAAAATGATAATTGGCAGTGCCCGGCCGTACTGATACCATTAATCCCACTCGCTAATTTAGCTTATATTATTTTGTCGACCTTGGTGCCGACTGTGGATCCCTTTATGGCCATTCCTATCAAAACAGCAGACGATATTGCAAAGATGCGCGTTGCCGGCCGGCTGGCCGCCGAGGTGCTGGAAATCATTGAACCTTATATCAAACCTGGCGTGAGCACCGGCGAACTGGATCGTTTGTGCCATCAGCATATCACCGAGCAGCAGCAGGCCGTATCCGCGTCGCTCGGCTACCACGGTTTTCCGAAATCGGTGTGTATTTCAGTCAATGAGGTGGTGTGCCATGGTATCCCGAGCGATGAAAAAAAGCTCAAAGAGGGCGATATTCTGAATATTGACGTTACCGTCATTAAAGACGGCTTCCACGGCGATACTTCAAAGATGTTCATCGTCGGCAAACCGACCATTCTCGGCGAGCGGCTATGCCGGATAACGAAAGAAAGCCTGTATCTGGCAATCCGCATGGTCCGGCCGGGCATCCGTCTGCGCACGCTGGGTAAAGCGATTCAACAGTTCGTAGAAGCGGAAAGCTTCTCGGTGGTGCGTGAGTATTGTGGTCACGGTATCGGCGAAGGCTTTCACGAAGAGCCGCAGGTGCTGCATTATGACGCCGACGACGGTGGTGTGGTCTTGCAACCGGGAATGGCGTTCACCATTGAGCCGATGGTCAACGCCGGCGACTACCGCATCCGCACCATGAAAGACGGCTGGACGGTGAAAACCAAAGATCGCAGCCTGTCAGCGCAGTATGAGCATACGATCGTGGTGACCGAGGACGGTTGTGAGATCATGACGCTGCGCGCCGATGATAGCTTGCCGACGGTAATCCACCACCCGGCCTGATATTGCTTGCCGCGCGGCCGGCCATGTGCCGGGCGCAGGCGAGCGTTGATTTCGCGGGCAGCCCCGGTAAGCCAGCTTGCGCGCCGGGCTGCCCTACTATGCAGGGCGACCCGATGCCGGACCAAATTCTTCAATTTACCCATCCGCCGCTGCCGCGCCAGCCGCCGGTCAAACCCTCATCTCCCCTCACCTGGCCGGACGACGCCCTGAACCGCCCTTTTTTAAAAGAACGGTTGGATGAATTCCACCGCTGGCTGGCCGACGCGTTCGATGCCGGCGAGACGGCGGAAACGCTGGTGGATGCCCGCACGCTGTATATCGATCAGCTGTTGCGGCAGCTGTGGCACTACCACGGCTTCGCCCACGCGCCCCATACCGCGCTGGTGGCGGTGGGGGGCTACGGCCGCGGCGAACTGCATCCGTTGTCTGATATCGATGTGCTGGTGCTAAGCCAGGCGCCGCTGACGCCGCCGCAGCAACAGCATATCAGCGAGCTGCTGACGCTTTTGTGGGATCTCAAGCTGGAAGTCGGCCACAGCGTGCGCAGTATTGCCGAGTGTCTGGAAGAGGGGCGCGCCGATCTAACGGTCGCCACCAATCTTATCGAATCGCGCTTGATTTGCGGTGATCTGGCGCTGTTTTTGACCCTGCAAAAACAGGTGTTCAGCGATGATTTTTGGCCCTCGCGGGCGTTTTTTCCCGCCAAGCTCGCCGAGCAGCAGGAGCGCCATTCGCGCTATCACGGTACCAGCTATAATCTCGAGCCGGACATTAAAAGCAGCCCTGGCGGCCTGCGGGATATCCATACCCTGCTGTGGGTCGCGCACCGCCATTTCGGCGCCACCTCGATGGATGAAATGGTGGGTTTTGGCTTTATCACCCGCGCCGAGCGGGATGAACTCAACGAGTGCCAGAGCTTTCTCTGGCGCATCCGCTTCGCTCTGCATCTGGTGCTGAACCGCTACGATAACCGGCTGCTGTTCGACCGTCAGCAGAACGTGGCGCAGCTGCTACGCTACCAAGGGGAAGGCAACCTGCCGGTGGAGCGGATGATGAAGGATTTTTTCCGCGTCACCCGCCGCGTCAGCGAACTGAACCAGATGCTGTTGCAGTTGTTCGATGAGGCGATCCTCGCTCTGGCGCCCGATGAAAAACCCCAGCCGCTGGACGACGAGTTTCAGCTGCGCGGCAACCTGATTGATTTGCGCGACGAGACGTTGTTCAGCCGGCAGCCGGAGGCGATTTTGCGCCTGTTCTGGCAAATGGTGCGCAACCGACATATCGAGGGCATTTATTCGGCCACCCTGGCCAGCTGCGCTACGCCCGTCGGCACCTGAAGGCGCCGCTGTGCACCATCCCCGAGGCGCGGACGCTGTTCATGCGGATTCTGCATCAGCCGGGCGCGGTAAAACATGCCCTGCTGCCGATGCACCGGCACAGCGTGCTGTGGGCCTACATGCCGCAGTGGAGCAATATCGTCGGCCAAATGCAATTTGACCTGTTTCATGCCTATACCGTCGATGAACACACCATTCGGGTATTGCTGAAGCTGGAAAGCTTCGCCGACGAAAGCCAGCGGCCGTATCATCCGCTGTGCGTCGAGCTGTTTCCGCGTTTGGGCCAGCGGCATTTATTGCTGGTGGCGGCGCTGTTTCATGATATCGCTAAAGGCCGCGGTGGCGATCACTCCCAGCTTGGCGCCCGCGACGTGCTGGAATTTGCGGCGCTGCACGATTTGCCCGCCGAGGATGCCCAATTGGTGGCGTGGCTGGTGGAAAGTCATCTCGTCATGTCGGTGACCGCCCAGCGGCGGGATATTCAGGATCCGGACGTGCTGGTACAGTTTGCCGGCGAAGTGCAAAGCGAGAGCCGCCTGCATTACCTGCTGTGCCTGACGGTGGCGGATATTTGCGCCACCAACGAGACGCTATGGAACAGCTGGAAACAAAGCCTGCTGCGCGAGCTGTTCTTTGCCACCGAGAAGCAACTGCGCCGCGGTATGCACGTATCGCCAGACGTGCGCGAGCGGGTACGCCACAACCGCCGGCAGGCGCTGGCGCTGTTGCGTATGGAGGGCATCGACGAACAGCGTCTGCAGGAAATCTGGAGCCGCTGCCGCGCCGATTATTTCCTGCGTCATACCCCTAATCAGCTGGCCTGGCATGCGCGCCATATGGTCCTGCACGGCCGCGACGAGCCGCTGGTGCTGATAAGCCCGCAGGCCACCCGCGGCGGCACCGAAATTTTCATCCGCAACCAGGATCGCCCTTATCTGTTCGCCGCCGTCACGGGCGAGCTGGATCGCCGCAATCTCAGCGTGCACGACGCGCAGATTTTTACCAACCGGGACGGTATGGCGATGGACACCTTCGTGGTACTTGAGCCGGACGGCAGCCCGTTGTCGCCGGATCGTCACCCGGTCATCCGTCAGGCGCTGCTGCAAATCCTGCAGCCGGGGGATTACCGCCACCCGCGGGTGCGCCGCCCGTCCTCCAAGCTGCGTCATTTTAACGTGGATACCTCGGTGGTGTTTCTGCCTTCGCCGACCGAACGTCGCAGCTATCTGGAGCTGACGGCGCTCGATCAGCCCGGGTTGCTGGCCCGCGTCAGCGAGGTGTTCGTCGATCTGGGCATTTCGCTGCACGGCGCGCGCATTTCCACCATCGGCGAACGGGTGGAGGACTTGTTCATTCTGGCAGACGGCGACCGTCGCGCGCTGAGCCGAGCAATGCAGGCGGAAGTGCGGCGACGCTTGACAGAGGCGCTCAACCCAAACGATAAAGTGTGATACAAGTAATTTTATGATCTCCCATTAAGCCGACAGACAGGACAGGATGCAGTCATTACAGCAGATTATTGAAACCGCCTTTGAGCAACGCGCCGCGATCACGCCGGCTAACGTCGACGCCACCACCCGCGATGCGGTGAATCAGGTTATCGCCGCCCTCGACAGCGGCGCGCTGCGCGTCGCGGAAAAAATCAGCGGCGAGTGGGTCACCCATCAGTGGCTGAAAAAAGCGGTACTGCTCTCATTTCGCATCGCCGACAATCAGCTTATTGAGGGCGGCGAAACGCGCTTTTTCGATAAAGTGCCGATGAAGTTCGCCGGCTGGGACAGCGAGCGCTTCCAGCGCGAAGGGTTCCGCGTCGTACCGCCGGCCAGCGTGCGCCAGGGCGCCTACATTGCCCGCAACACGGTGTTGATGCCCTCCTATGTCAATATCGGCGCCTATGTGGACGAAGGCACCATGGTGGATACCTGGGCCACCGTCGGCTCCTGCGCGCAGATTGGCAAAAACGTCCACCTGTCCGGCGGCGTGGGCATCGGCGGCGTGTTGGAGCCGCTGCAGGCCAACCCGACCATTATCGAGGACAACTGCTTTATCGGCGCCCGCTCCGAAGTGGTTGAAGGGGTTATCGTGGAGGAAGGCTCGGTCATTTCCATTGGCGTGTTTATCGGCCAAAGTACCAAGATCTACGATCGCGAAACCGGCGAAGTGCATTATGGCCGCGTGCCGGCCGGGTCGGTGGTCGTATCCGGTAATTTACCCGCCAAAGACGGCCGTTATAGCCTTTATTGCGCGGTAATTGTGAAAAAGGTCGACGCCAAAACCCGCGGCAAGGTGGGTATCAATGAGTTATTACGCACCATCGACTAATATTATTCACGGCGGCAGCGTTCGCGCCCGGTCAGTACGGCGGCAAATCCGGCCGTAAGTCACAGCCTATGACGCCGCCAGGCGTCATAATTTCACCTATACCGCACATCACCAGGGGACGACCATGTACGATAATCTGAAAAGCCTTGGCGTTAATCACCCGGACGATATCGACCGCTACAGCCTGCGCCAGGAAGCCAATAACGATATCCTCAAAATTTATTTCCGCCGCGACAAAGGGGAGTTTTTCGCCAAAAGCGTCAAATTCAAATATCCCCGGCAGCGTAAAACCGTGGTGTCGGACAACGCGGCGGAAGGCTACCGGGAAATCAATGAAATCAGTCCCAATCTGCGCTACGTGATCGACGAGCTGGATCAAATCTGCCTGCGCGATCAGACCGAGGTGGATCTGAAGAGCAAGATTTTGGACGACTTACGCCACCTGGAAAGCGTGGTGTCCAATAAAATCGCCGAGATCGAAGCCGATTTGGAAAAATTGACCCTGCAGAAATAACCAGCCGCACGGCGGCACCGGCGCGCGTCAGGGGCCAGGGAGGGCGCCGCCGGCGCCGGTCACAACCTTCGGCATCCGGCGCCACATTCCTGCCCGCAGAATTAACTGTCACGTCCCTGCTCGCGGCATTAGCTGTCACGTCCCTGCCTGCTGCCTCATCCTGCCTGTTATCAAACCTGCGGCACTGGCTACAGGTCTGCATCGGTTTACCGCCCATAGCTTACCGCCGTAACACGACGCCGGCGCGCCGCCACGCTACTTGCTCGCAAAGCAGGATGCATGCCGGCAAAGCACAGCCGCCTGGCGTAAGCGCCTATAACAATGCGCCCCACGCCGCCGCCCAGCGACAGGCCAGCGTTTCCGGCTCGGGATGCTCCACGGCATCGATTTCCAGCAGGTCGCCCACCCGTGTCGCGCCCTGCTCTTGCAATAGCGCGTCAAAGGTGTGCCCTGCGCCGCAAAAGGTATCATAACTGCTGTCGCCCAGCGCAATAACGCCATAGCGCAGCGCCGGCTGATGCCCCAGCTTATCCTTCACCTGCTGGTGGAATAGCGCTACGATATTGTCCGGCAATCCCCCCTGTCCGGTGGTGGAAGTAATAATGAGGATCACCCGATCGGCATACGCCTGCCACTGCTCAAGGCCGCCGTCCTCAAATAGCGTCACCTGATGGCCTTGCTCTGTCAGGACCGACTCCACTTCTTCAGCGGTCAACAACGCGTTACCGTATACCGTACCGACAAAAATACCTATCTGCGCCATAGCGCTTGACTCCCCTAACCTACATTGTGTGATAAAGGGCCTTATTCTGACCCGAAGGCCCGGCAAACTCAACCCTTTCATATGCAGGGAGAAGGCCGCGACAGCCGAATCGTTCCATCAATTGTTGCCAACTGTCGTCCCAACGGGCATCAATGACCAGCGGCTCGCCGGTGACCGGATGCGCCAGCGCCACTCGGCAGGCGTGCAGCATCAGCCGGCCGCAGTCAAAGGCGGCGGCGAAGCCGCGGTTGTGGCGCAGATCGCCATGGGTGGTGTCGCCGATAATCGGATGGCGTAAATGCGCCATATGGCGGCGCAACTGGTGCTTGCGGCCGGTCTGCGGGGAGAGGGACATCAGGCTGTAGCGGCTGGTGGGATAATGGCCAACGGCGATCGGCATCTCCACGTGCGCCAGCGCCTGATAATGGCTTTGCGCCGGCTGCGGCTCTTTATCGGGGTTGGCAAATTTGTCGGCGATTTTATCCCGCTCGGGCGTTAACGCATAGTCGATCGTCCCTTCGCCCTCCAGATAGCCGCGGGTGACCGCCAAATACTGCTTGTTCACCTGATGGCGCTCGAATTGTTGCGCCATCAGATGGGCAACCTCGGCGGAATGAATAACCCCGAGTTTATTAGAGAGTAATTTTGGCAATACTACGCCGCTTCCTCTGATGCTAATTGCAAAGCGTAATAGTTCATTTCGGCTTCAGTAGGAGGGATGTAACCCAGCCGCCCGAGCAGCCTTCTGTTGTTGTACCAGTCCACCCAGTCCAGCGTGGCCAACTCCACTTCCGTCCGGTTTTTCCAGCTCCCGCGGTGGATAACCTCCGTTTTGTACAACCCGTTGATACTCTCTGCCATCGCATTATCGTAGGAGTCGCCG
>NZ_FRDB01000028.1 GCF_900143145.1 Candidatus Sodalis sp. SoCistrobi
AAGGAGGTAAAGTAGGCATCTGCGCGGCAATGCGAAAATTACTCCAATTAGCTTATGGTGTCTTAAAATCTGGAATACCCTTCGATGAAAATATAGCTCTTGCATCATGATGAGCAAGACGGTATCTGATGTGTAGATACCTATGCGCTCAAGGCGGCGGACTCGCGTAATCTACCGGGGTTACAACGTATCAGTGAGATCTGGCAGCAGGCAGTAGACGCCGGCCATGGCGAAAGCGATATCTCGGTCATCTATCGCTATTTGGCTTCCTAAGCCCGCGCTAACAGAAGCATCAACCGGCCGGCGGCCGGTTTTTTTATGCGCGCTTTACCCACCCCGATGCCCGCGCCAAGGCTGAAGTGAAATGGCAGCGGTTTCCTGCTATTGACTATTGTCGTAGGCATTAGGCACTCACTCGACCTGTCTCCCGTTGCGAGCATTACCCTCATAGCCGCTGCAGCGCCAAGGCGCAAACCTTGACCAACGCGCGCGTCCGCTCTGTTTCGCCGCTATTGCTCCTCATGCCGCAGCACGCGCGGCAGTTTGGCCGTCGTCGCCCCCTGCAGCACTAGCGCCCGCCGTTGGCCCCAAGGCATCAGCCCAGTTTTTACTTATAATTAGCAGAACAAATAATAATTATACCACTTTTTATGAGAATTTATAATTACGATTCATTCTAATTGTTCGTTTGCCCGTCGAGCTTCCCTTTATAGCGGCGGGGTCATTTCTCCAAATGCAGGAGGTTTGCTATGATGGACATCCGCTGCTCGCGTTTTGCCAGCGTCATCCCCCCCTACCTTTTAGAACGCATCATGGAAAAAGGGAATGAGCATCAGCGCTTGTTTGCGCGCCATACCCTCACCCACGTGCATAACCTAATGGGCCGCACGCCAGCGGTTGCACAACAGTCACACGCGCAACCGCCGGGAAAGATCAAACGTACGATATATGATGCCCGCAACAGTATGAATCTGCCCGGTGTAAAAGTGCGGCAGGAAGGACAATCGTCGGGGAAGGATGTGGCGGTTGATGAAGCTTATGACTATTTGGGCGTCACATACGATTTTTATTGGCGGGTATTTAAGCGTAACTCGCTGGATGCAAAAGGATTGCCGCTGGTCGGTACCGTTCATTACGGTAGTGCTTATCAAAATGCGTTCTGGGATGGGGAGCGAATGGTGTTCGGCGATGGCGATGGCGATGGCGAGATCTTTAACCGTTTCACAATTGCGCTTGATGTCGTGGCTCATGAGTTGACCCATGGCGTAACGGAACATGAAGCCAACCTAATTTACTTTGAACAGGCGGGATCGCTGAATGAATCGCTTTCCGATGTCTTTGGTTCCTTGGTAAAACAATACCATATGCAACAAACCGCGCAACAGGCGGATTGGTTTATCGGCGCGGGTTTGTTGGCCGACGGAGTCCAGGGCAAAGGGCTGCGCTCCATGTCGGCTCCCGGCACCGCCTATGATGATCCGGTGCTGGGCAAGGATCCGCAGCCGGCAGACATGGCCAACTTCGTCCACACCCGCCAAGATAATGGCGGCGTCCATCTTAATTCCGGCATCCCCAATCGTGCCTTCTACCTGACGGCTATCGCCCTGGGCGGCAATGCCTGGGAAAAGGCCGGCACCATCTGGTACGCTACGCTGACGGATAAAAAACTGCTGCAGAACGCCAGCTTTGCTGATTTCGCGCGACTGACCGTGAGTCATGCTCTAGAGCAATTCGACGCGGAAACCGGCGAGGTTGTCGAGAACGCCTGGCGGCAGGTGGGTGTCTTAACGTAAGGGGGGTCGGTTCGGCGGGAAATTGTCGCAGCCCCCGGGAGGACAGCATGGGCAGAATACCTGTTTTGGATAACCATACCGTGATTGCACTATCGCGGGAGGGCGGCTTCGCCTTTATTCCCGCGCTAACGGGTCAGCAGCGTTTCGTGCTAGGGGATTTGCCGCCGCCTGAACGCGAAAGGTTATGCGCCCTCATCAACCGGGCGGCGCCGCTGGCTCAGCCGCCCCGCGGCGATAGCGCGCCGGGACGCGGCGACCAGCGTTACTTTCGTATCCAGATCTTTTATCGCGCTGACGGCGCAGCCGGCGCAAACGAGCTGGAGTTACTGGTGCCGGAACAAAATGCGCCGCCCGAGCTGCAGACGTTGTGGCGTCACGGACAATTGGACGACGTTCCGCCGGCACCCCATGACCCGACCTAGCAGGTGACGAGCGTCAGCGTCACCCGTTTTTTAGCGATGAGGCCGTCGCCGTGGGGGCAAAAATAGTCCACCGCGCCGCAGGCTTTCAAGATCTCGAGCGGCTGCCCGCAGGCGGGACAATGCAGCTTATTGCCCGCCGTGACCAGCGGCTGTTGGCAAATCTCACAGTGTGCCATGTCCATCACGCTTATTTGTTTTTCTTGATGTGACTCATCAGCCGCTTGCGTTTACGCAGCTGCGTCGGTGTCAGGGTATTGCGCCGCCCGGCGAAGGGGTTGGTGGCCTCGTTAAACTGAATGCGGATCGTCGTACCCATTATCTCCAGCGAACGGCGGAAATAGTTCATCAAATAGCGCTTATAGGTATCCGGCAAATCTTTCACCTGCGTACCGTGGATCACCACGATCGGTGGGTTGTAGCCACCGGCATGGGCATATTTGGGTTTAACGCGGCGACCGCGCACCAGCGGCGGCTGATGTTCGTCCACCGCCATGCGCATGATGCGGGTCAGAAGCGCAGTGCTCACCCGCTTGGTGGCACATTGGTAGGCTTCATTCACCGATTCAAACAGATTGCCGACGCCGCTGCCGTGCAGGGCCGAGATGAAATGCACGCGGGCAAAATCGATAAAGCCGAGACGATGATCCAGCGCTTCTTTCACCTCGTCACGCGTCTCGCTGGACAGGCCATCCCATTTATTGACCGCAATGACCAGCGAGCGGCCACTGTTGAGGATAAAACCCAACAGCGACAAATCCTGATCGGAAATGCCTTCACGGGCATCGATGACCAGCAATACGACATTGGCATCTTCGATAGCCTGCAGCGTTTTGATGACGGAGAATTTCTCGACGGTTTCCGTGACTTTGCCGCGCTTGCGCACGCCGGCGGTATCGATCAGGACATACTCCCGCTCGTCGCGTACCATGGGAATATAAATACTGTCGCGGGTGGTGCCGGGCATGTCAAAGACCACCACGCGCTCTTCGCCGAGAATGCGGTTGGTGAGCGTGGATTTACCGACATTGGGACGCCCGACGATGGCAAGCTTTATCGGCAGCGATTGCGGATCAAAAGGCTCCTCTTCTTCTTCCCGCGCCAGCGCCTCGGCCTCGTCGTCAGGCCAGGGCGCAAATTCGTCCTCGTCGTCCGCCTCCGCCGCCGGCAAACCATCGCTTACCAGCGGCAGCAGAACCTGCTCTAGCAAACTGTTGATGCCGCGCCCGTGCGAGGCGGCGATCGGAAAGATCTCCCCCATGCCCAGGGAATAAAAATCCCCCACCGCGCTGTCGGCGTCGATCCCGTCGGTTTTATTGGCGACAATCACCGTGGTTTTCTCGCGGCTGCGCAGATGCCTGGCAATCCCTTTATCGGCCGCCATCAGCCCGGCGCGTCCGTCCACCATGAACAGCACGATGTCGGCCTCTTCAATCGCCACCAGCGACTGGCCGGCCATGCGGGTTTCCACCCCTTCCTCAGTGCCATCAATACCGCCGGTATCAATAACGATAAATTCATGGCCTTCCCATTCGGCACGACCATACTTGCGGTCACGCGTCAGCCCCGGAAAATCCGCCACTAGCGCATCACGAGTGCGCGTTAGTCGATTAAATAAAGTGGATTTTCCTACATTCGGGCGCCCGACCAGCGCGACGACAGGTATCATTATTACAACCTCATCAGGTAAAAAACGGCAAAACTGCACAGGAGCGATTATATAAGACAAAACGGCTCCTGAACATGTCAGGAGCCGTTGCGGCAAGCGCGTATCCAGCTACCGGCGCCGGATGATAGCACGCCTTAGCGGGTAATGGCGTAAACCTCGCCATTTTTTGCCTGCACGATAAGTTTATCGCCGGCAACAATAGGAGCACCCAGCAGCCCGGCGCTATCCACTTTTTGCTGAGCGACGAACCGGCCATCATCGGTGTTGATCCAATGCAGGTAGCCTTCCGAGTCGCCGGTGACTATGTAGCCATTATACAGCACCGGCGAGGTCAGGTTACGGTGCAGCAGCTCGCTCTGACGCCAAACGATGACCCCGCCCTGGGTTTCTACCGCAATAACGCGGTCATTTTGATCCACCAGGTAAATCCGGCCGCCGTCCACCAGCAGATTGGTTACCGAACCGATTTCCCGCGACCACATCACCTGGCCGGAGCGCAGATCCAGCGCCGCAAGGTTGCCGTTGTAGGCCAGGGCGTACACGACGCCGTTCACCACGACCGGCGTGGTCTGCACATCGTTGATGCGGGCGATTTCGGTGGCGCCGCTCGGCTGCGAGATACGCTGCTGCCAAATCAGCTGGCCCTGATTGATCATGACCGCACTGACCCGGCCGTTATCACCGCCCACAATCGCGGCGCCAAACGCCGTCGTCGGCGAGGATTCGCCGCGCAGCGTCAGCGGCGGCACATCTAGGTTGACGGTCCATTTTACCGCGCCGTCGGCCTCGTTTAGCGCCTGTAACATGCCGTTGCTGGTATGGACAAGCACCACACCATCGCTGACCAACGGCGTAGACAGGGCCTCGCCGGCGACCGTCGCTTCCCAGGCGACGCTGCCGTCTTCGGCGTCTAGCGCGTAAACCTTGGCCAGCTCGCTGCCCACGTACACCCGCGAGCCCGCCGCCGCTACGCCGCCGGAAAGCTGTGCCGGGCGATTGCGCGAGAAGAAACCGGTATGGATGGAAAGGTTGGTCGACCAAATCTCTTTGCCGCTGTCCACATCCAGCGCTTTCACCACGCCACGGCGATCCGCCGCGAAGACGCGGGCATCCAGCCAGGCGGGGTGCAAGTTGGAGTAGTATTCGCCGGAACCGCTACCGACCGAGCGGCTCCATACCGTCGTTGGTTGAAATTGATTGTCCACTTTGGGCAGCGGCGACATGGTGACTACGTCTTCTTCGCCGCTGAACCACGCGCACCCGCTGAGCAGGGTGACCGATAACAGTCCTACAAACATCGTCTTACGCAATTGCATGGGGTCCCTCTCAGCTGGACAGATTATTCAGTTTCATACGCACCAGCGCCTGCGGCGCGCCGGACTGCAGCGCTTTTTCATAAGCGGCGCGCGCGGCCTGTTGATCGCCTTTGATCACTTGCGCATCGCCACGGGTATCCTCCGCCAGCGCCGTCCATCCCTGCTCCTTCACGCCGTCGAGGGTTTTCAACGCGCCATCGACGTTTTTCTGCTGCAATTGCACGCGCGCCAGCCGCAGATTGATAAGCGATTGCAGATTGGCCTCGCGGGTCTGGCCGAGCGCTTTTTGCAACTGCTTCTCCGCGGCCGGGAAATCGCCCCGCTCGGCGAATTGACGCGCCAGCCCCATCGAGGTCAGCGCGCCATAGTTATTGTCGTTGGCGTCGGCGAAATGCTGCGCGGCGTCCAGCTGCGGTTGGGCCGCCTGGCCGCTCAGACCGGCGTTCACCGGCTGCCAGGCGCTTGATGCCGCCATCATGGCGTCGTTGTGGTGATTGTGCCAGTAACGCCAGCCCACCAGAGCGCCAACGCCGAGCACGACGCCTATCGCCAGCGCCTTGCCGTTATCGACAAAAAAACGGCGCAGCGCGTCGCGCTGTTCGTTATCAGTGCTGTAGACTTCCACGGTGCCCTTCTCCTTAACCTAAAATCGATGCCAGCCGCGCGGCGACATCGCTCTGCGCCAGCGTTTCCTGGTTACCCGTGGCCAGATCCTTCACCACTACCTGCCCCGCCGCCGCTTCGCTTTCTCCCAGAACCAGCGCGACGCGAGCGCCGTGCTTGTCGGCACGGCCAAATTGTTTTTTGAAACTACCGCCGCCGTAATTGGTCATCAGCCGCAGGGAAGGCAGCGCATCACGCAACTGCTCCGCCAGCCGCAGCGCCTCACGCTGCACGCCGTCCCCGGCCGCCACCAGATAGGCATCCACACGCGCTGCGGCGGCGAAATCCGGGTTGACCGCCTGCACCAGCAGCAGCACCAGCCGCTCCAGCCCCATGGCGAAGCCCACGGCGGGGGTGGCGCGACCGCCCAGCTGTTCCACCAGACCATCGTAGCGGCCGCCGCCGCAAACGGTGCCCTGCGACCCCAAACGGGTGGTTACCCACTCGAACACTGTCCGGTTGTAATAATCCAGGCCGCGCACCAAACGCGGATTAACCGTATATGGGATGCCGGCCAGGTCTAAAAGTTCACACAGACCGGAAAAGTGGGCCTGAGAATCTTCATCAAGATAATCGGTCAGAACCGGTGCGTCGTTGAGCAGCGCCTGAATATCGGGGTTCTTGGTGTCCAATACCCGCATCGGATTGGTGTGCATGCGTCGGCGGCAATCTTCATCCAGGCGGTCTTCATGCTGGCGCAAAAACGCCACCAGCGCCTCGCGGTAGCGTGCGCGCGCCTCCAGCGAACCGATGGAATTCAGCTCCAGCGCCACATGTTCCTGGATACCCAACGCACGCCACCAGCGGGCGGTCAGCAAAATAAGCTCGGCGTCAACATCCGGTCCTTGCTGACCAAATACCTCGGCGCCCATCTGGTGGAACTGACGGTAGCGGCCTTTCTGTGGACGCTCATAGCGAAACATCGGCCCCACATACCATAACCGCTGTTCCTGATTGTACAGCAAACCGTGTTCAATGCCGGCGCGTACGCAGCCGGCGGTGCCCTCAGGACGCAGGGTCAGGCTGTCGCCGTTGCGATCGGCGAAGCTGTACATCTCTTTTTCCACCACATCGGTGACTTCACCGATAGCCCGCTGGAACAGCGGGGTCTGCTCGACGATCGGCAGGCGGATTTCACTGTAGCCGTAGCTGGCCAGCACGTCTTTGAGTGTCCCTTCCACGCGCTGCCAGAATGCCGTCTCTTCCGGCAAATAGTCGTTCATGCCGCGAATGGCCTGGATGTTCTTTGCCATGTCGAATCTCTACCTGTGTTATTTTTCTATCAGATTGACCGTGATGCGATTATTCTCGTCCAGCATCGCCGCTTTCGCGCGGATACGGGCCTCTAATTGGTCGATCATCAGTTCATTATCGAAACGCTCGCGCTGGCGAACGCCGTCTTCGTAGTAGCCGCTTTTGTTATGGCCGCCGGTCACACCCAGCGTGGACACCAGCGCTTCGCCGGGACCATTCACCACACAGCCGATAATGGACACATCCATTGGCGTGACGATGTCCTCCAGCCGCTGCTCCAGGGCATTGACGGTGCCGATAACATCAAATTCCTGGCGCGAACACGTCGGGCAGGCGATGAAGTTGATGCCGCGGGCGCGAATACGCAGCGATTTTAAAATGTCGAAACCGACCTTTACTTCCTCAACCGGGTCCGCCGCCAGCGAGATGCGCAGCGTATCGCCGATGCCTTCGCTTAACAGCAGGCCAAGACCAATGGCTGATTTCACCGCCCCGCTACGGGCGCCGCCGGCCTCGGTGATACCCAGATGCAACGGCTGATCGATGCGCGAGGCCAAAAGACGGTAGGATTGCACCGCCAGGAACACGTCGGAGGCTTTCACGCTGACCTTGAACGTATCGAAATTGAGCCGGTCAAGGATGTCCACATGGCGCATGGCCGATTCCAATAAGGCCTCCGGCGTGGGTTCGCCATACTTTTCCTGTAGATCACGCTCAAGGGAGCCGGCGTTAACGCCGATGCGAATCGGAATATTATTATCGCGCGCGCAATCCACCACGGAACGGATACGCCCCTCGTTGCCGATGTTGCCGGGATTGATACGCAAACAGTCAACGCCATATTCGGCGACTTTCAGCGCGATGCGATAATCGAAATGGATATCCGCCACCAGCGGAACAGCGACCTGCTGTTTGATAAGTTTGAACGCTTCGGCGGCGTCCATGGTGGGCACCGACACACGCACGATATCAACACCGACGCGCTCAAGCGCCTGTATCTGTTGCACCGTCGCCGCGACATCGGTGGTACGGGTGTTGGTCATTGACTGCACCGCAATGGGGGCGCCGTCACCTACCGGCACCTTGCCGACGTAAATACGCTTCGATTTTCGACGGGTTATGGGTGCGGAATTATGCATTGATCTTTCTCCAACCTTGCCGACTGGCTTTACTCTTTACTGGGCGGCCACGGTCAGTCGCGCAACCTGATTTGACCGGATGAACCGGCTCAGATCCACCGGCTTGCCCTGATACTGAACCTGCACCGCGGCAGGGGCACCGATTTTTAATTTGTACGGCGCCTGGCCGGTGAGATTCAGCCTGCCGCCGCTATGCTGTGTACCGCTGAAAAGCTTCTTGCCGCCGGCATCAAACACTTCCAGCCAGCAGTCGCCGGTAAAATTCATCACCAGCGTATTGCCGTCGGCATCAGCGGCGCCGGTCTCCGGTGCGGCGGGCGCTGTCGGCGCGGCCGCGCTTTGCGCCGCTGAGGGGCTGACCACCGCCGGCGACGTTCTGCCGGCGGTCTGGCCGGCGATGTCAGGGGCGGGCACTGCGCTTGCGGGTGATGAAGACGGCGCCGCGGACGGCGCGCCAGTATCCGCCTCGGCCGGCTGATCCGCCGGCGGCTGGCCGACGTCGTCCGCGCCATCGCCAAGCGGTACCGAGGTGGCATCTTCCCCCCGCGATAACTGGGCGGAGGATTGATCGGCCATGTTGGCGATATCCTGCTGCTGGGCCTGATGATTTTGCCACCACCAGGCGCCCGTCAGACCAATCACCACAAACAGGATAAGCCAGGTGAACCCCATCAGCCAGCCGTCGCGCTTCTTGCGGGTCTTGCCCAGCGAAAAGCTCTGCATCGGCGCCACCTTCGAGGCCTTTATCGGCGCCTGCTTGGCCATCATTGGCGTTAGTTCTTCTTCAGAAATGTGCACCAGGCGCGCATAAGAGCGGATATAGCCGCGCAGAAACGTCGAGGCGAGATTGGGATTAACGTGATCGTCTTCGATATCCCGCACTGTGGACACCTTCAGACACAGCCGCTCGGCCACCGCCTGCTGGCTTAATCCCATATTTTCGCGGGCTTGACGCAGTCGTCCGCCCGTGGTGGTTGATGCTTGATCTTGCAGGGCTTCAGTATTCATTAGCTAAGAATTGCTGGTACTGTTCGGATTGTGGAAAACTTCGCGCAAGCCGTGTGCCATAACGTTGCACGTCATTCGGCCGGTTGGCTAACGCAGCGAAACGAATCTGTAACCATAAACTTTCGGCGCTGGCCGGAAGCACATGTTGGTAAATATCCAAAAGCCGCTGCGCTCTGTCCGCTCGACCCGCCGTTAATTGCCGGTTCGCTTCAGACACCAGCGCCACGCCTTTTTCAGGATCATACTTCAGCGCACGCGAGAGCAAGGTACGCGCCTGTGCATCGTCCCCTGACGTGAAAAAACAGTAGCCGGCGCTCTCCAGACTATCGGCCACCTCACTATAATCCGCCGATTGCGCAGCAGCGGCAAACTGCTGTTGCGCCGGTACATACTGCCCTAAACCACATAAAAACGCACCGTAATTATTCAGAACTTCGCTGTTTTGCGGCGCCAGTTTTAAGGCCAGGCGATAGCGGTTCTCCGCGGCGGCGGTTTCGCCGATCCGCTGCTCGTACTGCGCCATACCGAGCTGGGTCCGGTAATCGTCGGGCGCGGCTTTCACCGCCATCGACAGATTCTGCCGGGCGGCATCCAGATTACCCGCCGCCAAATAGGCCATCCCCAGTTGCAAGCGCGTGGGAGCGGATTGCGGCGTCGCCTGTGGTAACGGCGCGTCGCCCTGCGCCTGCCGGCTATCGCCGGCACAACCGCCCAAAAGAGCGATGATAACTGCCACTCCACCCATCCGAATCAGCTTCATGCCGGTTCCCGTTTCAGTCGCGTTATTTCCATTAACGTGGGTCAAAGGCCAGCGCCAACGCTTGCCATCAAACCGCCTTCACCGCAATTGATTCGCCGTTCATACGTTTACGCAGGGTACGCTTGGTACGGTCGATCACCTCTCCCGCCAGTTGCCCACAGGCGGCATCGATATCGTCGCCGCGCGTTTTACGCACAATAGTCGTAAACCCGTAGCCCATCAGCACCTTGGCGAAACGGTCTACCCGGCTATTGGAACTGCGGCCGTAAGGGGCGCCGGGGAACGGGTTCCAGGGAATAAGGTTAATCTTGCACGGCGTATCTTTTAAACATTCCGCCAGTTGATGCGCGTGCTCGGTCCCGTCGTTGATGTGATCGAGCATGACATATTCCACCGTCACGCGGCCCTGATTGGCGTTGGATTTGTCAAGATAACGGCGCACCGCCGACAGGAAGGTTTCGATATTGTACTTGCGGTTAATCGGCACAATTTCGTCGCGAATGGTATCGTTCGGCGCATGGAGCGAGATAGCCAGCGCCACGTCTATCATATCGCCAAGCTTCTCCAGGGCCGGCACGACGCCGGAGGTGGACAGCGTGACGCGCCGCTTGGACAGCCCGAAGCCGAAATCGTCCAGCATAATCTCCATTGCCGGCACCACATTGGTGAGGTTGAGCAGCGGCTCGCCCATGCCCATCATGACCACATTGGTGATGGGACGCTGGCCGGTGACCTTGGCGGCGCCGATGATCTTCGCCGCGCGCCAAACCTGGCCGATAATTTCCGACACCCGGAGATTACGGTTGAAGCCCTGCTGCGCGGTGGAGCAGAAAGTGCATTGTAGCGCGCAACCGACCTGGGAGGAGACGCACAGCGTGGCGCGATCGTCCTCGGGGATGTAGACCGTCTCGACCTGCTGGTCGCCCACCTTGATGGCCCATTTGATGGTGCCGTCGGCGGAGCGCTGCTCCTCGGCGACTTCCGGCGCGCGGATTTCCGCCAGCGCTTTCAGCCTGGCGCGTAAATGCTTGTTGATGTCCGTCATCTGATCAAAATCATCGCAGCAATAGTGATACATCCATTTCATCACCTGATCGGCGCGGAAAGGTTTTTCCCCCAGCGATGAAAAAAACTCGCGCAGCTGCTGGCGGTTCATATCAAGCAGGTTCAATTTTTGCTGGGCTGCGGGCGCAGGGAAAGCGGACGCTGCCGCACGGGTGAAAGTTCAGACAACACTTGTTCAGACATCATTTTGTTGCAAGCCTCGTTATTACACGTTATTACACGTTATGGCGCGAAATACATAAAGAAATGCCCCGGCCGAGTGCGGATAACCACCTCATCCGGGGCGCATTGGACACTGATTTTAGCGCAGAGCTGCCTGGCTTAAAAGGTGAAGCAGGCCTTTTTTCTCTGTTGTGCGGCAAGGATTAGCGAATACGGGCGCAAACTTCGCCATCGGCAAAGAAATAAGCGATTTCGCGCGCGGCAGATTCAGCGGAATCCGAACCGTGCACCGCGTTCTCGGTAAAGCTGTCGGCATAATCAGCACGCAGGGTGCCGGCCAGAGCATTGGCCGGGTTGGTGGCGCCCATGATTTCACGATTGCGACGCACGGCGTCTTCGCCTTCCAGTACCTGCACCAGGATGGGGCCGGAGATCATAAAATCCACCAGGCTATCGAAGAAAGGCTTGCCTTTATGTTCGGCATAGAACCCTTCCGCCTGTTCACGGGTCAGCTGGAGCATTTTCGCGCCAACCACGGTCAGCCCGGTGCTTTCAAAACGCTGCAGAATGGCACCGATGACGTTTTTGGCCACGGCGTTCGGCTTGATAATGGAAAAGGTGCGTTCGATGGTCATAAGAACCTCTAGGTGGTTTTTGTTATGGCCGCGCTAATTCGCTGTTACGTCGGCCGGTGCAAGTGGCGCAGATTATAGGGGCGCGGGGCGCGCTCCGCTACCTTTAAAAATAACATTTCATTAAAAAAAACGCCCCGCGTCGAGGGCGCCCTGCCTGCGCCGCGCCGCACGGCTCCCATTGGTGCACCCTGCGCCATCCGCAGCCACCCCGTCTTGATGCCAACGGAAAAAAAACCGACAATGCCTGTCATGCGATGGCGCCGGCACAATGCCCGACGCACGCCGAGACGGAGCCTATGATGACCCAATCGTTATTCGTTACCCAAGCCTGGCTGCAGCAACATCTCGATGATCCCCAAGTACGTATTCTGGACGCGCGCATGCTGCCGCCCGGTTATCAGGGGCCGCGTGAAAGTGTTGCCGAATTTCACGCGGGCCATCTGCCCGGTGCAGTATTTTTCGATATAGAGGCCTTGTCCGATAGCGCCACTCCCCTGCCGCATATGCTGACATCCCCGGCGCAGTTTGCCCGCGATATGGGCGCGCTCGGCGTTAGCGACGCACACCACTGCGTCATTTACGACGACGGTTCATTGTTTTCTGCCCCGCGCGCCTGGTGGATGCTGCAAACCAGCGGCGTCCGGCAGGTGTCGCTGCTGGCGGGAGGGCTGGACGGGTGGCGGCGTGCCTGCCTGCCGCTGGAAGAAGGGCAACCGGCGCCCGCGCCGCAAACATTTACCCCGCGTATCTCGGCCAATCGGGTGCGTTCACTCGACGACATCCGCCGTATCAGCACCGACGGCTCGGCGCAAATTGTCGATGCCCGCCCCGCCGCGCGCTTTCGCGGCGAGGCGCCGGAGCCCCGCCCCGGCCTGCTGCGCGGTCATATCCCCGGCAGCCTGAATTTACCCTGGAATCAGTTGGTGCAAGACGGGCAGCTAAAGCCCCTGCAGGTGCTGGCAGAACAACTACGCCAGGCGGGCATTGACCCCGGGCTGCCGATCGTTGCCAGTTGCGGCTCCGGCGTCACCGCGGCGGTGGCGGTGCTGGCTCTCACGGCGCTGGGCGCGCAGGACATCAGCCTGTATGACGGCTCCTGGAGCGAATGGGGCGCCCGTAGCGATACACCCATCGCCGACGTCAAATAACGCTCGGTGGCATTGCGGTTCAAGCGCCGGCATTACATAACGCTCGGTGGCGAGCGGCTCAAGCGCCGGCATTAAATGACCCTCGGTGGCGAGCGGCTCAAGCGCCGGCACCAAATAACGCTCGGCAGCATAGCGGCTCAAGCGCCGGCATTAAATGACCCTCGGTGGCGAGCGGCTCAAGCGCCGGCACCCAATAACGCTCGGTGGCATAGCGACTCAAGCGCCGGGCTGCTCGTTGGTGGGTTTGACCGCGAAGCGTCGGACGAACCGCAGCGGCCGTGGCGCCACTCCTGCGCCACTGCCCTCCGTCGGCGTAAAGCGATTGTTTTAGCCCTATCGACGCCTGGGGTGGATAGCTAGGACTGGACACCGCCTTTAACCGATCGTAGCCAGCTGCCCCAGCGCCGTTCGTAAAACGGGGTGATATGATGGAGGAAATAATGGCTGATGCCCGCCTCACCCTCTTCCACCAGGCAAATATCCACCGGCAGTTCGTCCGGCGCGGTATCGGTTGCCACCTGCCCTGTTGCCTGAATGGCCTCCTCGGCGTCGCTGTCGCACTCCAGACCGATTAGCCAATGCGGCTCTTGCTCCGCATCGTCCCGCACCTGGACCAGGAAGGCCCGCCGCACTTGCTTATATTGCGTAAATAAAGCAGTCAGCGAGTCCACCATCTGTGCCGGCATGTCTTCAGGCTCGCTGAGGGTCATTCGCGTTTCCCCCTCCATAACCTGCCGTTCTGTCAACGCGTCACCGTCGTTGCTCAACAGGGCCGCCACTTCATCGGGCGCGAAAGATTTGCCGTAAGGCAGCTTGGGATTGAGAAATAGCTCCGCGCCGGCGGTCATGGCAAACAACGTGCGCACCGGCAGCGCGACGAAAGGCTGGGGACCCGCCACGGCCCTTTCCAGCGCGGCCACCGAGGTAAAAAAGGGGATGGCGGAGCCACCATCTTGTTTTTCCCAATGCTGTAACGTGACCGGCGATGCGCCGTCGCGCGCGGCGCCGGCTATCCAATCAGCGCCGGCTTCGCCCGGCACATATACCGTCGCGGCCAGCAACAGTTTGAAAAAAGCCGGGCGATAAGCCGGCTCGCCGGCGGCGCGCTGCAGCGCCTGCTCCAGCGCGTTATCTTGTGAGGTCGTCATACTTTGCAATTCCAGGCGCCGCCTGAGCGGCCATCATGTCAAGCGGATGATCGGCCCGCGCGCGGGCTGTTACGGCCATAGAGGCGACAGGCGCATTGACGGGCATCGGCATCAGTCCTGCGCCCGCGCCAGCAGCAGATTGGCCAGCGTACGTACGCCCAGCCCGGTCGCGCCGGCGGACCATTGATCTACCGCGCCTTTACGGTAGGTGGCGGAGCAGTCAATGTGTAGCCAGCCCTGACGATAATTATCCACGAAATGGGATAAAAACGCCGCGGCAGTACTGGCGCCCGCGCTGTGCGCGCCGCCCGCTACATTGCTCATATCGGCAAAATTGGACGGCAGATGCTGACGGTGGAACTCCGCCAGCGGCAGACGCCAGAAGGGTTCATTCTCTTCGCTGGCGCTTTGCATCAGCGCCGCCACCAAGGCATCATCGAAGCTGAACAACGCATGATAATCATTGCCCAGCGCGGTTTTTGCGGCGCCGGTCAGGGTGGCGCAATCGATAATCAGCTGCGGCTTGGCCGCACTGGCGTCAATAAGCCCGTCCGCCAATACCAGGCGGCCTTCCGCATCGGTGTTCATCACTTCCACCGACTTGCCATTACGATAACGGATGATATCGCCCAGTTTGAAGGCGTTGCCGCTCACCATATTGTCGGCACAGCACAGAATCAGCCGCACCCGTTTGTTCAGGCCGCGGCTGATGGCAAGCGCCAGCGCCCCGGTCAGCGTGGCGGCGCCGCCCATATCGGACTTCATGGAATCCATAAAACTGCTGCCCTTCAGGCTGTAACCGCCGGTATCGAAGGTTATCCCTTTACCCACCAGACAAGCCAGCACCGGCGTCTGCGCGTCGCCGCCGGGATTGTAGTCCAACGTCAGCAATACCGGCTGGCGATCGGAGCCGCGGCCGACGGTATGCAACCCCATATACTGGTTATCAAACAGGTCGTCGGCTTTCATAATGCGATAGCTGATGGCATCTTCAGCCACGGCAGACATGATATCCACCGCGCGCTGCGCCAACTGTTCCGGGCCGAGCTCTTCCGCCGGGGTATTGATAGTGTGACGCACCCAGTCAACGATTTGCAGCCGGCTTTCCAGCTCCTTTTGCGCCGCCTCGGGCAGCGTCGGCCATGTCACATGGCGCTCGCCTTTAGGCGCGCGATAGCCTTGCCAGAACGCCCAGCAGCGCGCCAGATCCCACGTGTCTCCCACCAGCGCGACCCGCTTTATCCCTTGTCCGTCAATTTTGCGTCCCGCGCGCTGAAGGGCGCTTAACACGTCATCACCCGTCAAATGGATGGTCATTCCACGCTCATCGGCGCTCAATAACGCTTTTTCACCCCAGCGCGCCTCGGCGGGCGCGGTGGAAAGCGTGAGCTGCATCGCTTCGGTCATCATGAGACTGCTCCAATAATTTAGGGTAGTAATGCCGTCTGTACGTATCCGGTACAGTGGGGTGTCATCGCGGTTCCCGTCCGCCAGGTTGGCCTGACCGCCTGCTATTGTGTTTCATCTAACCATACACTCACGGCCGCCGCCAGCAGTTTTTCTTCCGGCGCGGGCAACTGGCGGGAAAAGCAGCGGCGGGGTTATGGTCGTTGAAACCGATGACAGAAAAATGACAAATTCGTCCCGTAGAGTCTTGGCCGCGCGTGCCGCTACGCTGGCGGTTTAACCCCAACGACCACGCCCGCGGTGGCAAAATCGGGGGACGGAAAACGGCTCCTCGACGGATCGGCAGCGCCGACTGTTTGAGGCAACGCGGGATAGAGGCGCTGCCGTCTCTTGGCGTCAATATCTGCACGCAATAGCGCAGTCGGAGAAAGGTGACGCTACCTGCGTAAACTAACGCCGCCGGGATTAACCATGGCGCAGCTAAGCTGCAACGCCGCCGGCATAAACTTAAGCGCAGCGAAGCCACGAAGCCGCCGGCCTAAACTGGAGCGCAGCGAAGCCAAGACGACGCCGGCCTAAACTGGAGCGCAGCGAAGCCACGACGCCGCCGGCCTAAACTGGAGCGTAGCGAAGCCACGACGCCGCCGGCCTAAACTTAAGCGCAGCGAGGCGGCGACGCCTGTGCACTGCCCAGCGCCGCCTGCATTATGGCTTAGCGTTGCACCCAGTTCGCGGCGCCGGCGGCGCAGTGCGGCGCGACCTCACGCAGCCGCGCAATGGCCGTTTGGGTCTGGCTGATGGCGTAGTCTATTTCTTCAGAGGTGGTAAAGCGCCCTAAAGAGAAGCGGATGGAGCTGTGGGCAAGCTCTTCATCGAGCCCCATCGCGCGCAGCACATAGGACGGCTCTAGGCTGGCGGAGGTGCAGGCGGAACCCGTTGACACCGCCAGATCCTTTAGCGCCATGATAAGCGATTCGCCGTCAACGTCGCGAAAGCTGACGTTCAGCACCGTCGCCACGCCCTGATCCAGGTCGCCATTGACCGCCACCCCGCCAATCTGTTGCAGTCCCTGCCACAATCGATCACGCAAATCGCGCAGGCGCGGCATTTCACTCGCCAGTGCCTGCGCCGCGAGGTGATAGGCCTCCCCCATCCCGACAATTTGATGTACCGGCAGCGTCCCGGAGCGCATTCCGCGCTCGTGGCCGCCGCCGTGGATTTGCGCCTCGATCCGTACCCGCGGCGTGCGGCGCACGAACAGCCCGCCGATGCCTTTCGGCCCATACACTTTATGGCCGCTGAACGACATCAGATCCACCGGCAAGGTGGCCAGATCGATGGGCAATTTCCCGACGCTTTGGGTGGCGTCCACATGCAACAGCACCCCGCGCTCGCGGCACAGTGCGCCGAACGCCGCGATATCCTGAATCACGCCGGTTTCATTGTTGACATGCATCAACGACACCAGAATCGTATCATCACGCAGCGCATCGCTTAACTGCTGTGGCGTAACAATGCCGTTCGCCGGCGGCACCAGCCAGTTGACACTGAAACCGTCTTGCTCCAATTGCCGGCAGGTGTCCAATACCGCCTTATGTTCGGTTACAGCGGTAATAATATGGCGACCTTTGGCACGGCAGGCGTGAGCGGCCCCTTTAAGAGCCAGATTATCGGACTCGGTGGCGCCGGAAGTGAAAACGATTTCGCGGGGGTCGGCCCCAATTAGGGCGGCGATGTGATTACGGGCGATATCAACGGCTTCCTCTGCCTGCCAGCCATAGCGGTGGGAGCGGGAAGCCGGATTACCGAAAATACCGTCCAGCGTAAGATGCTGCATCATCTTCTCCGCTACCCGCGGGTCAACCGGCGTGGTGGCAGAGTAATCAAGATAAATCGGTAATTTCATGAAGCGTTAACTCCGGGCATCAAAAACAGCGGATGCCCTTATTGTACTCAAGCGCGCAGGTTGACGTTAATCGTTTCCTGCGGTCGACCGTTGGCAAGCGGACGGCGGGTGTCGTTGTCCTGGCGATCGGCGACGTCAAGGATCTCTTCATTACTCACCAGTTCGGCCAGGGTGATGTTGTTAAGAAACTCGCTGATGCGCACGCTGAGATCGCGCCAGAGGGTATGGGTCAGGCAGCGGTCGCCGCCTTGGCAGCCTTCTTTACCCTGGCAGCGGGTGGCGTCTACCGAATCATCCACGGCGGTGATAATCGCGCCAACGGCAATCTTATCAGAGTCCCGACCCAGTAAATAGCCGCCGCCGGGTCCCCGCACGCTGGCCACCAGTTCATGCTTGCGCAGGCGGGAAAACAGCTGTTCCAAATAGGAAAGGGAAATGCCCTGGCGCTCGGAAATTTCGGCGAGCGGCACAGGCCCGTTACCGGAGTGCAGGGCGACATCAAGCATTGCGGTGACCGCATAGCGGCCTTTGGAAGTCAGTCTCATGATCAGAATACCGGTGGAAATAACGTAGCAAAAGTCTGCCATTCCCGACTAAATTAGTCAACTATTTAACCGAGTAATTTGCTCAAGTATTTATTCCCTTTCCGACGGCAAGGGTTCTTACGCCTGACGGCGCAATCCTGCCCCAATAAGCATAGGTATCTACACATTTATCGTGATACCTGTTATTACTTTGCAGAATGATTTCAACCTATCTGTTGGCGGGATTGACTCTCGCCTTACCCGCCGATATCAGACGCTGGTTAAACAGCATATG
>NZ_FRDB01000288.1 GCF_900143145.1 Candidatus Sodalis sp. SoCistrobi
TGCTCATGCTGAGTTTCCAGCACTAGATTAACTGCCCGTTCACGGACTTCCGGAGAGTAACGTTTGGTCGTTGTCATAGAGACCTCCACTTTTAAAGTATAGACTCTAATTTATCCGGGGTGATTCACTCATTTAGCGAGAGTTGCTCTTAAGCCTCCTCCCTGATGTGTAGATACCTATGGCTTAACGGTGGGGCTGTTTATGCCGTTGATGACCGGCGCCCAGGTGCTGCTGTATCCCAGCCCGCTGCATTATCGGATTATTCCCGAACTGGTGTATGACCAGAACTGTACCGTGCTGTTTGGCACCTCGACTTTCCTCGGCCATTACGCGCGTTTCGCCCACCCGTACTATTTTGCCCGCCTGCGCTATGTGGTCGCGGGGGCGGAGAAACTGTCCGATACCACCCGCCAGCTGTGGCAGGAACGCTTCGGCCTGCGCATTCTGGAGGGCTACGGCGTCACCGAATGCGCGCCGGTGGTGGCGATAAATGTCCCGATGGCGGCGAAGCCGCACACCGTCGGCCAGATCCTGCCCGGCATGGACGCCCGGCTTATGGCGGTGGAGGGGATAGAACACGGGGGGCGGCTACAGCTGCGCGGGCCGAATATCATGAAAGGTTACCTGCGCGTCGGCAGCGGCGGCGCGCTGGAGCCCCCCGCCGCACAGAACGCCGATGGCCAGAGCGAACCGGGCTGGTATGACACCGGCGATATCGTCACGCTGGACGAGCAGGGGTTCTGTACCATTCAAGGGCGGGTGAAACGTTTCGCGAAACTGGCGGGGGAGATGGTGTCATTGGAAAGCGTCGAGCAGTTGGCACTGAGCGTTTCGCCGGACGCCAAACACGGCGCGACTACCCGCAGCGATAACGCCCGCGGGGAAGGATTAGTACTCTTCACCACCGATCCCGACCTAACGCGGGACAGACTCTTGCAGCAGGCGCGTAAACAGGGCGCAGCGGAAATCACCGTGCCGCGCGACATTCGACATATCGAGACGCTGCCGCTACTGGGCAGCGGGAAACCGGATTACGTCACCCTGGGTGAAATGGCGGCAGCGCCGGAGTCTGACGCATGACGCCTAAGCATTCCGGCGCGGCCACGGGGGCCCTCTGGTCACAGTCGATGATGGCGGTCATGGTGGCGCAGTTCTTCTCGGCGTTCGGGGATAATGCGCTACTGTTCGCCACGCTGGCGCTGATGAAAACGCTACAGTACCCCGACTGGAGTCAGCCGATCCTGCAAATGCTCTTTGTGGGGGCTTATATCGTGCTGGCGCCCTTCGTCGGACATTATGCCGATGGTTTTCCCAAAGGGCGTGTGATGATGGCGGCCAACGGCGTGAAGCTGGCCGGGACGCTGCTTATCTGTTTTGGCGGCGATCCGTTTTTGGGCTATTGCCTGGTCGGCGTCGGCGCCGCCGCCTATTCCCCGGCCAAATACGGCATTCTTGGCGAGCTGACCACCGGTGACCAACTGGTGCGAGCCAATGGTTTGATGGAAGGCTCCACGATTGCCGCCATTCTTATGGGATCGGTGGCCGGCGGCGTGCTGGCGGATTGGCATGTCGCCGGCGCGCTGGCGGTGTGTGCGCTGACCTATGCACTGGCGATGGTCGCTAACGTGTTTATTCCCCGTTTGGCGGCGGCGCCGGCTGATCCCGACCATCGGCCGCTGGCAATGATGCGCGCTTTCTACAGCCACTGTCGTAGTCTGGGACGGGACGGTCAGACGCGTTTTGCCATTATCGGCACCAGCTTGTTTTGGGGCGCGGGGGTCACGCTGCGTTTTTTGCTGGTGCTTTGGGTGCCGGTGGCGTTGGGCATTAGCGATAATACCACCCCGACCACGCTCAATGCCATGGTGGCGATTGGCATCGTATTTGGCGCCGCCGCCGCCGCCCGATTTATCCGGCTGGAAACGGTGCGACGCTGTATGCCGGCGGGCGTCTTGTTGGGCGCCGCCGTGGTAGTGTTCAGCGTGCAGCATCACCTGCTGCCCGCCTACGGGCTGCTGGCCCTCATCGGCATGCTGGGGGGGTTCTTCATCGTACCGCTCAATGCCCTATTACAGCACCGCGGTCAGCGGAGTGTCGGTGCCGGCAACGCCATCGCCGTGCAGAATTTCGCTGAAAATATTGCCGTGTTGCTGATGCTGGGGCTGTATACGCTAGTGGTGTCGTTACAGGTGGCGGCGGCGGCGATTGGCATGGGCTTTGGTCTGCTGTTCGCGCTGGCGATTGTGGTGCTCTGGTGGTTCAGCCGCGGGGACGGTGGCGGCGGGCGTTAGTTCCGACCAACGCTCCGGCTTAAGGCGCGCGCCCCGATCGGCCGGCGCGGCACCGCGTGTCCCATATCTTGTTTATCCGCACGGGCAGGCGTATACCCTCTGAACCTGCCAGCGCGCCGCTCGGCGCGGCGTTGGCGAGTTGCCTAAACCTGCCTGCGCTTATGAATACGCGGGCTGGCGTATACCTCAGGTGCCTCGCCCACATCGATGGGCGTGAGCGTCGCCCGGTGCCCCCGCTCGCGCACCGGCCTTAGGGCGCGGGGTACGTGTAGCGGTGGTGTATTTCTTCCAGCGACGCCAGGAGCGTCTCGTCGAGATGAAGCGTTAGGCTGTCGAGATTGCTCTGCAACTGTTCGAGGGTGGTCGCGCCAAGCAGCGTCGATGCGACGAACGGCTGCCGGCGGACGAACGCCAGCGCCATCTGCGCGGGATCCAGCCCGTGGCGTTGTGCCAGGGCGACATATTCGGCGATAGCCAGCTGGGTATGCGGGGCGCTGTAACGGGTAAAGCGGCTAAACAGCGTATTGCGTGCGCCGGCGGGGCGGGCGCCCTGCAGATATTTTCCGGTCAGGGTACCAAACGCCAGATACCGTCTTGCTCATCATGATGCAAGAGCTATATTTTCATCGAAGGGTATTCCAGATTTTAAGACACCATAAGCTAATTGGAGTAATTTTCGCATTGCCGCGCAGATGCCTACTTTACCTCCTT
>NZ_FRDB01000133.1 GCF_900143145.1 Candidatus Sodalis sp. SoCistrobi
TGCTCATGCTGAGTTTCCAGCACTAGATTAACTGCCCGTTCACGGACTTCCGGAGAGTAACGTTTGGTCGTTGTCATAGAGACCTCCACTTTTAAAGTATAGACTCTAATTTATCCGGGGTGATTCAGAGCTGGGTGAATTTTTCCAGACGGCGTTGGTCGGACATCTCGGTTGCGCCATGTTGACTTTCCTGCAGGGCATGGAACAGTGCAATAATTTCTTTTTTATGCGTTCCCCCTCTGAACCAATCAATAATGGCGCTGACAAATTCAGACAAATGAGTAATTCGCGTTGCTTCCCTGACGTTATTGGCATTTAATACTTGCGCAACTTTATGGTTACTGAGCAATATATTTCTATTTGGCATTGAAAAAACAATGGGCATCTTCACCTCTTCAGACGATTAATCGTGCGCGTTGCACGTTATGCTTCACCCGATAATCGCACGGGTAAAAGTATCACCGTTCACAACGGGACGGCGTCCGGCATCAATCACAGCACACGTTTATCCCTTCAGTAATAAACCTCCGCTGAATCAATACCGGTGTTAAATACCCTGACAGAATATCGATTCCGCTCACGGTTCTCCTATCGGCTGTTGACCTGATCTCCCGCGACGCAGAAGCAAAAAAAAAGCCCCGTAAGGGGCTTTTTCAGGTTTGCAATAATGTCGGCCGTTGGGCCGCGACGGTTAACCGTAGATATTGGCGCGATCGCGCAACTCTTTACCCGGTTTAAAATGCGGAACATATTTGCCTTCCAGTTCCACTTTATCACCGGTTTTGGGATTGCGGCCGATACGCGGGGCACGGTAGTGAAGAGAAAAACTGCCGAAACCGCGGATCTCGATGCGTTCGCCGCTGGCGAGCGTGGTCGCCATTTGCTCAAGCATCTCCTTCACTGCATCCTCAACCACTTTTGCCTGGATGTGAGCGTGCTGGCCAGCTAGTCTTTCGATAAGCTCAGACTTGGTCATAATTCCTCCAAGTTTACGCGTCTCTTTTGAGAGCAGCGTAACACCTTAACTACCGTCCAGGAGCAGAGTCGCCTCCGCTCCCCCATTATTATTACTCGCCTTTGGTCGCCGCTTTAAAGGCTTCAGCCATCGCGTTGGAGAAGTTGCCTTCTTCCTGCTTGTTGTTCACGGTGCTGATGGCTTCTTTCTCGTCCGCCTCGTCCTTGGCACGAACGGACAGGCTGACAACGCGGTTTTTGCGATCGACGCCGGTGAATTTCGCTTCCACATCGTCGCCGACGTTCAGAACCAGCGTAGCGTCTTCAACGCGATCGCGCGAGGCTTCAGAAGCGCGCAGGTAACCTTCAACGCCGCCGGCTAATTCAACTGTAGCACCTTTCGCGTCAACTGCAGTGACTTTACCGGTAACAATAGCCCCTTTCTTGTTCAAAGACAGGTAGTTATTAAACGGATCTTCAGCCAGCTGCTTCACGCCCAGGGAAATACGCTCGCGCTCTGCGTCAACCTGCAGAACCACGGCCGCGATTTCGTCACCCTTCTTGTATTCGCGTACGGCTTCTTCGCCGGCCACGTTCCAGGAGATGTCGGACAGATGAACCAGGCCGTCGATGCCGCCGTCCAGGCCGATAAAGATGCCGAAGTCGGTGATCGACTTGATTTTGCCTTCAACGCGGTCGCCCTTGTTATGGGTTTCAGCGAACTGCTGCCACGGATTGGCTTTGCACTGCTTCAGACCCAGGGAGATACGGCGACGTTCTTCGTCGATGTCCAGCACCATGACTTCCACCACGTCGCCCACGTTAACCACTTTGGACGGATGGATGTTTTTGTTGGTCCAGTCCATTTCGGAAACGTGCACCAGGCCTTCAACGCCTTCTTCGATTTCAACGAAGCAGCCGTAGTCGGTCAGGTTGGTCACGCGGCCGGTCAGGCGGGTGCCTTCCGGGTAACGCTTCGCGATAGCGACCCACGGATCTTCGCCCAGCTGTTTCAGGCCGAGGGAGACACGGGTACGCTCACGATCGAATTTCAGTACTTTAACGGTGATCTCGTCGCCGACATTCACGATTTCGCTCGGATGCTTGACGCGCTTCCAGGCCATATCGGTGATGTGCAGCAGGCCGTCAACGCCGCCCAGATCAACGAAGGCACCGTAGTCGGTCAGGTTCTTGACGATACCCTTGACTTCCATGCCTTCCTGCAGGTTTTCCAGCAGCTGATCGCGCTCGGCGCTGTTTTCGGATTCGATAACGGCACGACGGGAAACCACGACGTTGTTGCGTTTCTGATCCAGCTTGATCACTTTAAACTCAAGCTCTTTGCCTTCCAGATGCAGGGTGTCGCGAACCGGACGCACGTCGACCAGAGAACCCGGCAGGAACGCACGGATACCGTTCAGTTCAACGGTGAAACCGCCTTTGACTTTCCCGTTGATAACGCCGATAACGGTGGCCGCTTCTTCATACGCTTTTTCCAGCATCAGCCAGGCTTCGTGGCGCTTGGCTTTCTCACGGGACAGCAGCGTTTCGCCGAAACCGTCTTCGACCGCATCCAGCGCGACGTCAACCTGATCGCCCACTTCGATTTCCAGCTCGCCCTGGGCGTTGCGGAATTGCTCGACGGGAATGGCGGATTCAGATTTCAGGCCGGCGTCAACCAGAACCACGTCTTTCGCGATGGACACAACGGTACCGCGAACGATGGAGCCCGGACGGGTTTCGATTTCTTTCAGGGATTCTTCAAAGAGTTGAGCAAAAGATTCTGTCATATTTGATAATCTTCAGATTTTTTGATTAACGTCCATCCGGCATCCTGCTTGATGGGGTTGTTATACACGCCCCGCTGCCGATCCTCGCTGCAGGGTAATTTAGTCACAATATCGTTACGATAGCGCCAGAATCTGCCTGGCGTGCGCCAGCGCTTTGGCTATCACTTCATCGATAGTCAGGCGGGTGGAGTCGAGCACCAGCGCATCAGCTGCCGGCATCAACGGCGCCACCGCGCGATTGCGGTCGCGATCGTCCCGTTCTTTTATCTCGGATAAAAGGCGTTCAAAGTTAACACTAAAGCCCTTTTCCTGCAACTGCCGCATGCGGCGGTGCGCCCTTTCTTCCGAGGACGCATCCAGAAAGATTTTCACCGGCGCATCGGGAAACACCACGGTTCCCATATCGCGGCCGTCGGCAATCAGGCCCGGCGCGGCGCGAAATGCGCGCTGGCGACGCAGCAGCGCCTCCCGCACGCGGGGAAACGCGGCGATTTGCGATGCGGTATTGCCGACGGTTTCGTTGCGAATCGCCTGGCTGACATCTTCCCCTTCCAGCACCACGTTCAATTGCCCCTGCTCGACCTCGAAACGCACGTCAAGATGGGCGGCGAGCGGCACCAATGCCTCCTCGCTATCGATAGCCACCTGATGATGCAGGGCGGCCAGCGCCAACACCCGGTAGATCGCGCCGGAATCCAATAAATGCCACTGTAACGTTTCTGCTAACGCTTTGCAGAGCGTCCCCTTCCCTGCACCACTCGGTCCGTCGATGGTGATTACCGGGGCTATAACCGTCATTGTCTTCTCCTTTAAACGCGACGAGAGTGAAAGCCTGAGACAGTCCTCAAACTTCAGTGCGCCGCATTATACCCTTCATTACGCGTAAACGTTACTCTTACCCGCCATTATGGCGCCGAATGCGGCGAGGCCGGCGTGCTTAACGCCGCCAACCGGGCAAAAAAGTCCGGGAAGGTTTTATGCGTACATTGCGGGTCGAGAATGGTCACCGGGGTATCCGACAGCGCCACCAGCGCAAAGCACATCGCCATACGGTGGTCGTTATAGGTACCGATTCGGGCGGCGGTCAGTATGGCGGGCGGCGTGACCGCCAGATAATCCTTGCCTTCGGTCACGATCGCGCCCACTTTGCGCAGCTCGGTGGCCATCGCCGTCAAGCGGTCGGTCTCTTTCACCCGCCAGTTGGCTATGTTGCGCAGTGTAGTGGTGCCGCCGCTGGCGAAAAGCGCGGTGGTGGCAATGGTCATCGCCGCGTCGGGAATGTGATTCATATCCATATCAATGGCGTGCAGCGATGCCCGGCTGCATTCAATGTAATCGTCGCCCCAGCTAATCGTCGCGCCCATGCTTTCCAGCACATCGGCGAAGCGGATATCGCCCTGCACGCTGTGGCGGCCGATGCCGGTCACACGCACGGTGCCGCCGCGGATCGCCGCCGCCGCCAGAAAATACGACGCGCTGGAGGCATCCCCTTCCACCAGATACTCCCCTGGCGATCGGTATACACTGCCGCCGGTGAGGTAAAACACCTGATAATTATCGTGCCGCACCTCAACACCGAAGCTTTTCATTAACGCCAGGGTGATATCGATATAGGGTCGGGACACCAGTTCGCCCTTGATGCGGATGCAGCTATCTTGCGGGGCCAGCGGCGCCATCATTAACAGGGCGGTGAGAAACTGGCTGGAAACGCTACCGTCAACGGTAATCTCGCCGCCTTGATAGCCGCCGCGCAAACGCAGCGGCGGATAATGCTCGTGTTCGAGGTAATCTATTTGCGCCCCGCCCTGGCGCAGCGCGTCCACCAGGTGGCCGATGGGACGTTCTTTCATGCGCGGCTCGCCGGTCAACGTGACGTCCCGCGCCTGCAGGCACAGCGCGGCGGCCAACGGGCGCATGGCGGTGCCGGCATTACCGAGAAACAGGGTCAGCGCCTCATCCGCGCGCAATGGCCCGCCGAGGCCGTCGATGTCACAGCTGCGGCGATCCGCCGACAGACGGTAATTCACACCCAGTTGGCCGAGGGCCGTCAGCATATGGCGCACATCGTCGCTGTCGAGCAGATTGGTCAGACGCGTGGTGCCGTGGGCCTGCGCCGCCAGTAACAAGGCGCGATTGGATACGCTTTTGGAACCCGGCAGGTTGAGGGTGCCATCGACGCGCGCGATGGGGTTTAGGGTCAGGGAATCCTGCATGTGTAACACTTTCTCCAACAAAGAATAACGCCTGGCGCCGGCACCCGGCCGGCGCCAGGATAATTCGCTCGCGGCCGGCCCGGTGGCCGGCTACGCCACGACAGGGAAAAAAGGGCGACGCCCTACTCGCAGCGCCGGCCGAGGCTATTAAGTCTTAGTGCCAGACGCACTGGCGCCGGCCAAGGCCGCTAACCGCAGTACCAGACGCTTTGGCGCCGGCCAAGGCCGCTAGCCGCAGTGCCAGACGCTCTGGCGCCGGCCGAGGCCGCTAGCCGGAATGCCCAACGCTCTGGCGCCGGCCAAGGCCGCTAACCGCGGTGCCGGACGCTTTGGTGGCGATCCGCTTATCCCAGCGGTCAAGCTCCAGGCCGCCGCCTAAGCCCGGCGATGGCTTGGCGTAAATTACCCGTGACGACGGGCAAAGCCGAGCATAAAGTCCACCAGCGCCTGTACGCCTTCGAGCGGCATAGCATTGTATAGCGATGCGCGCATGCCGCCCACCACCCGGTGTCCCTTCAATGCATGCAGACCGGCGGTCAGAGACTCCTGCAAAAATAACGCATCCAGTTGACTGTCCGCTAATTGGAACGGCACATTCATGCGTGAACGGTTGGCCGGCGCGACGGTATTGCGATAAAAATCGCTCTCATCGATGGTGCGATACAACAAAGACGCCTTGGCCTGATTGCGTTTATCCATTTCCGCCAGCCCGCCCTGGGCTTTCAACCATTTGAATACCAGCCCCGACAGATACCAGGCGAATGTCGGCGGCGTGTTGAACATGGAATCGTTTTCGGCCAGTACGCTGTAATCCAAAATAGACGGCAGCGCTTTGCTCGCGCGGCCCAGCAGATCCTCGCGCACGATAACCAGCGTCAGCCCGGCCGGCCCGATATTTTTCTGCGCGCCGGCGTAGATCACGCCAAAGCGGCTGACGTCCAGCGGGTGCGACAAAATCGTGGAAGAAAAGTCCGCCACCACCACCCTGTCGCCAAAATCCGGCAGCTCATCGATGGCCAAACCATCAATGGTTTCATTCGGGCAATAGTGTATATAGGCGCCGTCGTTGGATAACGCCCAGTCGCGCATCGGTTTGATCGCGCGCAGACCGTCTATTTCGGTGGTGACATCAATCACCCGCGGGTCGCAATATTTTTGCGCTTCTTTTATCGCGCTGTGCGCCCAGTATCCGCCATCGATATAATCAGCGCGGGTGGCTTCGCCCAGCAGGTTCATCGGCACCGCGGCAAATTGCGCGCGCGCGCCGCCGTGGCAAAACAGGACTTTATAATTGTCGGGGACAGCCAACAGCTCGCGCAAGTTTTGCTCGGAGGAGTGCGCCACTTCAAGAAACTCTTTACTGCGATGGCTTATTTCCATGACCGATGTGCCCAGGCCATGCCAATTACACAATTCCTGCTCCGCATTGCGCAACACTTCCGCCGGCAGCATTGCCGGGCCGGAGCTAAAATTAAACACCTGATTCATTTTCCCTCACCACGATTTGCCAGTAAAACCGCTAAACACCTACCATGGTTTTAACACCGCCCACGGCCGGCCGCAACGCCTGATAGGTAAGAGAATACATGGAGCCGAGGGAGAAAACACCGTATTATGGCGGTTTACCGTTGATAATAAGTGACCCTGATGACGCATACCTTTATTCCAGGCAAAGACGCGGCGCTGGAAGATTCCATAGCCCGCTTCCAGGCGCAGCTCAGCGCGCTAGGCTTCACGATTGAAGAAGCCTCCTGGCTGAATCCCGTGCCCCATGTCTGGTCGGTGCATATCCGCGACCGCGACTGTCCGCTGTGCTTTACCAACGGCAAAGGCGCTACCCGTAAAGCGGCGCTGGCCTCGGCGCTGGGCGAGTATTTTGAACGCCTCTCCACCAACTATTTTTTTGCCGACTTTTACCTCGGCGCCACGGTCGCCGGCGGCGAGTTTGTGCATTATCCCAATGAGCGCTGGTTTCCCATTCCCGCCGGCGGCGGGCTGCCGGACGGTATTCTCGACGAACATCTGCGCGCGTTTTACGACCCTGACCGGGAATTGACCGGGCGCGGCCTGGTGGACCTGCAGTCCAGCAATAACGCGCGCGGCATTTGCGCCCTGCCCTTCAGCCGTCAATCCGACGGCGCCACGGTCTACATACCGATGAACATTGTCGGTAACTTGTATGTGTCCAACGGCATGTCGGCGGGCAATACCGCCAGCGAGGCCCGGGTACAGGCCCTGTCCGAGGTGTTCGAGCGTTACGTTAAAAACCGCATCATCGCCGAGGCCATCAGTTTACCCGCCATTCCGCAGCCGGTTCTGGCGCGCTATCCCGGCGTGGTCGAAGCCATCGCGACGCTTGAGGGCGAAGGGTTCCCTATCTTTGCCTATGACGCTTCGCTAGGCGGCCAGTTCCCGGTTATCTGTGTCGTGCTGTTCAACCCTGCCAACGGAACCTGTTTCGCCTCCTTTGGCGCCCATCCAGATTTCGGCGTAGCGCTGGAGCGGACGGTAACCGAGCTGCTGCAGGGACGCGGCCTGAAAGATTTGGATGTGTTCACGCCGCCGACCTTCGATAACCAGGAGGTCGCCGAGCAGACCAACTTAGAAACGCATTTTATTGATTCCAGCGGCTTGATTTCCTGGGATATGTTCAAGCAGGACGCGGATTATGCCTTTGCGGACTGGGATTTAGCGGCACCACCGCGGCTGAGTTCGCCACACTAATGGACATTTTCCGCCAGCGCGACACCGAGGTTTATATCGCCGATTACCAACATCTGGGCGTTTATGCCTGCCGGATCCTGGTGCCGGGGATGTCGGATATTTATCCGGCCGAAGACCTTCTGCTGGCCAATAATGCTATGGCTATCAGTCTTCGCACCACGCTCTGCCAGTTGCCGGCAAGCCAGTGGCCGCAGGCGCGCTATCTGGCGCTGATCGAGCAGATTGATGAGCTGGGACTGGACGATTTTGCCCGGGTGCGTGAACTTTTGGGTCTTGCTACCGGCAAGGATAATGGCTGGTTTACCCTGCGGGTCGGCGAGTTGAAGGCCATGCTGGCACTGGCCGGCGGCGATCATGAGCAGGCGCTGTTGTGGGTCGAATGGACGCGAGACTTCAACGCATCGGTATTCAGCCCTGAGCGCGAGAATTATTACCGCTGCCTGCAGACGCTGCTGCAGTTGCAGGATGACGATGAGGGCCGCTCTGCCGAGCAGTACCAGCACGCCTTCGCACGTTTGTACGGCGCGCAGACCCTGGACAGCGCCACTGCGGCGCTCGCGGGGCAGAACCCGTTCTACGGTCTGACGGCGCTGGATGACGATCTGCGGGCCCTGCCGGCGCACCAGGCCCTGCTGGGCGCGTATGAAAAATTACAGCAGGCCAAACGGCGCTTCTGGTCGGCAGCCTAGCGGCTTCACGGCGATGGCGCGGGCAGCGCCCTTAGGGCATAGGTATCTACACATTTATCGTGATACCTGTTATTACTTTGCAGAATGATTTCAACCTATCTGTTGGCGGGATTGACTCTCGCCTTACCCGCCGATATCAGACGCGGGTTAAACAGCATATGAC
>NZ_FRDB01000086.1 GCF_900143145.1 Candidatus Sodalis sp. SoCistrobi
TTCATGGCGGAGCGGCCCAATCAGCTTTGGGTGGCGGACTTCACCTACGTCAGAACGGCGCAGGGCTTCGTTTATGTGGCCTTTATCGTCGATGTGTTCGCCGGCGTTATCGTCGGCTGGCGGGTCTCAACGTCGATGGAGACATCTCTGGTGCTGGATGCGCTGGAGCAGGCGCTTTGGGCTCGTCGCCCAGGGAAAGGGGTGATCCATCACTCAGACCGAGGCTCACAATATGTTTCATTAGCGTATTCAAAGCGTCTGAAGGATGCTGAAATCCTGGCGTCAGTTGGCACTACCGGCGACTCCTACGATAATGCGATGGCAGAGAGTATCAACGGGTTGTACAAAACGGAGGTTATCCACCGCGGGAGCTGGAAAAACCGGACGGAAGTGGAGTTGGCCACGCTGGACTGGGTGGACTGGTACAACAACAGAAGGCTGCTCGGGCGGCTGGGTTACATCCCTCCTACTGAAGCCGAAATGAACTATTACGCTTTGCAATTAGCATCAGAGGAAGCGGCGTAGTATTGCCAAAATTACTCTCTAATAAACTCGGGGTTATTCACAACAGCACCGGCAACATCGCTAAAGTCAAGCAGCTGCCGCCCAGTCTGATGGCGCAATACTATTTTGGCGATGCCCAGGATAAGCTGCGGCCTTATGTCGGTATCGGCGTCAACTACACCACCTTTTATGACGCCCATTTTAACCAGAAGGGCGAAGATCTCGGCCTGAGCGATCTGAGCGTGAAGCATTCCTGGGGGCTGGCCGGGCAGGCGGGGCTGGATTATAACGTCAGCGAGAACTGGCTGATTAATATGTCGGTGTGGTATATGGACATTGATACCAATGTTCGCTTCAAGGCCGGCGGCGAGCAGCAGTCCATTCATACCGATATCAACCCGTGGGCGTTTATGTTTGGCGTAGGCTACCGTTTCTGATGGTTGTCGGCTAAAAAAAGGGGCGCCAACGCGCCCCCGATGAATGCCGCAGCTCAGGCGTGGGTTATTTGATTTGCATATCGTTTTCCACCGACTTGACGCCGGCAACCCCGCGCGCGGCCTGAACCGCCAGGCTGGCCTCGGTGGCAGAGCCCACAAAACCGCTCAACTGTACGCGGCCTTTAAAGGTTTCCACATTGATTTCCCGCGCTTTCAGGCGATCGTCGCGTACCAATTCCGATTTCACTTTCGCGGTGATCACCGTATCGTCAATATAGCCGCCGGTGCCTTCAGACTTGGCGGTCGGCGCACAGCCGTTGAGCGCGAAGACCACTATCAAAGGGGTTAACAGGCTGGCGGCGACTTTCCACACGTTCATAGTCTCTCCTTGATGGAATGCGAGTCGTATTATGCTTGGTTGCATTGCCGGGACCCTGGGGATGCCCGGCATTGATAGTGTTAATGATAAAAGGCGTTTACGCCAGTTAACCGCGGGTCGCCGCCTTAAGTTCCCGCACGAACTGCGCCAGTTTTTCCAGCATCAAGTCGGGATTATCGCTATGCTTTTCGATAATACGCACAATCGCCGAGCCGGAGATGGCGCCGGCCGTGCCAGCCTGAAGCGCGACACGGACCTGTTCAGGTTCGGAGATGCCGAATCCCTGTAGCGTCGGCGCGGCATGGTATTCCTTCAGTGTATCGACCAGATGCTTAAGCGGCGTATTGGCTCGTTTTTCGCTGCCGGTAACGCCGGCGCGCGAGAGCAGATAGGTATATCCCCGGCCGTGCGAGGCAATTTCGCGCAGCAAATCATCGTCAGCGTTCGGCGGGCAGATGAAAATGGGCGCCACGCCATGACGCAGGGCGGCCTGGCGAAACGGCAGACTTTCTTGCAGCGGCACATCCGCCACCAGCACCGAGTCGACGCCGACCTCGGCGCAGTGGGCGTAAAAACCATCTATCCCCTCGTTGTAAACCAGATTGGCATACATCAACAGACCAATCGGTATGGCGGGGTATTTTTGGCGGATCGTTGCCAGCATTTCAAAACAGTGCGCCGGCGTGACGCCGGAGGCAAACGCGCGCAGGTTGGCATTTTGGATAGTGGGGCCGTCCGCCAGCGGATCGGAGAACGGGATGCCCAGCTCCAAAGCGTCGGCGCCGGCGTCAATCAGCGTATCGATGATGCGTAGCGAAAGCGTAGGGTTGGGATCGCCGAGCGTCACAAAAGGCACAAATGCGCCTTCATGGCGCGCCGCCAGCTGGCTGAATAATTGCTGATAGCGTTCCATTAAATGTCTCCTCGCGCCTGCAAAATATCATGTACGGTGAAAATATCTTTATCGCCGCGCCCGGACAGGTTGACTACCAATATCTGCTCTTTCTCCGGCTCCGCTTGTATCATTCTCAGCGCGTGGGCCAGCGCATGGGACGATTCCAGCGCCGGGATAATGCCCTCATGGCGGGAAAGGCGACGGAAGGCATCCAGGGCTTCTTCGTCGGTAGCCGATACGTACTCCGCCCGGCCGATGCTATCAAGGTAGGCATGCTGGGGACCCACCGAGGGAAAATCCAGGCCGGCGGAAATGGAGTAGGATTCCTCAATTTGCCCTTCGGCGGACTGCATCATCGGCGACTTCATGCCGAAATAGATGCCGGTGCGGCCATGTTTCAACGACGCCCCGTGCTGCCCGGTCTCGATACCCAGGCCTCCCGGCTCTACACCTATCAGGCGAACCGACGGTTCATCGATGAAATCGGCGAACATGCCGATGGCGTTGGAGCCACCGCCGACGCAGGCGATGACCGCATCCGGCAGGCACTGTTCGTGCTCTTGCAGCTGCGCGCGCGTTTCTTCGCCGATCATCCGCTGGAATTCGCGCACAATGGTCGGGAACGGATGCGGGCCGGCGGCGGTACCGAGCATGTAGTGGGCGCGTTCATAGCTGTCGGACCAGTCGCGCAACGCTTCGTTGCAGGCGTCTTTTAAGGTGGAGGAGCCGCTGTGCACTGGAATGACCTCGGCCCCCATCAGCCGCATGCGAAAAACATTGGGCGACTGGCGTTCGATGTCTTTGGCGCCCATATAGATACGGCATTTCAGCCCCAGCAATGCGGAGGACAGGGCGGAGGCCACGCCGTGCTGACCGGCGCCGGTCTCGGCGATAATTTCGGTTTTGCCCATCCGTTTGGCCAGCAGCGCCTGCCCCAGCACTTGGTTGGTTTTATGGGCGCCACCGTGCAGCAGGTCTTCGCGTTTGAGATAAAGTTTGGTCCGGGTGCCGGCGGTCAGGTTGCGGCACAGCGTCAGCGGTGTCGGTCGGCCGGCGTAGTTTATCAGTAAATCGCTGAATTCGGCCTGGAACGCCGGGTCGCTCTGGGCGCTGACGAACGCGTCTTCCAATTGAATCAGCGCCGGCATCAGAATTTGCGGCACATACATGCCGCCAAATTCGCCAAAATAGGGATTAAGTCGTGTCATGCTTGGTTGTCTCTCACGGTGTCAGGCTGAAGGTTAATAGGCGCGCAGCGTCTGAAATACCGTAGCCAGTTTATGATGATCTTTAATACCCGGCGCGCTTTCCACGCCGGAGTTGAAGTCCAGTCCGATGCAGCCAAGACGGGCCGCGGCCACGCAGTTGTCCGCCGCCAGTCCGCCCGCCAGCATGACGTTATCCAGCGTGGCGCCGTTTAACAGCGACCAGTCGAAAGGCTTGCCGCTGCCGCCGCCGTTATCCAGCAGGTAGCGATCCACCTGGGTGAAATCGCGCGCCGGCAGGGCCTGGCGCATATCCAGCGCCTTCCAGATGCGGCACTCGGGCGGCAGGGCGTGGCGCAGCGCATCGATATAGCGCTGATCTTCGCCGCCGTGCAACTGGACTGCCGCCAGCGACAGCGTGCGCGCGGTCGCGGCGACCTCATCCACCGGCGCATCGCGAAACACGACGACATAGCGCAGCGCGGCGCCGGCCATCACGGTGCGGGCGGTGTCGATATCCACACACCGCGGCGAGCCGGGGACAAATATCAGCCCGCCGTAAATCGCGCCCGCTTCCAGGGCGGCGCGCGCATCGACGGCGCGGGTAAGACCGCACACCTTGTTTTCGCCCAACAGCACCCGACGCACCGCCATCGTCAAGTCGGGTTCCGACATCAGCGCGCTGCCAATCAGAAACCCGTTGGCGTAGTGGCTAAGTTCGCGCACCTGGCGATAGTGATTAATGCCGGACTCGCTGATAACCGTCACTCCCGCCGGCAGCCGCGGTCCGAGCGTGCGGGTGCGGTTCAAATCAATCGACAGATCGCGCAGGTCGCGGTTGTTGATGCCCACCACTTTCGCTTCCAGCGCAATGGCGCGCTCGCGCTCTTCGTCGCTGATGACCTCGGTCAACACGCCCATATTCAGGCTGTGGGCCACCGCCGCCAACGCGCGGTAGGTGTCGTCGTCGAGGACGGACAACATCAGTAGTACAGCGTCCGCCTGATGCAGGCGCGCGAAGACAATCTGCCAGGGGTCGACAATGAAATCTTTGCATAATACCGGCTGGCTCACCGAGCGGCTCACCTCGCGCAGATAATCAAAGCTGCCTTGAAAATATTTCTCGTCGGTCAGTACCGAAATCGCGGAAGCATAATGCCGGTAAACGCCCGCAATGGCGACCGGGTCGAAGTCGTCGCGAATAAGGCCTTTGGACGGCGATGCCTTTTTGCATTCCAGAATAAATGCCGTACGGGTACCGGACAGCGCGTGATAAAAATTGCGCGTGCTGGGCTGCACCTGATGGCGAAAACTGTCTAGCGGCTGTAACCGTTGGTGTTCGGCAACCCATTCATATTTATCTGCGACGATCTTCGCAAGTACCGTGTCCTGCATGACTTTCTTATCCTCTTGCTGCCAATGCGATCACGCGCGCATAGGGGGCACCGCTGTGAATTTCCTCCAGCGCCCGATGGGTGTTGTCACGGAGATTTTCCTGACCGAACAATTTGAGCAGCAGGGCCACGTTGGCGGCGACAGCGGATTCATGCGCGTGTTCACCTTTACCTTGTAACAAACGCGCCAAAATGTCACGGTTTTCTTCCGGCGATCCCCCACGCAGCGCCTCCGCGGGCTGGGGCGACAGGCCAAAATCCGCCGCGTTCAAAGTGTAGCTCTCAATCGTCCCCTCGCGCAGCTCCGCCACCTGGGTCGGCGCATGCAGCGCGACTTCATCCATGCCGCCGCCGTGTACCACCGCGGCGCGTTGGTAGCCCAGCACGCGCAGCGTCTCGGCAATCGGCAGCACCAGTTCCGGGCTGTAGACGCCAATCAGCGCCAGCGGCGGCCGGGCCGGGTTGATTAGCGGGCCTAACACGTTAAACAGGGTACGGGTTTTCAGAAGCTGACGCACCGGCATCGCATGACGAAAACCGGCATGATACTGTGGGGCGAACAAAAAGCACATGCCCAGTTCATCCAACGCCTGGCGCGATAGCTCAGCCGGCATATCCAGCCGGATACCGAACGCCGCCAGCAGGTCCGACGAACCCGAACGGCTGGATACGCTGCGGTTGCCGTGCTTGGCGACCCGGGCGCCGCAGCCGGCGGCGACGATAGCGCTGGCGGTGGAGATGTTGATGCTATTGCTGCCGTCGCCGCCGGTACCGACAATATCGGCAAACGGATAATCCGGGCGCGGAAACGGGCTGGCGTCGGCCAACAGCGCGCCGGCGGCACCGGCGATCTCCTCGGGGTATTCACCGCGCACTTTCATGCTGATAAGCGCGGCCGCCAACTGTTCCGGGGCCAATTGCCCTTGAATGATGGCCGCGAACAGCTGCTGGCTTTGTTCGCGGCTGATACGCTCACCCTGATAAAGGTGTTCCAGAATCGCTTGCATGGCTTAGTCCTTGTGATTACGCCCGTGCCCAGGCGAGCGTCTGATTTAACAAATGCGCCCCCTGGGTGGTTAAAATGGATTCGGGGTGGAACTGGAAGCCGCAGACCCGATCGGCGTCATTGCGTACCGCCATCACCATGTCGTTATAGTGGGCGTTGACCGTGAGCGTTGCCGGCACCTGACTGCCTACCAGCGAATGATAACGCGCCACCGGCAGCGGGTTCGGCAGTCCGGCGAACATCCCCTGGTTGTCGTGGCGGATGGGCGACGCTTTACCGTGCAGGATCTCGCCCGCCTGGCCGACGTGGCCGCCGTAGGCTTCCACTATCGCCTGATGACCCAGGCAGATGCCGATAATCGGTAACCGGCCGCGCAACGCCGTGAGCAACTCCGGCATGCAGCCCGCCTGGGACGGCGCGCCGGGGCCCGGCGACAGCATCAGGATCGGGTTTTCCAGTTCGGACAGCGCCCGCATGATGAGGGCGGCCGGTAACCGGTTGCGGTAAATCACCACCCGGTGATCGTTGGCGCGCAGCTGATCCACCAGGTTATAGGTGAACGAGTCGACATTATCGAGTAACAGGATATCGGCCATCAGAACAGCTCCTTTGCGTCGTGGGCGGTGGCAATAGCGCGCAACACGGCACGCGCTTTGTTGCGGCTTTCGTCGGCTTCCGCCTGGGGAACGGAATCCAGTACCACGCCCGCGCCGGCCTGCACCGTGGCGATACCGTCTTCAACGTAGGCGGAACGGATGACGATACAGGTATCGAGCGCCCCGGCGGCGGTAAAATAACCGATTGCGCCACCGTAACTCCCGCGGCGTTCGCCTTCCGCCTCGGCAATAAGCTGCATGGCGCGGACTTTCGGCGCCCCGCTCAGGGTGCCCATATTCATGCAGGCGCGGTAGGCATGCAGTACGTCGAGATCGGCGCGCAGCTGGCCGACCACCCGTGATACCAGATGCATCACGAAAGAGTAACGATCGACTTTGGTCAAATCCGCCACGTAGCGGGTGCCCGGCTCGCAAATACGCGCCAGATCATTGCGCGCCAAGTCCACCAGCATCAAATGTTCGGCCAGCTCTTTATGGTCGGCGCGCATTTCCAGCTCGATGCGGCTGTCGAGATCGGCATCCAGCGTACCGTCGGCGCGCCGTCCGCGCGGCCGGGTGCCGGCGATGGGGTAGATTTCAATCTGTCCGGTATCCGGGGCGTATTTCAGCGAGCTTTCCGGCGAGGCGCCAAACAGGGTGAATTCATTGTCTTGCATGAAGAACATATACGGGCTGGGATTGCTTTTCTTCAGCGTATGGTAAGCGGCGAGCGCCGAAGGACAGGGCAGGGAGAAACGCCGCGAAGGCACCACCTGGAAAATTTCCCCTTCGCGGATCGCCTGCTGCATCCGGCGCACGACCTGGCCGTACTCTTCGTCACTCTGGCTGCAGGTCAAGGTCATGGTGTCGATGACCTGATGCGGAATCGGCTCTGGCGCTTGGCTGAGCTGATGTTGTAATTGCTCAAGACGGTGCTGCAACCGCTGCTTCTCCGATGCACTGGGGCTGAACAGGCTGCATTGCAGTTCGCAGGTTTGTTGCTGGTGATCGAGGATCAGCAGCGTTTCGGCCAGATAAAAGCAGTAATCGGGGCAGCGTTGTCCCGGACGCAGCGGCGGCAAGGATTCAAAGCCGGCAACCAGATCATAGGCGAACAGCCCGCCGACAAACATCGCTTTCGGCGCGTCCGGCGGCTGGCCGACCAGCGTCAGTAGCAGGCGCAGACAATCGAATACCGACAATGCGCGCAGGCGGGCATCCTCATCCACGTCCTGTTCCGACGGCGGGAAGGTGATTTCACGGCCATAAGGGTGGGTGACAATCGTCACCTGCCCGGGCAAGGCGGCATCCAACAGCGGCAGCAGCGCGGCGCCGTTGGCGCTCAGCGCCTGTAGCGTGACGGTCTGGCCAAGGGCGGTGATACGCAGCGCGCTATCCACCACCATCATGCTTTCCAGATCATGCTTCTTATCGATCTCGGCCGACTCCAGCAACAGCGTTGCGGGGCGGGCGCCGCACAGCTGGTTGAACATGGCGGTTGGGTCGGGGCGGTAAGGGGCCTGCGCGTGCAGCAATTCTATCTGATAGTGACTGGTTGGCATTGGCATTATCTTTTTTCCTGATTGTCGCCCATAAAAAAACCCGCTAACGCAGCGGGCTATTTGGGATCGTGCTCTGTCTGATGACAGCGACGCATGATTTCACCACCCGCTAAAGGGAGGTGCGCCACCAGCGAAGCATTACTGTAGTGAAGGTCATCATGTTGAGCATCTCGAAGGCTGTGGTTGAACTTCGTACTAGTAAACTAGTTCAGGGATAAAAAGTCAACCATAATGGATGAACTAACGAAAATAAGTCCACTAGTTCGATTCAGCTCGGTTTACCGCTATGATGGAGGGCAATGAAAACTGCGGGGAGATCCCTTGACGCCACAACCGATGACGACAGCCTTACGGGTTGTTTATGACCTGCACAGCCATACTACCGCCTCCGACGGCCTGCTCACGCCACGGGAACTGGTGGTGCGCGCCCAAGCGATGGGCGTCGATGTGCTGGCGATAACCGATCATGATACCGTCGACGGTATTGCCCCCGCCGCCGAGGCGATTGCCGCGCTCAATCTGCCGCTCAAGCTGGTGGCGGGGGTGGAAATCTCTACCCTTTGGCAGCATCACGAAATCCATATCGTCGGGTTGGGCATCGCGCCGCGTCACCCGGCGCTGACGGCATTGCTGGCGTCACAGCGCGCGCATCGCCTGACGCGCGCCCATGCCATTGCCGAACGGCTGGCCAAGGCGGGTATCCGCGAGCCCTGGCAGGGCGCCCGGCAGTTGGCGCAAGACGATCTTGTGACCCGCGGTCATTTTGCGCGCTATCTGGTCAGCCTTGGCGTGGCGACTAATGTCGCCAACGTGTTTAAAAAATATCTGTCGCGGGGGAAAACCGGCTATGTCCCGCCACAGTGGTGTACAATAGATGAAGCGATTGAAGCGATCCACCTAGCAGGGGGACAGGCGGTAGTGGCCCATCCCGGGCGTTATCACCTGTCGGCCAAGTGGCTGAAACGGCTGCTGACGCATTTCACCGCTGCCGGCGGCGATGCGATGGAAGTCGCGCAGTGCCAGCAGTCGCTGCAAGAGAGGAGCCAGCTTGCGGCCTATGCCCGTGATTATCGACTTCTCGCTTCTCAAGGGTCCGATTTTCATCAACCCTGCGCCTGGATTGAGCTGGGTCGCAAACTATGGCTGCCGGGAGGGATTGAGCCGGTATGGCGTGACTGGCCGGTGTTACCTGCCGCCGGTCCTCCCGCAGCCGTAGAGGGATAAACCAGGCGGCCCGTGTCCTCTGCCGGCCGCCTTAATAAGGAGTGTTTGATTAATGAGTCAGTTTTTTACCCTTCACCCGGATAACCCGCAGCCGCGTCTGGTCAGCCAGGCGGTGGATCTGCTGCGCAAAGGCGCGGTCATCGTCTATCCTACCGACTCCGGCTATGCCTTGGGCTGCCAGCTTGAAGACAAAACGGCTATGGAGCGCATTTGCCGCATTCGCCAGTTGGACGGTCATCATAATTTTACGCTGGTATGCCGCGATCTTTCTGAATTGTCCACCTATGCACAGGTGGACAATCAGGCGTTCAGACTGATGAAAAACAACACCCCCGGCAAATATACTTTTATCCTCAAGGCCACCAAGGAAGTGCCGCGCCGGCTGATGAGCGACAAACGCAAAACGATAGGCCTGCGCGTGCCGTCCAACCCTATTGCGCTGGCGCTGCTCGAGGCCCTGGATGAGCCGATGATGTCGACGACGTTGATGCTGCCGGGCAATGATTTTGCCGAGTCGGATCCTGAATCCATTCGTGATCACTTGGGTAAACAGGTCGATCTGGTGATCCACGGCGGCTTTCTCGGCCAGCAGCCAACGACGGTCATCGATTTGACCGACCCGACGCCGCAGGTGGTGCGCCAAGGGGTTGGCGATGTCTCGCCGTTCCTGTGAGGCAAACGCCGACGGGGGGAGCGTGACGAAAGCGACGCGATAGCCTGACGACGGGTGAGTAACAAGAAGCGAACGTGCCGCGATTCCGCGCTGGCGGCACCCAGGTGCCGAGCAACGGGCCCGTCCCCCACCGAGGGCATAGGTATCTACACATCAGGGAGGAGGCTTAAGAGCAACTCTCGCTAAATGAGTAAGTTCTTCCAGACTATATTCCGATAATAATTTTAGTGTATTCAACAAGATGGATAGGCCAGCGAGCAGAGCAGGAGCGCTCTCTCTGCGGCCTCGCTTTTGCTGTCGTCCTGACAAGCGACATATCAGCTGGCGGGCTGCCGCATTTTCTTCTCCTTCAGCGCGTTGCAGCCGCCATACCAGAACAGCAGCCATACTGGCTATTAACAACCTGCGTAGTACGGCTGGCGCGCTGCGCTGAAGCCATGTTTCTACGTCATGTCCGGCACCTTTCAGCAACTTAAAAAATGATTCAATATTCCAGCGCCAGTAATACCAACGAGCTACTTCCTCGCAGGTGATCTCGCTGCAAACGTTTGTAAGCAGCGTCCAGCGTCCCACCACATTACCGAGATCATCCGTAAGCCGAACAACAACCAATCTGACCGTCAGAGGCTCTCCAGGTTGGATTTTTATGCGGCGGCCGGTTTCTTTATCTTTACGCTTCTGCTGCGCAGCTCGGGTTATGACTATCGAGGTTTCACTGATTTCCATATCAGCTTTTTTCCCTTTCCAGTCTACCTGTCCGCATCCGTTGTATGGCAGAAGAGCAGCAATCTCACCAATTTTCAATGAATTACCTTGCCACTCTGCACCATGTCCTTCTTTTCCTCGGATAAGCCAGCATATTCCTTGAGTACTCAACGTCCGCATATGTCCAATAGAGTCACCCTCTCTATCAATTATATGAATCAGCTTTTTACCTATATTAAGCGATTCCACACGGGCAATATCGGTCGTCAAGGCGTCCATATGTGTCTGCCGTTCGGACAGTCCTTCCGCCAACGTTGAATGACAACCGGTTGCATCGGTAAGTGTCTGAGATAGAGGCGCTATTGGCAAACCCGTGCCAGCATCAACCAGCAAGCTGCTTTGAAGTTCATATCCAACATCGCCACCGTGCGTCATTTTTAAGCGTCCGTATTTGGCATGATGGTAAAGAAATTGTAAACGTGACCAATCATGAACAACGAGAGCGTATGGATGCGGGCTAAGCGAAATTTGCTCAAGTGCTAGCGAAATAATTGGCTCATTGAGTTGACTGAAGCTAATTCGCTTATTATTCAGAAAACGCCAGACAGCTTGGGTAGTTGCGAAAGTTGATTTTTGAGCACTTGCGAGGTCTTTAACCGCAGAAGCAAGAAGAGCCGCGGGCGTCATATGCTGTTTAACCAGCGTCTGATATCGGCGGGTAAGGCGAGAGTCAATCCCGCCAACAGATAGGTTGAAATCATTCTGCAAAGTAATAACAGGTATCACGATAAATGTGTAGATACCTATG
>NZ_FRDB01000264.1 GCF_900143145.1 Candidatus Sodalis sp. SoCistrobi
TGCTCATGCTGAGTTTCCAGCACTAGATTAACTGCCCGTTCACGGACTTCCGGAGAGTAACGTTTGGTCGTTGTCATAGAGACCTCCACTTTTAAAGTATAGACTCTAATTTATCCGGGGTGATTCACTATTACGCTTTGCAATTAGCATCAGAGGAAGCGGCGTAGTATTGCCAAAATTACTCTCTAATAAACTCGGGGTTATTCAATCTGGCGCTGCGTCGTCGGCAGATATCTCGCTCATCGGCGGCGCTGGCACGCCGTCTACGGCGTCAATGCCGCCCTTTCACTCGAAATCACCGCCGCCCCGTCGCCGGGCAAGGTTGTCGCCCCGCGACGGATACCACCGGCGGTTGCCATCACATAAGTTTGTAGACGGTTGCGGTCAGCGCGATGAGCCCAATCGCCCACACAAAATAATTGCTGGCCAGACCACGGTAGCGCGCCATGGCGGGCACTTTATGAATGGCGTACATCGGCATTAAAAACAGCAGCATGGCAATAACCGGGCCGCCTAGAGTTTCAATCATACCCAAAATGCTGGGGTTAATCGTGGCCACCAGCCAGGCGGTCAGCAGCATGAACACGGCGGTGACTTTGCTCATCGCCCCAGCGGAAATGTCCTTGCCGCGGGCATGTAAGGCTGAGGTTACCAACCCGCTAAAACCTTCACTGGCGCCGAGATAGTGGCCGAGAAAGGATTTGGCAATAGCAACAAAAGCAATTATCGGCCCCAGCGAGGCGATAAACGGATTATCAAAATGGTTGGCAAGATACGACAACATGGAAATATTTTGATCTTTCGCCTCTTGCATATTTTCCGGTGACAGGCTCAGGGCGCAGCTAAAGACGAAAAACATCACCGTCAGCACCATCATCACATGGCTGCAGGCCAGCACGCGGGAGCATTTCGCCTCGGCCCCAGCGCCGTATTCTTCGCGTTTGGACATCGCGAATGACGAGATAATCGGCGAATGATTAAACGAAAACACCATGACCGGCACCGCCAACCACAGGGTGCTGAGTAAGCCGCCGCCGTCGGCCTGAGGCTGTACCAGCGGTGCCTGGAAAAGGGCGCCGCTCCAATACGGAATCAGGTAAAACGACAAAAACACCAGCACCGCAACGAAGGGAAACACCAGCACGCTCATCGACTTAACGATGATGTCCTTGCCGAGCCAGATTATCATCATCAGGCCGATTATCAGCAGCAGCGCCAACAACGCCCGCGGCGGCGCGTTATAGCCGAGTTGATGCACGATAAAACTTTCGACGGTGTTGGTGATTGCGACGCTGTAAACCAACAGGATCGGATAGATAGCGAAGAAGTACAGCAGCGTTATCAGGTTACCGATGCGGTTGCCGAAATGCTCCTTAACGACATCGGTAATGTCGTTGCATTTGCCGTTGCCTGACAGCACAAAACGCGTCATGCCCCGGTGGGCGAAAAAGGTCATGGGAAAAGCGATAAGCGCCATGATAAGCAGCGGCAGTAGCCCGCCGATACCCGCATTGATAGGGAGAAAAAGCACGCCGGCGCCAATAGCCGTGCCATAAAGCCCTAACATCCAGACCGTATCGGTTTTGCGCCAGGCCGCATCGGACGGGACTGCCCGTGCGGGGGAAGCATTTGTGATGTCCATAAATTCTCCGAATAAAACGCAAAGGCTGAACGGTAGTAAATAATAGCCGTCGCCGTTACTCAGTTTAATATAGTTATATTGACGTAGTTCAATTATCTGTTGTTAAATCATCGATAATCTTCGGGGGGATAATAAAGTGTTTCTTTGTCACTGCCAGCGGTAATGCCGTTTTTTTTGACGCCGGTCGAATAATTATTTGCAACGACAGATGAAGGAATAATATTCCCTGTCATGAGTCAATTAATGAGCGAATGCATTGGCATTTGTGGGTGATAGGTTTTAAGGTATTTGTTATATTTCAGTCTTTTAAATTCCACATGATGATTTCTTTCTCTCTTGGTTGTTTTTTGTTAACGTTACGCGCGGCGTGTAAAATTAACGTTTAAAAAGAGTGAGTAAATATTGTTCATAATAGAGGGAGGGCTTAAAAAATATATTACGTGAGAGAAAAATAGCCAGTTGATGGTGAATAATTGTGCAAGCGCAACAGGAGTGTATAAAAATTAACTGATCCGCCGTAAAGATTAATCCTCGAGCGACATTGGGATGCCGGATTTTTAACCCGACCGATGCCCGCATTCGGTGAAGATAAACGGCGAACGCCGCGCTGATTGTGATTTAGCCATGGCGGATAATGCGCCAGAAAAGCGATTTTATAAAAACGATGACTGGAGCGGGAAATCGAGGAATAATAAAAAACCCGAGCGTCTTGAACCTAATAGGCGGGACGCTCGGGCTCCTCAAAATGGGGACATCAAAGAAAAGCAGTGGCATAAAGTAGGACCGGGAGGCGGGGAAAAAGTTCTGCCGACCCGGGAAATATTTTTTAACGCTTGGTAAGCGCGCCCGCACGGCGGCTGCCTGGCGGAGCATTATCGGGCACGAGCCCCCGGCGACTGCCGGCAGGGAAACGTGGACCTTGTCCAGCGCGGGGGATACGTCGTCACCCGGCGCCCGGCGACTTTCGACCAGAGCCGCGTGAGCCAACATAGGATGTCGAAGCCCGCCACTTGCCACATCGTCCGTTGTGCGGCTGGCCGCGTCACGGGACTTCGGCGCGTTGGGCTGTCGCGATAGGGCTTGCCCGCGAGAGGTTCGGGATTATTGCTGGCGCATTCTTCCCCACCTCCGGCCATCGCCCATTCATTAAGGATATTTCCGAAAATGGTGCCATAGCCCCTTATACCCCGTGACAGCCCGTTAACCAGTTATTAACCACCGGCGGTAATAGCGGGAACAGCCGCGTCGGCATGCCATGCCTCACGTCGGCCAGCGTGTTTATAAAATAGTTAACACTATTATCGGTTTGGCTTGCGATGCACGCGCATCCTGGTGATTTCCTCCGGGCGCCGGCAGCAAATCGCTAACACTTTTGCAGCGCATCGTAACAATACTATGACCTGCCACCCCCGAAAACGTAACCGATATTTTACTTGCAACATCTTGATATAGTTGAAGTTACCCGTTAAATTTATTTGACCAATATCTCCGGCGGCCAGGCTTGCCTGACCTCCCGCGACGTTACATGCTGCGAAGCGATTAGAGGCAAATGAATGCCAATAGTCAGACGGCTTTTAGACCGTCTGCCGGGATTTCCGCCCTTGCCAATCTGGGGGCGTTGGCTTTTTTTACACCGGGAAACAGGCATTATTGCCGCCATCGTGGCGGGTATCTATGAGGGAGGCAACCATGGCGATTCACCGGCATAACGCAGGCATTGCAGCGAGCACGCTGATTTTCGTGCTTATCTTTATCAGTCAAAAAGCCGCCTTGGTCGCTTTGGCCGGGGAGGGTCACGGCGGGCAGCTTGGTCTGCTTGAATCACCCCGGATAAATTAGAGTCTATACTTTAAAAGTGGAGGTCTCTATGACAACGACCAAACGTTACTCTCCGGAAGTCCGTGAACGGGCAGTTAATCTAGTGCTGGAAACTCAGCATGAGCA
>NZ_FRDB01000259.1 GCF_900143145.1 Candidatus Sodalis sp. SoCistrobi
TGCTCATGCTGAGTTTCCAGCACTAGATTAACTGCCCGTTCACGGACTTCCGGAGAGTAACGTTTGGTCGTTGTCATAGAGACCTCCACTTTTAAAGTATAGACTCTAATTTATCCGGGGTGATTCACAACCGTTTCGTTGTGGCGCTGCAGCCTGCCGGTTGTCAACTGGTGGCGCTGGCCGGCAACCATGACGCGGTGGCAACCCTCAACGAATCCCGCGCGTTGCTGGCCTGTCTGAATACGCGAATAGTGGCCGGTGGCGACGGTGAGGACCAGGTGTGGGTCCTGCAGGATCGCAACGGCGCGCCGGGCGCGGTGCTGTGCGCCGTCCCCTATCTGCGGCCGCGGGATGTACTGCTCAGCCGCGGCGGCCTGTCGGGTGGTGAAAAACAGCAGGCGCTTTTGGACGCCATCGCTGAACGCTATCAGCAATTGTATCAACGGGCGCAGCGGTTGCGCGACGCCCTTCCCGCGCCGGTCCCCATTATCGCCACCGGCCATCTCACGACGGTCGGCGCCAGCACCACCGATTCGGTGCGCGAAATTTATATCGGCACCCTTGGTGCCTTTCCCGCGCGTCTGTTCCCGCCGGCGGAGTATATCGCCCTCGGCCACATTCACCGACCGCAGATTATCGGTGGCAATGACGGCATTCGCTATTGTGGCTCGCCGATCCCGCTGAGTTTTGATGAAGCGGGTCAACCGAAACAGGTCAATCTGGTCAGTTTCCTGAACGGCCAGCCGCCGCAGGTCACGCCGCTTACGGTGCCGGAAACACAGCCGATGCGGCTTATTAAAGGCCGCGTGGAGGAGATAGAACAACAGTTGCGCAGCTATGCGGATTATCGCGGCGCACGCCCGTTATGGCTGGATATTGAAGTCGTGGCCGACGGCTATTTGACCGACATTCAGCAGCGCATCCAGACGCTGGCGGAATCGCTGCCGGTGGAAGTGCTGCTGCTGCGCCGCAGCCGCGAACAGCGCCTCGACGGCCTTCACCGTCTGCAGCAGGAGACGCTGAGCGAACTGAGCGTCAGCGAGGTGTTTGAGCGGCGATTAGCGCTGGAGAAAACGCCGGATGAACCCCGGTGCCGGCGCATCCGACATCTGTTTGACCAAGTGGTCGATGATTTGCACAACGGCCATGAGGCAACGGACGCATGAAAATACTGACGCTGCGGCTAAAAAATCTCAATGCCCTGCAGGGCGAATGGAAAATCGACTTTACCGCCACGCCCTTTGACCCGTAGTAGCCTGTTCGCCATCACCGGCCCTACCGGCGCGGGCAAAACCACACTGCTCGACGCCATCAGTCTGGCGCTATATCACCAGACGCCACGGCTGGGGGAGAATCCCGGTGCGGAACTGATGACCCGCCATACGGCTGAATCGCTTGCCGAGGTGGAGTTTGCCGTCAAAGGGGTCGGCTATCGCGCGTTTTGGAGCCAGCGTCGGGCGAAAAATCAACCCGGCGGCAATCTACAGGGGGCGAAAGTGGAGCTGGCTCGCATCAGCGATGGCGTGATCCTGGCGGATAAAATTACCGATAAAAAACGCCTGATTGCCGAATTAACCGGGCTGGATTTTGCCCGGTTTACCAAATCGATTTTGCTGGCGCAGGGCGATTTCGCTGCTTTTCTGAACGCCGACGCCAAAAGCCGCGCCGGGCTGCTGGAGGAGCTGACGGGCACCGATATTTACGGCCGCATTTCCGCCGACGTGTTTGAGCGCAACAAAGATGTCCGCAACGAGCTGGCGCAATGGGAAGCGCGTGCGGGTGCCATGGAAATGCTTACCGCTGAACAACAGGCAATGCTGGAAGCCGAACTGACGCAGCGGCAGCAGGACGAGCTGCAGCTAAACACCCAGCGCCATGAGCGTCAACGTCACCACACCTGGCTGACTGAACGGACGCAGCGGCGATCGGCCTGGCAACAGACGCAGCAGGCGTCCCTGCAGGCCGCGCAGCAGGCGCAAGCCTCGGCGCCAGCGCTGGCCCGGCTGGCCGCGGCGGAACCGGCGGAAGCGTTGCGGCCGCTGCTCGACCAGCAGCAGCACGAAAACACATAAAAGCCAAATATATCAACACCTTGAATGGAATCTCAGCTCAAAAAATAGGCGACAAAACACAACAAAGCACGACAATACACGACATTTTTATCAATAACTTACCGTTCATTTCGACCTGCCGACTACGCCAGAATCGCCCAAATTTGACCGCCGAACGCCCCACATTTGACGCAGGAAATGCCATGCGCTATAGTCGCTTTCAGGTGCTGAACACACCCTAGAAGCATAGGTATCTACACATCAGGGAGGAGGCTTAAGAGCAACTCTCGCTAAATGAGTAAGTTCTTCCAGACTATATTCCGATAATAATTTTAGTGTATTCAACAAGATGGATAGGCCAGCGAGCAGAGCAGGAGCGCTCTCTCTGCGGCCTCGCTTTTGCTGTCGTCCTGACAAGCGACATATCAGCTGGCGGGCTGCCGCATTTTCTTCTCCTTCAGCGCGTTGCAGCCGCCATACCAGAACAGCAGCCATACTGGCTATTAACAACCTGCGTAGTACGGCTGGCGCGCTGCGCTGAAGCCATGTTTCTACGTCATGTCCGGCACCTTTCAGCAACTTAAAAAATGATTCAATATTCCAGCGCCAGTAATACCAACGAGCTACTTCCTCGCAGGTGATCTCGCTGCAAACGTTTGTAAGCAGCGTCCAGCGTCCCACCACATTACCGAGATCATCCGTAAGCCGAACAACAACCAATCTGACCGTCAGAGGCTCTCCAGGTTGGATTTTTATGCGGCGGCCGGTTTCTTTATCTTTACGCTTCTGCTGCGCAGCTCGGGTTATGACTATCGAGGTTTCACTGATTTCCATATCAGCTTTTTTCCCTTTCCAGTCTACCTGTCCGCATCCGTTGTATGGCAGAAGAGCAGCAATCTCACCAATTTTCAATGAATTACCTTGCCACTCTGCACCATGTCCTTCTTTTCCTCGGATAAGCCAGCATATTCCTTGAGTACTCAACGTCCGCATATGTCCAATAGAGTCACCCTCTCTATCAATTATATGAATCAGCTTTTTACCTATATTAAGCGATTCCACACGGGCAATATCGGTCGTCAAGGCGTCCATATGTGTCTGCCGTTCGGACAGTCCTTCCGCCAACGTTGAATGACAACCGGTTGCATCGGTAAGTGTCTGAGATAGAGGCGCTATTGGCAAACCCGTGCCAGCATCAACCAGCAAGCTGCTTTGAAGTTCATATCCAACATCGCCACCGTGCGTCATTTTTAAGCGTCCGTATTTGGCATGATGGTAAAGAAATTGTAAACGTGACCAATCATGAACAACGAGAGCGTATGGATGCGGGCTAAGCGAAATTTGCTCAAGTGCTAGCGAAATAATTGGCTCATTGAGTTGACTGAAGCTAATTCGCTTATTATTCAGAAAACGCCAGACAGCTTGGGTAGTTGCGAAAGTTGATTTTTGAGCACTTGCGAGGTCTTTAACCGCAGAAGCAAGAAGAGCCGCGGGCGTCATATGCTGTTTAACCAGCGTCTGATATCGGCGGGTAAGGCGAGAGTCAATCCCGCCAACAGATAGGTTGAAATCATTCTGCAAAGTAATAACAGGTATCACGATAAATGTGTAGATACCTATG
>NZ_FRDB01000047.1 GCF_900143145.1 Candidatus Sodalis sp. SoCistrobi
CGGCGACTCCTACGATAATGCGATGGCAGAGAGTATCAACGGGTTGTACAAAACGGAGGTTATCCACCGCGGGAGCTGGAAAAACCGGACGGAAGTGGAGTTGGCCACGCTGGACTGGGTGGACTGGTACAACAACAGAAGGCTGCTCGGGCGGCTGGGTTACATCCCTCCTACTGAAGCCGAAATGAACTATTACGCTTTGCAATTAGCATCAGAGGAAGCGGCGTAGTATTGCCAAAATTACTCTCTAATAAACTCGGGGTTATTCATTTGACCGTCGCCGGCCGCACGCTTATTTACCGGCAGATCGAAAACAGCTTTACCCAGCCCAATGCCGGCGTCAATGTCCACATGCTGGAATGGGCGCTGGCGGCCACCGAAGGCGCGCAGGGGGATTTGCTGGAGCTTTACTGCGGCAACGGCAATTTTTCGCTGGCGCTGGCGCGTCATTTCGACCGGGTGCTTGCCACCGAAATCGCCAAACCGTCGGTGGAAGCCGCGCACTATAACATCGCCGCGAATCACATCGACAATGTGCAGATAGTCCGTATGTCGGCTGAAGAGTTTACCCAGGCGATGCGCAAAGAGCGGGAGTTTACCCGTCTCAAGGAGATTGATTTACAGAGCTACCGTTGCGAAACGATTTTCGTTGATCCGCCGCGCAGCGGGCTGGACGAAGCGACGGTCAGCATGGTGCAGGCGTATCCTCAGATCCTGTATATCTCCTGCAACCCTGATTCTCTGTGCCGCAACCTTGCCACGCTGTCGTCCACCCACACTATCGAACGGCTGGCGCTATTTGATCAGTTCCCCTACACCCATCATATGGAATGTGGCGTGTTGCTGGTGCGCAAGGCGACGGCGGTTTGAGCCGTCGGCGCCCGGCCTGATTCAGGCATCAATAATTTTCATCGCCGTCCGCCTGCGTGCGGCGCAGGATTTTCAGCCGCCGGCCAATCCACAACACCAGCACCACCGCCAATATTGACGGCACGAAATTGGAGCCGATAGCGGGATATTCGGCGCGAACAATCGCGCTGTACAATAACAGCCCAAGCAGAAAATTTGCCGCCACCAGCAGCGGATACCCCGGCGGCATAGCACTCTGGTGATAACGCTGATGCAGGCAGTACAGCGCCAGGGCCAGCGCAATCGGCGGGAAGAAGGAAAAAGGCACAATGGCGCTGAAAAGCGCGGTGAAGCTGCCGTTAAGGGACAAGCCCGCGATCAATGCCAACAGCAATGTGCCTTTCTCTGCAAGGGTGTGTTGGGTCATCTGTTACCTGCCATTATTCTCAGTAAGGGTCAGCGCTTTTTCCTGTTCGCGACGGTACCAATAAAAAGCCCCTTTGGAAATCATGCGCAGCTGCAGCACCAGCCGCTCTTCCAGCTGGCGGCGCTGCTCAAGATCGACATCCAGCGCCTCGGCGCCGGCATTAAACACAATGATAACCATCGCCTCCGCCTGCGCTTCGGTAAAACTGCGCGGCATGTGGTTCTCGATTTCCAAATAATCGGCCAGCTCGGCGATGAAATGCTGAATTTCACGCGCCACCGCGGCGCGGAAGGCGCTGGAGGTGCCGGAACGTTCACGCAGCAGCAGGCGGAAAGCATTGGGATTATTACCGATAAATTCCATAAACGTAGCCACCGAGGTGCGGATCACGCTGCCGCCCTTGGCGATACGCTGACGCGCCTGGCGCATCAGCTGGCGCAACATCAGGCCGCTTTCGTCCACCATGGTGAGGCCCAACTCATCCACATCGCGAAAATGGCGGTAAAATGAGGTGGGCGCGATACCGGCTTGGCGGGCGACTTCACGCAGGCTCAGGCTGGCGAAACTGCGTTCAGCGCTTAATTGGCTGAAGGCCGCCTCAATGAGCGAACGCCGGGTTCGCTCTTTTTGTTGCGCTCTGACGCCCATATAAACCATCCAGCCTCGCCATTAATGTAAAAAAACAACTATATCAAAATTTGTTGCAACAGCGTTGATACAAACTGTGTATTTTAACGTCCCAAACACCCTGGTACCAACCTTGACCGTGGCCGGGGGCGCGAAGGGACGATCCGTGCGGTTACCGCTCGCCCGATGCGTTGACAATTGGGATATGCGGGCGTTGATGTTACAATTAGGTTGTTAATTTGTATTCATCGGGTTGGGACAGCTATGCAACCAAAGTACGATTACGATGCCATTATTATCGGTTCCGGTCCCGGCGGCGAAGGCGCCGCCATGGGGTTGACCAAACGGGGCGCGCGCGTTGCGGTCATTGAGCGCTATGACAACGTCGGCGGCGGCTGCACCCACTGGGGCACCATTCCCTCCAAAGCGCTGCGTCAGGCGGTGAGCCGGATTATCGAAGTTAATCAGAGCCCGCTGCACGGTAATACCCGCCTGCCCCACACCGGCTTCGCCGATATTTTGCGTCATGCCGACCAGGTCATAAAGCAGCAAACCCACATGCGCCAAGGTTTTTACGAGCGCAACCACTGCCAGATTTTTACCGGCGAGGCCAGCTTCGTCGATGAACACCGGGTGCAGATCCACTACGGCGATAACACGACCGAAACCCTCAGCGCGGAAAATATCGTCATCGCCTGCGGCTCCCGGCCTTATCACCCGCAGGATGTCGATTTCGACCATCCGCGTGTCTATGACAGCGACTCCATCCTCGATCTGAAGCACGATCCCCACCATGTCATTATCTACGGTGCCGGCGTCATCGGCTGCGAGTACGCCTCGATTTTCCGCGGCATGAACGTCAAGGTAGATTTGATTAATACCCGGGATCGGCTGCTGGCGTTCCTCGATCAGGAGATGTCCGACGCCCTGTCCTACCATTTCTGGGAAAACGGGGTGGTTATCCGCCACAACGAGGAATACGAAGAAATCAAAGGGCTCGATGACGGCATCGAGGTACGTTTCCGCTCCGGCAAGCGCATGAAAGCCGATTGTCTGCTCTATGCCAACGGCCGCACCGGCAATACCGATACGCTTAAGCTGGACAAGGTCGGGCTGGAAGCGGACAGCCGTGGCCTTATCAAGGTCAACAGTATGTACCAGACCGCCGCCCGCCATATTTACGCGGTCGGCGATGTGATTGGTTACCCCAGTCTGGCCTCTGCGGCTTATGATCAGGGCCGTATCGCCGCGCAGGTGATCATCAAAGGCCAGGCCAATGTGCAGCTGATTGAAAATATCCCCACCGGCATTTATACCATTCCCGAAATCAGCTCTGTCGGCAAAACCGAGCAAGAGCTCACGGCATTGAAAGTGCCCTATGAAGTCGGACGCGCGCAGTTCAAACATCTGGCGCGGGCGCAAATCGTCGGCATGAATGTCGGCAGCCTGAAATTGTTATTTCACCGCGAGACAAAGCAGATCCTCGGCATCCACTGTTTTGGCGAGCGCGCCGCCGAAATTATTCATATTGGCCAGGCCATCATGGAACAGAAGGGGGAGGGCAATACTATCGAGTATTTCGTCAATACCACCTTCAATTATCCCACCATGGCGGAAGCCTATCGGGTGGCGGCGCTTAACGGCTTAAACCGCCTCTTTTAAGCCGCTGCCCATGTAGGCTTGCATATGGCTGCGGATACTGTCCGCCAGTTGCTCATAGCGGGCACGCAGCGGTGAACCGGGGCGATACACCAGCGCAATGGTGCGTTTCGGTTCCGGTTTGTAACAAGGGAGATAGCAAACGCCATCCCGCTTGCGCTCCCTCGGGACCGCCAGGGAGGGCAGCAGGGTAATGCCGCTGCCCGCCGCCACCATATTGCGCAGGGTTTCCAGGCTGGTAGCGCGAAAATGGGTGTCCTCGTCGGCACCGGCCTGGAAGCAAAACCCCATCGCCTGATCGCGCAAACAGTGGCCATCCTCCAGCATCAGCAGCCGCTCACCGGCCAGATCGGACATCGGCACCCGATCGCGATCCGCCCAGGGATGATCGGCGTAGATCGCCAACTGCATCGGTTCGTCAAACAAGGGCACTTCAATAAACGCTTCCGACTCCTTTACCAGCGCCAGAATGGCGCAGTCCAGCTTGCCGCTGTCGAGCTGCTGTAACAGTTGGCTGGTTTGGGACTCATGCAAATACATTTCCAGCTTGGGAAAGGTCTGGTGCAGCGTCGGAACAATATGCGGCAGCAGGTACGGCCCCACGGTGGGGATAAGGCCGATATGCAGCGGCCCCGACATGGATTCCCCTTGCTGGCTGGCCATCTCGCGCAGAACTTTCACTTCCCGCAGCACCGTACGCGCCTGATCCACCAGCAGCAGGCCGGCTTGGGTGAACAGCACTTTACGGCTGGTTCGTTCCAACAGCATTACGCCCAATTCATCTTCCAGCTTGCGCACCTGTCCGCTGAGCGTGGGCTGACTGACGTGGCAGGAGTCGGCGGCGCGTCGGAAATGACGATGCTCGGCCAGAGCCACCAAATATTCTAGATCGCGAATGTTCATCAATTCCTCCATTGACGCGATAGCCCGCGTCGATAGATAGAATAGCAATCAACGATTAACCCTATCAATAGCTAAAACCAATAATAATTCACGACACAGGTTAATGATGTTCCACTTCACCCATCTCGTTAAAATGATGGGAGAAAGTTGCGGGTCAGGTAAGGAAAGAGGTCTCGCCAGCGATATTCTCTGCCTAGCAGGGCGAACATAGATTGAATGCATCAAGGGATGCACCCTACAGCGCGAACATGGGTTAAATGCATCAAGGGATGCGCCGTGCAGCGCGAACATGGGTTGAATGCATCAAGGGATGCGCCCTGCAGCGCGAACACTGGTTGAATGCATCAAGGGATGCGCCGTGCAGCGCGAACACTGGTTGAATGCATCAAGGGATGCGCCGTGCAGCGCGAAAAACGCTCAGCGTTTAGGTGAAAGACGCGGACCGCCCGCAGCAGTGGCCTCAGCGGGCGAATGCCCGGCCACGCTGGACCTACCGCGTCAATCCACCCACCTGCCCGATGATAGCATTGGGCTGGCGCCGCAGCCTTTATGCCAGCCGCTGTTTTGCCTCGGCGATAGCCTGCGCGATCTGCTCCGGCGCCACGCCGCCTTTCGCCTTACGCTGCGCCAGACACGACGCCAGCGCCAGGACCGGATAGACATCATCGTGGATCACCGGGCTGAAAGCCTGCAGTTGCGCCAGCGGTAGCGCTTCCAGGGGCACCCCCTGACGGATAGCTTCCACCACTGCCTCGCCGACAATATGGTGCGCTTCGCGAAAAGGGATCCCCCGCGCCACCAGATAATCCGCCAGTTCGGTGGCGTTGGCATACCCCTGCTCAGCCGCTTCGCGGCAGCGCGGCGATTTCAGTTGGATGCCATCGAGCACCAGCGCCGCCATATGCAGACAGTCAAGCCAGGTATCCAGCGCGTCGAACAGCCCCTCTTTATCCTCCTGCATATCCTTGTTATAGGCCAGCGGCAGGCCCTTCAACGTCATCATCATGCCGGTCAACGCGCCCTGCACTCGTCCGCATTTGCCGCGGATAAGCTCCAGCGCATCGGGGTTTTTCTTCTGCGGCATCAGCGACGAACCGGAAGTGACGCGATCCGATAATTCGATGAAGCCCGCCTCACCGGTATTAAAGAAAATCAGATCTTCGGCGAAGCGGGAAAGGTGCACCATGCCAATTGCCGCATCCGACAGGAGTTCCAGAACATGATCGCGATCGGAAACGCTATCCAGACTGTTGCGGGTCGCAGAAGCAAAACCCAGCCAGCCGGCCAACTTGTCGCGATCGATAGCATAGGCGGTACCGGCCAGCGCGCCGGCGCCGAGCGGGCTGACGTCCAGACGCGTCAACGTGTCGCGCAGGCGGCTTTCATCGCGGGCGAGCATTTCGCTGTAGGCCAGACACCAATGGGCAAAGGTGATCGGCTGCGCGCGCTGTAAATGGGTATAGCCGGGCATCACCACGTCCTGATGGGCCTCGGCGGTCATGACCAGCGCCTGCTGCAATAAATGTATCGCGCCAAGCAGCTCGGTGACCTGCGCTTTACACCACAGCTTGAGATCGGTCGCCACTTGATCGTTTCGGCTGCGTCCGGTGTGCAACTTTTTGCCTAAATCGCCCACTTTATCTATCAAACGCTGCTCTACCCAGCTATGGATATCTTCTGCATCGCTCGCGAGGATAGCTTCCGGCGCGGCACGCACCTCCTCCAGGGTCACGTTCAGAGCGTCTTCCAGCTGTTGCTGCTCCGCTTCGCTCAACACCCCCACGGTGACCAGCGCGCGGGACCAGGCCACGGAACCGACGATGTCCTGTTCGGCCAGACGGTAGTCGAACCGCAGCGAGTCATTAAAAGATTTAAAACGTTGATCCGCCGCCTGACTGAATCGTCCGCCCCAAAGTGCCATAACCTGCTCTCCTAAAACGATGCTAACGCGCGCCATCGCGCGCGATAAAGGTGCGTGCGCGGCCTCATGCCGCGCCCTAAGAGGGTAAAACGAACCGGCCGGCGTCACGCTGCCGGCGAGGCCGGCAATCAGGCCAGTATACGGGTGCCAATGGCAACGCCGTTGAACAGCGCAGGCAGTTGCTCGGCGTGGCGCCAGCTGGCGATATCCACCGGCCTGCCCAGTGTGCGGGCCGCATCAAGCGCGGCGTTGACCTTCACTATCATACCGTCGGTGATGATCCCCTGCTCGATCAATTGCTCGGCCTTCTGGGCGGTCATTTCCGCGATGCGTTGGCCTTTGCCATCAAGGATCCCGCTGACGTCCGAGAGCAAAATCAGGTCGGCGCCCAAGGTAGCGGCCAGCGCGGTGGCCGCCTGATCGGCGTTAACGTTCATCAGTTCGCCGTCATGGGTTAGCCCGATCGAGCTGATAACGGGCAGATAGCCGCCGTCTAACAGCGTCGTCAGCAGCGCCGGCGAACCGGGTTGCGCATGGCCGACGTGACCCAGCGCCGGATCGAGCGGCGTGACATTCACGCTGTCGCCATCCCCCAGGCACAGTCCTACCGCATTGATGGCATGTTTTTTCGCCCACGCCAGCAATGTTTTATTGGCGGTGCCGGCCAGCGCGCCGGTAATAATCGCTATCTGATCCGCAGGCGTCACCCGCAGGCCGTTTTTCTTGACCACCGGCAGGGAAAGTTTATGCATCAACTCGTCCACCAGGCAACCGCCGCCGTGGACGATAAGCAAAGGGCGCCGGTGCTCGGCGCGATAACTGTCCAGCGCGGTAAACAAACGCTCCAGCGCCTCGTCGCTATCGAGCAAAACGCCGCCCAGTTTGATAATCAATGGATTCATTATGTTATTGGCCTCATTAGTCCCTAGTAAAGCGCCAGCGTCTGCGCAAAACCAAAACGGATATTGGCGCACTGCACCGCCTGCGCCGCCGCCCCTTTCAGCAGGTTATCCTCAGCGGCGACCACGATCAGATGTTCGTCCTGCATTTTGAAACCGATATCGCAAAACGGCGTGCCCACGACCGCCTTCAGCGCCGGCACGCCTTGGTCGTAAAGCCGCACCAGCGGTTTATCGTCATAGGCCTGATGGAAACTGGCCGCAACCGCCGCCGACGTCACGCCGGGCCGCAGCCGGCAGGTGATGGTCGCCAGCATGCCGCGGGCGAAATTGCCCAGGTGCGGTGTGAAGATCACCGGAATACCTAAATGACGGGCAATCTCAGGCTGATGCCGGTGGGTGAAAATACCATAAGGCTGGAGGCTGACCTCGCAAAAACTATTGCCGAGCGACGCTTTACGCCCGGCGCCGCTGACCCCGCTGACCGCATTGATCACCGGCCACTGGTCGCCATGCAGCAATCCGTCCTCGACCAGAGGTTTAAGCGCCAGCTGTGAGGCGGTGGGATAACAGCCGGGCACCGCCACCAGCTGGGCGGTTTTCAACGCCGCTTCCTGCCACTCCGCCAGTCCGTAGACCGCCCGATCCAGCCAGTCGCCGTGCTGATGTTCAAAACCGTAGTATTGGGTGTAAAAGGCCGCCTGATTGACGCGGTAGGCGCCGGAGAGATCAAGCACCACGCAGCCGGCCGCGAGAAATTGCGGCGCCAGATCATGGCTCACTTCATGGGCGGTGGCGAGAAACACCACATCGGCGCGCTTGGCCCATGCGCTGACATCGTCCATGGGCTGCAGCGGCAAATCGACAATGCCTTTCAATTGCGGGTGAAGCTCGGAGAGCAATTTGCCGGCATCGGCGCTCTGCGCGGAAACCGTCAGCGCGGCGAGATGCATCTGCGGGTGGCGGGCCACGTAGAGCGCAAGCTCAGCGCCGGTGTAGCCGCTGGCGCCGACAATCAGCGTATTCAGCATGAAATTTATTTGCCTTCTTAACCATATCTAAACAGAAGTTGGGCGAATCAGCGCCAATCCGCTGTTCACCCGCGAGGTCAAGCGGTGTAGTCTGGTATAACCCTTTTACGTCACGCTCGACATTACTGTATTTTTATTCACAATAAATGCATGAATATTGATACTATCCAAAGCAAAGGCTGTCAACCACGATGATGAAAATACCCCCTTTTATTGAGTTGTACCGTGCGCTTATTGCCACGCCGTCCATCAGCGCCACCGACGCCGCGCTGGATCAAAGCAATGAGGCCTTAATCACTTTGCTGGCGGGTTGGTTCCGCGATCTGGGGTTTCAGGTGGAGGTGCAGCCGGTACCGGGGACACGCAATAAGTTTAACATGCTGGCCAGCGCGGGCAGTGGACCGGGGGGATTATTATTAACGGGCCACAGCGATACGGTGCCTTTTGACGATGGCCGCTGGACGCGGGACCCTTTTGTCTTAAGCGAGCACGACAATAAGCTCTACGGTTTGGGCACCGCGGATATGAAAGGGTTTTTTGCTTTTGTGCTCGACAGCCTGCGGGATATCGATGTCGCTTCGCTGAAAAAACCGCTGTATGTCTTGGCGACCGCGGATGAAGAAACCTCCATGGCCGGCGCTAGCTATTTCGCCCGCAGTAGTCAGCTGCGGCCGGATTGCGCCATCATCGGCGAACCCACTTCGCTGACGCCGGTGCGCGCGCACAAAGGCCATCTTTCCAACGCGGTCACCGTCATGGGTCAGTCGGGGCACTCCAGCGATCCCGCGCGCGGCGTCAATGCCATCGAGGTGATGCATGAAGCCATCTCTCACCTGATGCTGCTGCGCGATACCCTACAAACACGCTACCATCATCCGGCCTTTGTCATTCCCTACCCCACGATGAATTTCGGCCATATTCACGGCGGCGACGCGGCCAACCGCATCTGCGGCTGCTGCGAATTGCACATGGATATTCGCCCGCTGCCCGGTCTGACCTTGGGCGACCTGGAAGAGCTGATGACCGATGCCCTGGCCCCCGTCAGCGAACGCTGGCCGGGCCGTATCACGGTGTCAGCACTGCATCCGCCTATCCCGGGCTATGAATGCCCGACGGATGCGCCGCTGGTGCAGGTGGTGGAAAAGCTGCTGGGGGTGGAAACCGAAGTGGTCAATTACTGTACCGAAGCCCCGTTTATTCAGGCGTTATGTCCCACCCTGGTGCTGGGACCGGGCTCAATTAATCAGGCCCATCAACCTGACGAATTTATTGATACCGCTTTCATCAAACCTACCCGGGAATTGATTACGCAGATCGTGCAACATTTCTGCAATCACTGAAGAGAAAAACCCGCTTTCCACGCCGGCAGGGTCGCGCGTGGAAAACACCCTTTTCGCCGAAAACACCGCCCGAATGAATAAGATATTCTTATAATTGGCAGGTGTAATTAAATTTCGCGAATTGCCGCGAATGTGGGGTTTTTTGTCGTGAAATGTTGGCAATTGACGAACCTTGCGATACGTGGCTAGATAAAGGCAAACGATTAACGCCATCCGGTGAAATAAATTTACAAAGAGTCCAATCAGGGTCCATATGAACGAACAATATTCGGCAATGCGAAGCAATGTTAGTATGCTCGGGAAGCTTCTGGGCGACACGATCAAAGAGGCGATGGGTGAAAATATCCTGGAAAAGGTCGAAACCATCCGCAAGTTGTCTAAATCGTCCCGGGCCGGCAATGAAAAGCATCGCCAGCAGTTACTTTCCACCCTGCAAAACCTGTCCAATGATGAGCTGCTGCCGGTGGCGCGCGCCTTTAGCCAATTCCTCAATTTAGCCAACACCGCCGAGCAATTTCATTCTATTTCCCCGCATGGCGAAGCGGCCAATAATCCTGAAGGGTTGGGTAAAGTCTTTACCCGGCTGAAACAGCACCCGGAACTGAATGAAAAAACCATTCGCGCCGCGGTGGAATCCCTGTCGATTGAACTGGTTTTAACCGCGCACCCCACCGAAATTACCCGCCGCACCCTGATACATATGCTGGTGGAGGTGAATAACTGCCTGAAGCAATTGGATCACCACGATCTGCCGGAGTATGAACATAAGCAAATCATGCGCCGCTTGCGCCAACTGATCGCCCAATATTGGCATACCGACGAAATCCGTAAACATCGCCCGACGCCGGTGGATGAAGCCCGCTGGGGATTTGCGGTAGTGGAAAACAGTCTTTGGGATGGCGTGCCGCGCTATCTGCGCGAGCTGAATGAACAACTGGAAGATGTCTTCGGCTACAAATTTCCGGTGGAAAACGTGCCGGTCACCTTCACCTCATGGATGGGCGGCGATCGCGACGGTAACCCCAATGTGACCGCCGATATTACCCGCCGCGTGCTGCTGCTCAGCCGTTGGAAAGCGGTAGATCTGTTTATGCGCGATATTCAGGTGCTGGTGTCTGAACTGTCGATGGGGGAATGCACCCCCGAGCTACGCGCGCTGGCGGGAGGGGGCGATGAAGAGCAGGAGCCTTATCGCCGGCTAATGAAGCGTCTGCGCGCGCAGTTACTGAGCACTCAGGACTGGCTGGCGGCGCAACTGCGCGGCGAGCATCGCTCGGCGCCAACCGATTTGCTGGAAACCAACGATCAGCTTTGGGAACCGCTTTACGCCTGTTATCAATCGCTGCGGGCGTGCGGGATGAAGATTATCGCCAGCGGTCAGCTGCTGGATACGCTGCGGCGCATCAAATGCTTCGGTATTCAGTTGGTGCGCATCGACGTGCGTCAGGAGAGCACCCGCCATACCGAGGCGTTAAGCGAAATTACCCGCTATCTGGGGCTGGGAGATTATGCCAGCTGGCCGGAAACCGATAAACAGGCGTTTTTAATTCGCGAGCTTAATTCCCGCCGGCCGCTGCTCCCCCGACGCTGGCAGCTAAGCGATGAGACCACCGAAGTGCTCGATACCTGCCGGGTCATCGCTGACGCGCCGCAGGGATCGGTGGCCGCTTATGTCATTTCCATGGCGCGGACCCCCTCCGATGTGCTGGCGGTGCATTTGCTGCTGAAAGAAGCGGGTTGTGAGTATACCTTGCCGGTAGCGCCGCTGTTTGAAACCCTGGACGATCTGAATAACGCCGATCGGGTCATGACCGAGCTGCTTAACATTGATTGGTATCGCGGCATCATTCAGGGCAAGCAGATGGTGATGATTGGCTATTCCGATTCCGCCAAGGATGCCGGCGTGATGGCCGCATCCTGGGCGCAGTATCGCGCACAGGATGCACTGATCAAAACCTGCGACAAGGCCGGCATCAACCTGACGTTGTTTCATGGACGCGGCGGCTCCATCGGTCGCGGCGGCGCGCCGGCCCATGCCGCGCTGCTGTCCCAACCGCCCGGCAGCCTGAAGGGCGGGCTGCGCGTGACCGAGCAGGGCGAGATGATTCGCTTCAAATACGGCCTGCCGGAGGTGGCTATCAGCAGCCTGGCGCTTTACACCGGCGCCATTCTTGAGGCCAACCTGTTGCCGCCGCCGGAGCCGCGCCAGGAGTGGCGCGCGTTGATGGAGGAGCTGTCGACGGTTTCCTGCGATATGTATCGCGGCTACGTGCGTGAAAACCCGGATTTCGTTCCTTATTTCCGCTCAGCGACGCCGGAGCAAGAACTGGGCAAGTTGCCGCTCGGCTCACGGCCGGCCAAACGCCGTCCTTCCGGCGGCGTCGAGAGTCTGCGCGCCATTCCCTGGATTTTCGCCTGGACGCAGAACCGCCTGATGCTGCCCGCTTGGCTGGGTGCCGGCGCGGCGCTGCAAAAAGCGGTGGAGTCCGGCAAGCAAGATCAATTGGAAACCATGTGCCGCGATTGGCCTTTTTTCTCCACCCGCATCGGCATGCTGGAGATGGTGTTCGCCAAAAGCGACCTGTGGCTGGCCGAATATTACGATCAGCGTCTGGTGGAAGAGTCCCTGTGGCCGCTAGGCAAACAGCTGCGGCAACAGCTGGCGGACGATATTAACGTGGTATTGACGATCTCCAACGACGATCATCTCATGGCCGATTTGCCGTGGATTGCCGAATCCATCGCGCTGCGTAATGTGTATACCGATCCGCTCAATGTGCTACAGGCGGAGCTGCTGCATCGTTCACGGCAGCAGGAGCACCCTGATGCAAGGGTGGAACAGGCGCTGATGGTTACTATTGCCGGGGTGGCGGCGGGGATGCGAAACACTGGCTAATGAACGGTGAAGCGCGCGGCGGCGGCAAAGCCGCCCGCGAACGACATAGGCGCTGGCGACAACGGGCCGTCACGCCCGCTAAACAGGTACCAGGCGGCGGGACGCGTTATCCCGCGGCCCGATTGGCCGCAGGGGTGATTTTGATCTCCGGGCGCACGCCCAGCGTATGGCAGATGGCAGATGGCATAGGTAAGCTCGGCGCGATTCAGGGTGTAAAAATGAAAATCCTTCACCCCTTCCCGGCTGAGGATTTTCACCATGTCCATGGCGATGGAGGCCCCCACCATTTTGCGGGTTTCCAAATCGTTATCCAGCCCGTCGAACATGGTGGTCATCCAATTGGGTACTTTCACATTGGTGACAGCGGCGAAACGTTGCAGTTGGCGAAAATTGGACACCGGCAAAATACCCGGCACTATTTCCGTATCAATACCGGCGGCAACGCAGCGGTCGCGAAAGCGCAAATAACTTTCCACATCGAAAAAGAACTGGGTAATCGCCCGGCTGGCGCCCGCATCGACTTTCTTTTTCAGATTGATCAGATCCGACTGTGCGCTCTTGGCTTCTGGATGCACTTCTGGATAGGCCGCCACGGAGATATCGAAGTCGCCCACCTTTTTCAGCAACGCAACCAAATCGGCGCCGTACATCGCCGGCCGACCGCTACCGGGTGGTAAATCGCCCCGTAACGCCACGATATGACGGATCCCACTATGCCAGTAGTCCTGCGCTATCGCCTGCAGCTCGTGCGGGGTGGCGTCGATACAGGTCAGATGCGGTGCAGCATCCAGACCGGTACGCTCTTTGATGTCTTTAATAATGCTGTGGGTACGCTCGCGTTCACCAGAGTTGGCCCCGTAGGTCACCGAGACAAAAGTCGGTTTCAGTTCGCTCAGTCGGTCGATAGATTGCCAGAGAGTTTGCTCCATCTCGCTGGTGCGAGGGGGAAAAAACTCAAACGAGACGTTTATCTGGCCCTGCAGTTCCGCCAGATTCTGATTCAATGCTTCCCGCTGATTGGCGTGAAAGAAACTCATACCGTTACCTCATGACACAGTGTAGGAGGGGCGTTATGCCCGCCACAGATAAGCGTCTATACGTTTAGACGTCTAAATAGAAAATGACTGAATTCACGAGTTTCGTCAATCAATTCATTGTTGCCGGAGGCGAGTAATATTCAAGGAGTGAATTATTTTCAATTTGGCTTAGTGAGGCGTAAAACGGTTACAATCTGGGAAGTACCAAGAACGCGCGCCTGGCGCGCGGTACGGCGCAAGGAGGCCTGGACCGAGCCATCTTAGCCGTAGAGGCGCGGGCATCGCCGCGGCGCATTGGCGCTCGGCGCGGGAGGAAAAAGCAGATCCATCACCACCGCAACGGCACCCAAGGATCCAGCGCGGGAGGCTGTCGCCGCAAGGCGCTGGCCACCGCCACCTTGGACATTCACGCCTTTGACGCTGGCAACCGCCGCATCGGACATTCACGCCTTGGACGCTGGCAACCGCCGCATCGGACATTCACACCTTTGACGCTGGCAACCGCCGCATCGGACATTCACACCTTTGACGCTGGCAACCGCCGCATCGGACATTCACGCCTTTGACGCTGGCAACCGCCGCATCGGACATTCTCGCCATGAGCTGACATCCGCTACGCCGGGCGCCCTCGCCGTCTGGCGCTGACCACCGCTATGCCGACACCCTCGCCTTAGAGCATAGGTATCTACACATCAGGGAGGAGGCTTAAGAGCAACTCTCGCTAAATGAGTAAGTTCTTCCAGACTATATTCCGATAATAATTTTAGTGTATTCAACAAGATGGATAGGCCAGCGAGCAGAGCAGGAGCGCTCTCTCTGCGGCCTCGCTTTTGCTGTCGTCCTGACAAGCGACATATCAGCTGGCGGGCTGCCGCATTTTCTTCTCCTTCAGCGCGTTGCAGCCGCCATACCAGAACAGCAGCCATACTGGCTATTAACAACCTGCGTAGTACGGCTGGCGCGCTGCGCTGAAGCCATGTTTCTACGTCATGTCCGGCACCTTTCAGCAACTTAAAAAATGATTCAATATTCCAGCGCCAGTAATACCAACGAGCTACTTCCTCGCAGGTGATCTCGCTGCAAACGTTTGTAAGCAGCGTCCAGCGTCCCACCACATTACCGAGATCATCCGTAAGCCGAACAACAACCAATCTGACCGTCAGAGGCTCTCCAGGTTGGATTTTTATGCGGCGGCCGGTTTCTTTATCTTTACGCTTCTGCTGCGCAGCTCGGGTTATGACTATCGAGGTTTCACTGATTTCCATATCAGCTTTTTTCCCTTTCCAGTCTACCTGTCCGCATCCGTTGTATGGCAGAAGAGCAGCAATCTCACCAATTTTCAATGAATTACCTTGCCACTCTGCACCATGTCCTTCTTTTCCTCGGATAAGCCAGCATATTCCTTGAGTACTCAACGTCCGCATATGTCCAATAGAGTCACCCTCTCTATCAATTATATGAATCAGCTTTTTACCTATATTAAGCGATTCCACACGGGCAATATCGGTCGTCAAGGCGTCCATATGTGTCTGCCGTTCGGACAGTCCTTCCGCCAACGTTGAATGACAACCGGTTGCATCGGTAAGTGTCTGAGATAGAGGCGCTATTGGCAAACCCGTGCCAGCATCAACCAGCAAGCTGCTTTGAAGTTCATATCCAACATCGCCACCGTGCGTCATTTTTAAGCGTCCGTATTTGGCATGATGGTAAAGAAATTGTAAACGTGACCAATCATGAACAACGAGAGCGTATGGATGCGGGCTAAGCGAAATTTGCTCAAGTGCTAGCGAAATAATTGGCTCATTGAGTTGACTGAAGCTAATTCGCTTATTATTCAGAAAACGCCAGACAGCTTGGGTAGTTGCGAAAGTTGATTTTTGAGCACTTGCGAGGTCTTTAACCGCAGAAGCAAGAAGAGCCGCGGGCGTCATATGCTGTTTAACCAGCGTCTGATATCGGCGGGTAAGGCGAGAGTCAATCCCGCCAACAGATAGGTTGAAATCATTCTGCAAAGTAATAACAGGTATCACGATAAATGTGTAGATACCTATG
>NZ_FRDB01000065.1 GCF_900143145.1 Candidatus Sodalis sp. SoCistrobi
TGCTCATGCTGAGTTTCCAGCACTAGATTAACTGCCCGTTCACGGACTTCCGGAGAGTAACGTTTGGTCGTTGTCATAGAGACCTCCACTTTTAAAGTATAGACTCTAATTTATCCGGGGTGATTCATTTACACAAAAAAATTTACAGACCCGGGCGCGGAGATTATCACCACCTCCTATTTCACCCGTAACGCGGTACTGGAGCCGTGGTACTGCGCCAAATTTCCCCTCTATGATGGTCAGGGAGAGGTGTTGGGCACCTTTTGTTACGCCAAAAGATTTACTTTCCTCTCGCTGTGGGATTTCTGCGAACAGCTAAAGCCGTCGGTTATCAGCCTGACGCCGCCTGACGCCGCCTGACGCCGCCTGACGACACCTTTAACGAGAAAGAGCTGGATATCATTTTTTTCGCCATCCAGAAATTCAGCGCCAAAGAGATTGCCGCGGCATTGGGGTTGTCGCATCGGACGGTGGAAAACCGTTTATGCACGATTTATAGCAAGGTCGGCATTAATTCCCTCAGTGCCCTGATCGACTATTGCCAGGCAACGGGCCTGAATCACTATATCCCCCGAAAACGCCTTCGCGAGGGGGTCAACTTCTTCTGGTAATAACATGACAACACGGGCGGCGCGGTGACGCGCTACGCCAAACCCACGCCTGCGGGCTTAGGTGCCCCGCGTGTCCAGAAGTGTCTGACGAAACCGGAAACTGCCATAGCCCAAGTGCCAGCGGTCCGGGATAGCCCAGGTACAGGCCCCCCTCCCGACGGTCGACGTTCGGTTTGGTTAGCCGGACTGACAACATCGGCCCCCTTGCCGCTGCGCAGCCGGACGCTCTCGCGGACCGCGGAGCCAGGCTTATTCGGCTTAACGGCGGGGCCTGACATTGCGCTGCCGGGCGCGGCGAAAGGGTCGCCATGATTGGGGCTAGCGGGTTTATATGCTACAGTGCGCGGCACTCTCGCTTCTGATGGGTCAAAGGGCTAAATCAAGCTTTTGCGCGCCTGCTTTTACAGATCAAAGACGACGGCGGAGAGCCATTGTGGGTGGCCGTGGCGCGTTGCCGGATTGCGGCTAACGCGCCAACAGCGTCCAACCCACCGGCGGTAAGCGGAGGACAGTCAATCAGACGCACACACTCTCGCTGACTGATTCACCTTGTTAAAATGGTAATGTGTTGAAATGTCCTTACTCATCACTAAACGCTGCATCAATTGCGACATGTGCGAGCCGGAGTGCCCGAACGAAGCCATCAGCATGGGCGCGGAGTATTATCAGATAGACGCCGATCGCTGTACGGAATGTATCGGTCATTACGATCGTCCCACCTGCCAGCAGGTCTGCCCGATCGATAACACCATCATCGCCGATCCGCAGCGGGTGGAAAACAGCGATATGCTGTGGGAAAAGTTTGTGCTGCTGCACCACGCCCACCGTTTATAGCCCGATGACGCCGCAAACCGCACGGGCGTCATCGCTCAAAAATGACCGTCGCGCAGGCGTAATGCCGCTCATCGGCCAAGGTGACGTGCATACCGGTAACACCTAACCGGCTGGCCAGCGCCGCCGCCATACCAAATAACCGCAGCGAAGGTTTGCACAACGCATCATTGCAGACCTCAAACTGGGCAAAGGCCAGCCCGTCGCGGATACCGGTACCCAGCGCCTTGGACGCCGCCTCTTTTACCGCGAAACGTTTGGCGAGAAACCGTACCGGCTGATTGTGCTGCTGATACTGCCGCCACTCATCGGGACTGAGGATCCGGCGCGCCAGCCGATCGCCGCTGCGGGAGACCACCGCCTCAATGCGCCCTATCTCGACGATATCGGTACCGATGCCGACAATCGCCATCAGCTGCGCGCTTCACGCATCAGGCGTTTCATGTCTCGCACCGCGTCCGCCAGGCCGCCGATGACGGCACGGCTGATAATCGCGTGGCCGATGTTCAGCTCTTGCATCTGCGCCAACGCGGCCACCGGTTTAACATTGTGATAATCGAGGCCATGGCCGGCATTGACCTTGAGGCCCAGCTTGGTGGCAAAGTCCGCGCCCTGACGGATGCGGGCAAACTCTGCCGCGCGTGAAGCCTCATCGAGTGCGTCGGCATAGGCGCCGGTGTGAATTTCAATATAGGGCGCGCCTACCTCCGCCGCCGCCGCGATTTGCCGCTCATCGGCGTCGATAAACAGCGACACCTGGATACCGGCAGTGCTTAAACGGGTCACGGCCTGGCGCAGCTTATCCGGCTGGCCGGCGACATCCAGCCCGCCTTCGGTGGTGACTTCCTGGCGCTTTTCCGGCACCAGGCAGCAAAAGTGCGGCGCCAGATCGTAGGCGATAGCGATCATCTCTTCCGTCACCGCCATTTCCAGATTCATGCGGGTTTGAATCGTTTTGCGCAGCAGTTGGACATCACGATCGGTAATATGCCGGCGATCCTCGCGCAGATGCACGGCGATGCCATCAGCGCCCGCCTGCTCGGCGATAAAAGCCGCCTGAACCGGATCCGGCCACGCCGTGCCGCGCGCATTGCGCAACGTCGCAATATGATCGATATTCACGCCCAGCAATAATTCAGACATCCTCTTCCCCTGACATGGATAGGTAATGTGTCGCAGTGTAAACCAGCGCGGTAGCCCGGGCCAGTTTATTGCTTGCCCTCGTCACCGTCCGCCCCCGGCTTACCCGCGGCAGCCTTGCCGGCACTCTCCGGCCGGGTCCCCTGCGGGCGCCGGTCAAGAAACTGATGAAATAGCTCGCGGCTCTTTAACGGTTTGCCGCCCAGATAGGGCTTGAGCGCCATACGGGTGAACCGCTTGGCGGCGCGCAACGTGTCAATATCGGGAAACTCCCGCTCTGCCAGGGCCCGCAGTTCGCGCCCGCTGAAGCTGTAGTGGTCCAGAAGTACGCTGGCGGTAAAGCCTTTCTCTTCCCGGTAACGGTAGGTCATAACGTCATCGACCGGCTCACCGCTGCCGGCACAGTGGAGAAAATCGACGCCGTAACCCAAATGCGACAGCAACGCCAGCTCAAAGCGGCGCAGGGCCGGTTCCGGCGAACCCGTGGCGCCCGCCAGCCATTGCAGGCATTGGAGATAATCGTAAAACAGCGTGGAGTAATCGGTTTCATGGGCGAGCACGCGCGACAGCAGCTCGTTGATATAAAGTCCGCTATACAGCATCAGACCGGTAAGCGGCAGCCCCAGCGAGACGGGTTCGGCGCTGCGCAGGGTTTTTACCTCACCGCGGCCGCTCCAGCGGGCCAATAATGGGGTAAAAGGCTGCAACACCCCTTTAAGCGCGGAGCGGCGGGAACGCGCGCCCTTGGCCAAAACGCGCACCCGCCCTTGCTGTTCGGTGAAAAAGTCCAGAAGCAGGCTGGTTTCGCTGTAAGGGCGCGCATGGAGCACGAAAGCGCGTTGCCAACCTTCCATCGGCGCGGCCTAAAGATCGTCGACGTAGCCCAGACTGCGCAGGGCACGTTCATCATCGGCCCAGCCCGATTTCACTTTCACCCACAGCTCAAGATGCACCCGCGTCTCGAACATGGCTTCCATATCATGCCGGGCTTCGATACCGATGGTTTTAATTTTGCTGCCCTTGTTGCCGATGACCATTTTCTTCTGGCCGTCGCGCTCCACCAGAATAAGCCCGTGGATATCGTAACCGCCGCGATCGTTGGTGACAAATTGCTCAATTTCTACCGTGACGGAATAAGGCAGCTCATCACCCAGAAAACGCATCAGCTTTTCACGGATGATTTCCGAGGCCATGAAACGTTGGGAACGATCGGTGATGTAATCTTCTGGAAAATGGTGCACCGCTTCCGGCAGCGTCTTGCGCACAATCCCGGCCAGGGTTTCGACGTTCATGCCGTTCTCGGCGCAGATGGGCACGATGTCATGGAACGACATTTGCTGACTGAGGAACTGCATATGCGGCAGCAGTTGTTCCTTATCCGCCACGTTATCCACCTTGTTGATCGCCAACACGACCGGGCAGTTAACGTCACGCAGTTTGTTAACGACTATCTCATCGTCCGGCGTCCAGTGGGTGCCTTCCACCACGAAAATCACCAACTCCACGTCGCCGATAGAACTGCTGGCCGCGCGATTCATCAAACGGTTGATTGCCCGTTTCTCTTCAATATGCAGTCCCGGCGTGTCCACATAGATAGCCTGGTAAGGCCCCTCGGTGTGGATCCCCATAATGCGGTGACGGGTGGTTTGCGGTTTGCGCGATGTAATAGAGACCTTCTGCCCTAGCAACTGATTGAGCAGCGTGGATTTGCCGACGTTCGGCCGGCCCACTATCGCTACAAACCCACAATAGGTCGTCTGTTCGCTCATTCAAGCTCCAACATTTTGAGTGCCTGTTCCGCCGCGGCCTGCTCGGCTTTGCGACGGCTTGAGCCATTACCGACCACCGGCTGCGCCAGCCCGCTGACCTGGCAATGTATGGTAAATTCCTGGTCGTGCGCTTCGCCACGTACCTGCTCAACCTGATAGGTAGGCAGCGGCAAATGGCGTCCCTGGAGGTATTCCTGCAGCCGGGTTTTCGGATCTTTTTGCTTATCGCCGGGGCTGATTTCATCCAGACGGGAGCGGTACCAATCCAAGATCAACTTTTCGACGGTTTGAATATCGCTGTCCAGGAATACGCCGCCGATTAACGCTTCCACCGTGTCGGCCAAAATCGATTCACGGCGGAAACCACCGCTTTTCAGCTCTCCCGGCCCCAGCCGTAAACATTCGCCCAGCTCAAACTCCCGCGCCATTTCCGCGAGCGTATTGCCGCGGACCAGCGTGGCGCGCATCCGGCTCATGTCGCCCTCGTCAACACGGGGGAACCGCTGATAAAGCGCGTTGGCGATAACATAACTCAGTATAGAATCGCCCAAAAATTCCAGCCGCTCATTATGTTTGCTGTTGGCGCTGCGGTGCGTTAACGCCTGTAACAAAAGATCGTGCTGTTGAAAAGTGTAGCCCAGTTTCTTCTGGAGCCTATTTGTTAAGATGGGATTCATGCGTTACCAATAACTCAACCATGCGTAAAAAACCGCAGCAGACGGAACAGGCCTGGGATCGGCGCGCCTGTCCTAAACTGTTTCGTTTGCAGTAGCTCCCGCGAAGGGAGCCAGCCTTTCAATACCTGAGAAGTATTCTACATCGGTAAGCGGAATAATGCTTCGCTAAAAAAGGAATTAATGAATGCCGCCAATACGACTTAAGCGCACGCCCGTCGGCCATTGGCCTTCCTGTTTCTCGAAACTCATCCAGATAGCCGTTGCTTTACCCACCAGATTTTTTTCCGGTACGAAACCCCAATAACGACTATCGGCGCTATTATCCCGGTTATCGCCCATCATGAAATATTCTCCCTGCGGCACCACCCACTCCGCCAGCGAACTGCCCTGCTGTTGGTAGTAAATGCCCAGTTGATCCTGCTGGCCCGGCACCGTCAGTATGTTGTGCACTACGCCACCCAACGATTCTTTACGCTGCGCCAGGCGCAGGCCGCCGTCCACCTGCCTATCGGGCGGCACCTGCAGGAAGCCGCTACTGGCTTCACCGTTGCCGGTCGAATTAAAGGTCTGCACAAAATCGCTCGGCGCGAGTTGGCTATAGGTAATCGGCAACGCCGTGGCGCAATCCTGCCCGCTGGCGCAGCCTGGCTGTACCGTCACGCGCTTGTTGACGGGATCATAACTGACCCGGTCGCCCGGCAACCCCACCACTCGTTTAATATAATCCAGCTTGGGGTCGGGCGGGTATTTGAAAACCACCACGTCGCCGCGTTTAGGATGACCGGTTTCAATCAAAGTTGTCTGGGTAATGGGATCTTTAATGCCATAGGCAAATTTTTCCACCAGAATAAAATCACCGACCAATAGCGTCGGCATCATCGATCCTGAGGGGATCTGAAACGGCTCAAAAATAAATGAGCGCACGACAAAGACCAGTAACAAAACCGGAAAAATCGACGCGCAGGTTTCGACCCAGCCCGGTTTATGGCTGACCTTTACCGCGACATCATTACCGGTCGTTCCCCCCAGCGCATCTGGGCGTTGCTGGCCGGGCTGCTGCCCCAGACGGCGGCGAGCCGGCGCCAGTTTAAAACGCTCAAGACACCAGAGGATCCCGGTGATAAGCGTCGCGATTGCCAGTATCAGGGCAAACATATTGGCCATGCAATCTCCTCAAACTTATTTGCTGTCTTTACCCACATGCAGAATTGCCAGGAACGCTTCCTGCGGTAGCTCAACGTTACCCACCTGCTTCATGCGCTTTTTACCTTCTTTCTGCTTTTGCAGCAGCTTTTTCTTACGGCTGACGTCGCCGCCGTAGCATTTCGCCAGCACGTTTTTGCGCAGCTGCTTGACGGTGGAACGGGCAATAATATGGTTGCCGATGGCCGCCTGAATGGCGATATCGAACTGCTGGCGCTGAATGAGCTCCTGGAGCTTTTCGACAAACTCGCGGCCGCGGTACGGCGCGTTATCCCGATGGGTAATTAACGCCAGCGCATCGACCCGTTCGCCATTAATCAATACATCGACCCGCACCATATCGGAGTGCTGGAAGCGCTTGAAGCCATAATCCAACGAGGCATAACCGCGCGAAGTGGACTTCAGCCGGTCAAAGAAATCCAGCACCACTTCGGCCATGGGGATCTCATAGGTCAGCGCCACCTGGTTGCCGTGATAGACCATATTGGTCTGCACGCCGCGCTTTTCGATACACAAGGTAATGACATTGCCCAGATAGGCCTGCGGCAGTAGCATATGGCATTCGGCGACAGGCTCACGCAATTCGTTAATATTATTCAGCGGCGGCAGCTTGGCGGGACTGTCCACGTACACCGTGTCGCCATCGGTGGTCAGCACCTCATAGATGACCGTCGGCGCGGTGGTTATGAGATCGAGATCGTATTCACGCTCCAGCCGCTCCTGGATAATTTCCATATGCAGCAGGCCGAGGAAGCCGCAGCGAAAGCCAAAGCCCAGTGCGGTGGAGCTTTCCGGCTCATAGAACAGCGAGGCATCGTTCAGGCTAAGCTTGCCGAGGGCGTCGCGAAACGCCTCATAATCGTCGGAGCTCACCGGAAACAGACCGGCATAAACCTGCGGCTTCACTTTCTTGAAGCCCGGCAGCACTTTATCCGCCGGCTGACGCGCCAGCGTCAAGGTATCCCCCACCGGCGCGCCGTGAATGTCTTTAATGGCGCAGACCAGCCAACCAACTTCGCCGCAGTTAAGCACCTCACGGTCGATACGTTTCGGAGTGAAAATACCCAGTCGATCCGCATTGTAATGTTGACCGGTGCTCATGACCTTAATTTTGTCGCCTTTGCGCAAGGTGCCGTTTTTGATACGCACCAGCGAAACCACGCCTAAATAATTATCGAACCAGGAGTCAATGATCAGCGCCTGCAGCGGCGCGGCCGGATCGCCTTCCGGCGGCGGGATATCGCGCACCAACCGCTCGAGCACATCGGGTACGCCGACGCCGGTTTTCGCCGAACAGCGCACCGCGTCGGTAGCGTCAATGCCGACGATATCTTCGATTTCCTGCGCCACGCGGTCGGGATCGGCGGCGGGTAGGTCGATTTTGTTCAGCACCGGCACCACTTCCAGATCCATTTCCATCGCGGTGTAGCAGTTGGCCAGCGTCTGGGCTTCGACCCCTTGTCCGGCGTCCACCACCAATAGCGCGCCTTCGCATGCCGCAAGCGATCGGGAGACTTCATAGGAGAAGTCCACATGCCCGGGGGTATCAATAAAATTCAGCTGATAAACCTGACCGTCGGGCGCCTTATAGTCCAGCGTCACGCTCTGCGCTTTGATAGTGATGCCACGCTCACGCTCCAGATCCATGGAGTCCAGCACTTGAGCCGCCATTTCACGTTCGCTCAGACCGCCACAGGTCTGTATCAGGCGGTCAGACAGCGTCGATTTGCCGTGGTCGATATGGGCGATAATGGAGAAGTTTCTTATGTTCTTCATTTTAATAGATTTTTCTCTTAAACAGGCGCTCTAACTCGTTCCGGTGGTCGCCCTGCGGGGAACGTGGCCCCGACGGCCCACAAAATAATGGACGCATCTTACACTGTCTGAGGGAAGCAAGGAAGAATAGCGCGGGCCATTGCCGGGATCCGCGCTCTGATTTGGCGTTTCGGCAAAGGTGCAGGGTCCGTCTGTGGCCGGGAGGCACAGACCGCGCGACAGTCCCGCATACGGCCCGCTGGGGGATCGTCCCGGCGATGGCAGCGGGTGTCGTGGCCCGGAGCACCGCACGCCGCAGCGGCGCGACAACAACGGCCTGAGGCGCGGCAATGGTGTAAACCGCACGACGCAGCGGCGCGCCAACGACGGCCTGAGGCACGGCAATGGTGTAAACCGCACGCCGCAGCGTCGCGCCAACGACGGCCTGGGGCACGGCAGTTGTGTAAACCGCACGCCCTACCGGCGCGCTCAACGCGCAACGCCGCCGGGGCGCGGGCGTCAGTCCTGGACATGCAATGATGAAGGCGGCAGCGCCACCTGCAGTATGACCGGCTGATTGTCGCGTGTTTCAGGCGTGTGGCGCGCCAGGTAGCGCGCGCAAAGAAAACCGGCGACGCCACCCGCCACGCCGCCGCAGGCGGCGGCCGGATCGGTGCCCAGCGTGCCCTGAAGCATCGCCGCACCGCCGATAAGCCCCAGCAGCGGCAGCATATACACCAAAAACGCGGAACGCAGCAGGCTGCCTTCATTGATACCGACCTCGACGCGTTGCCCCGGCACCAGCGGCAATGCGCTGGCGACCGCTAAATGATGTTGGGTGCCGGGCGCCATTTTCTCAAGAAGACGGGTCCCGCAGCTGTGCCGGGCGTGGCAGCTGCCGCAACCTTCACGCGCCTCGCAGCGCACCTGCGCGACACCCCGCTGCCAGCTGACGACCGTAGCCCATTCTTTAATCATGGCTGCGCCTTGAAAACGACGCCGTCGGCGATACGCTTCGCGGTGGCCGGCGGTAGTTCGCCGACGACGGTAATTTCCCGATTGCCGCGCTGCTCGGTATGGATAGTGCGGCGTCCGGTGCGGATGAGACGTTCCCCGTTGCCGGTATTCGCCTGACCGACGTTCACCGAGAAGCTGAACAAACCATCGGTATAGAGCCTGGCTTCAATCGGTTCGTTGATGCCCGGCAAGCTACGCCGGCTGCGGGACGCTTCGGACACTCCCGCCGGCAACCAGTTGACGCGCCAGTCGAAATCCGCGGTGGTGGAGGCCGGCAACGCCAGCTGGGGCGGCAAGGTCACTTTTTCTAACCCGGCCATGCTGTTTTCGACCTGCTTGTCGACGTCAAAAGCAATGACGCGGAACTGTTCCAGCGCCTCGCCATCGCGATCCAGCAGATCAACGCGCAGCGGGAGTTTGGTGGTGGTATCGATCCAGACAATATAGCTGAATCGGGTGCCGTCGCGGGCGACAACCCGCACCACCTCGCACAGGCGATCGGCAATACGAGCGCGGCCCACGGGAATAAAATCGTAGAAGTGCGCCAAGCGTTCAAAATTGGCGTAAACAATGGAGGGGAGAGAATCAACGATATGGTCGCCCAGCAGGGTAAAAGGCTCCAACCCGGGCTCGAAATAGCTTATTTCACCGTTACGCTGGACGATCTCGCGGCGCGGGCCGTCCATCTGCAGCAACTGCGCCAGCCGTTGTTTATCGATAACCACGTGGCGGTAACGCAGCGAGTCGACGCCCAGCTTGCTGACCAGCACGTATGCATATTCATAGTCCAGCGTCTGGCTGGCCTGGCTCATTTGCGCGAGCAACGCGCCGGATGCGGTGGTCTGAGCCGGCGCGTGGATGGAATAGAGCAGGCTGCCCGTTAACAAACACACGGCATACCAAATTTGCTTCATTACTGCGGCTGCATTCCTAATGATTGCGTGCCCGGCACCTGTACGGCGGCCTGCTGCGCGTCTTGCTGACTGAACTGCAGGGTATCGGCATGCAGGCGGCGCTGCAGTTCATAGTCCTGCAAAATCGCGTTGATACGCCTGCGCTGTTCCTGCACATGCATCTGCTGACTGCCGTTATCCACCCCGGCTCCGTTGGCCGAAGGGACGCCCAGGCTGACCGGCGATGCCTGGCCCATCATCGGCAGGGTGTTGAAAACCGGATTTTCCGGCTGACCACTGTCTTGAACGACGCCCTGCTGGGTGTTGTAATGCTGCACGCCGACGATAACCGCCAGCGAAACGCAGGCCGCGACGCCGATTTGGGTGAGATGCGAGGCAAGGCCCAAACGGGCAACGCGCGATGTCAACGGCTGCGCCTTGCGCCAGAACGGGGAACGATGCCAGGTGTCCGGTGCCGGCTGCGATTCCGTTACGGCCTGCGGCGCGATACGCACCGGCTCTTCGGCAATGGCGGCAGCGACACGATCGGCAATATCAAGATGGAGAACTTCGCCAGCGTCACCGCGCATGACATCGCGAATGAGGTGATACCGTTGCCAGCTTTGCTGCAACTTCACATCCCTGGATAAATCGTTAAACAGTTCACTATCAAACGATTCCCCATCCATCAGAGCGGAAAGCTTTTCATTGTGCATGCCTGGGTACCTTCTCCTGCCGCCATCGTTAACGTTGAATAAGCGGTTGAATTTTATTGTCAATTGCTTCGCGCGCACGGAAAATTCGTGAGCGTACCGTGCCTACCGGGCAATCCATGATCGACGCTATCTCTTCATAGCTCAGGCCATCTAGCTCGCGCAACGTAATCGCCATACGCAAGTCCTCGGGCAACACCTCGATAGTGCGGAACACTATCTGTCGCAACTCCTCTGACAACATTAAATTCTCAGGGTTCGATATTTCTTTTAATGCGCCGGCACTTTCGTAATTTTCCGCGTCGCTGGCGTCCACATCACTGGAGGGCGGACGCCGCCCCTGAGCCACCAAATAATTCTTCGCTGTATTGACCGCAATACGGTATAACCAGGTGTAGAACGCGCTGTCGCCGCGAAACGACGCCAGGGCTCGATAGGCTTTGATGAACGATTCCTGTACCACGTCCGGCACATCCCCCTGCGGGACGTAGCGCGACACGAGGCTCGCCACTTTATGCTGGTAGCGAACGACCAGTAAATTGAACGCTTTCTGGTCGCCTTTCTGGACCCGTTCAACCAGCACCTGATCCGTTAACTGCTCGCTCATCCGAGGTAATGTCTCCTCAAATTTTTCTCCACGCGCAAAAGAATAATACCGCCAGCTTCTGAACCAATTTTACGAGCAAGCCCGCGATTGGAGTTAATGATAATCATAAAGTTCCGCCACGCCTTGTGTTTTTCTTAAAATAAAGGGCGCGGCCACACTATGCCAAGGCCGCCGGCCGGGCTGAGCACCAGACTACCATAAATAGGATGGCCGGTACTTGGATTCTCGCAGAGCCAACGCCCAGGCGAAAGAGTCACAATAATAAAAAGCGCAGGGTAACGTGAATTCGCCATGCTGTCAGTAAACATGCGTAAATAAACCGCGTCAAAAAGCGGCAATAAGCGGTACAGCCGGCCGGCGTTGGGTGGTACCATTACCAAACAGTCTTTTCTATCGGAATACACACCATCCGCTATGCAACCATCAACTGAATATGCCACCGATGTCCTGGTTATCGGCAGCGGTGCGGCCGGGTTATCGCTGGCGCTGCGTCTGGCCGGGCATTGCGATGTCATGGTCCTGAGCAAAGGTCCGGCTGAATGAAGGTTCCACGCTGTATGCTCAAGGCGGCATCGCGGCGGTGTTCGATGAAACCGACAGCGTCGATTCCCACGTGGACGATACGCTGATAGCCGGCGCCGGCATGTGCGATCGCGAGGCGTTCGAATTCATCGCCGGCACCGCCCGCCACTGTGTGCAGTGGCTGATAGATCAAGGCGTGCTGTTCGACACCGAAAATTCGACGCCGGCCGGCGGCGGCTACCACCTCACGCGCGAGGGGGGGCATAGTCATCGCCGCATTCTGCACGCCGCGGATGCGACCGGCAAAGCGGTGGAAACCACCTTGGTCGGCAAGGCGGCAGCGCACCCGGGCATTCAGATTCTGGAACGCTGCAACGCGGTGGATCTGGTCACCTCCAACCGCCTCGGACTGCCGGGCACGCGGCGGGTGGTAGGCGCCTATATCTGGAACCGCGCCAAAGAGCGGGTGGAGCGGGTGGAGCTGTGCCGCGCGCGCGCGGTAGTGCTCGCCACCGGCGGCGCGTCCAAGGTTTATCAATATACCACCAACCCCGATATTTCCTCCGGCGACGGCATCGCCATGGCCTGGCGCGCGGGATGCCGGGTCGCCAATCTGGAGTTTAACCAGTTCCACCCGACCTGCCTGTTCCACCCCCAGGCGCGCAACTTTTTGCTTACCGAAGCACTGCGCGGCGAAGGCGCCTATCTGCGCCGGCCCGACGGCAGCCGTTTCATGCCGGATTTCGACCCCCGCGCCGAGCTGGCGCCGCGGGATATCGTCGCCCGGGCAATAGACCATGAAATGAAGCGGCTGGGGGCCGACTGCATGTACCTCGACATCAGCCACCGGCCGGAGGCGTTTATCCGCCAGCATTTCCCGACCATTTATGACAAGCTGCTGACGCTGGATATCGATCTGACCCGTCAGCCTATCCCTATCGTACCTGCGACTCATTATACCTGCGGCGGCGTAATGGTGGATAAACACGGGCGCACCGATTTAGATGGTCTCTATGCTATCGGCGAGGTCAGCTATACCGGCCTGCACGGCGCCAACCGCCTGGCGTCCAATTCGCTGCTGGAATGTCTGGTCTATGGCTGGTCGGCGGCGGAGGATATCCAGCGCCGTCTGCCGGCCATCGCCCAGGTTCGTCAACTGCCGCCCTGGGATGAAAGCCGGGTCAACAATTCCGATGAAGAAGTGGTGCTGCAGCATAACTGGCACGAGCTGCGGCTTTTTATGTGGGACTACGTGGGTATTGTGCGCACCACCAAACGGCTGGAGCGGGCGCTGCACCGTATAGAGCTACTGACGCGCGAAATTGACGAATACTATTCCAACTTCCGCATCTCCAATAATTTGCTGGAGGTACGCAATCTGGTGCAGGTCGCCGAATTGATTGTTAAAAGTGCGCTACAGCGCAAAGAGAGCCGCGGCCTGCATTTTACGCTGGATTATCCCGCGATGCAGCCGGACCCGCAACCGACCATATTACAGCCCTGATAATCGTCATCGCCTCTTCGTCATACTCGTCATTACCGGTAAAAGACGTAACCGGTGATGACGGTCCGGCTTACCATGGTGAGATGCCTATGGGGGCCTTCGGAAAACTTCGCCTCGCTGCATTTTGAATCACCCCGGATAAATTAGAGTCTATACTTTAAAAGTGGAGGTCTCTATGACAACGACCAAACGTTACTCTCCGGAAGTCCGTGAACGGGCAGTTAATCTAGTGCTGGAAACTCAGCATGAGCA
>NZ_FRDB01000342.1 GCF_900143145.1 Candidatus Sodalis sp. SoCistrobi
AAGGAGGTAAAGTAGGCATCTGCGCGGCAATGCGAAAATTACTCCAATTAGCTTATGGTGTCTTAAAATCTGGAATACCCTTCGATGAAAATATAGCTCTTGCATCATGATGAGCAAGACGGTATCTGGCGTCAGACCAGCAGTGGTTTTCGACCCAATCGCTGATACGATCTCGTTCCCGCTGCCACCGCTCCTGCCAGGTCGGTTCGATATGGCCGTCGTGGGCCAGCGCCACCGCGCGGTCCAGCGCGAGCCAGCAGGCCATTTTGGAATGGGTATAGTGTTGCTGTTCTGGCAACTCCCAAATCCCGGCGTCGAGACAACGCCAGCGGTCCGCGCATTGATTCGCTAACTCTATCAGCAGACGAGAAGTGGCGATGTCGATAATATGCCCCGCATTAACGAAGAGTGCCGCGGTGGCGAGCATATCGCCGTACATACTTAGCTGGCGCTGATCGTGAGCGTTATTGCCGACACGTACCGGCTGTGAACCGCGATAACCGTGCAGCGGCAGATAGCGTTCATCCGGCACATTTTCACCCGTCAGGGTGTAACAGGTTTGCATTTCGGGGCCGTGCCTGATAATCGTCGACGATAGCCAGGAGAAGGCGGCTTTGCAGTCTTCAAGCGCGCCGAGATAGACGAAAGATTTGATTATCAGACACGCATCGCGTACCCAGGCATAGCGATAATCATAGTTTTTTTTCCCGCCGAACCCCTCCGGTAGCGACGTGGTGGCCGCCGCCGCCAGCGCGCCGCTCGGCGAGTACCAAAGAAATTTCAGCGCCAGCGCCGAACGCAGCACATGGTCGCGGTGCACGCCACAGTACCCCAAATTGTCCACCCAATCGCGCCAAGCGTGGTGGCTGGTTTCGATCCGCTGATCGATTTTGTCCAGCGGCGGAATAGCCAACGGTTCATTTTCCGTCGCCAGAAGCGCAATCAGAGTACGGGAACCGGGACGGGTGTGGAAACGTCCGCGCACCCCTTCGTCGCTATACTGGGAAAATACCACTTCCGGCGACGTATGCAGCATCGCCAGCAAAGGGCCGATGTGATAGACGTTGCCCATCGGGGTTTTTTGTAGCCAGGGACTTATTGTTTCAGCCACGGTACCGATACGCAGCGTCAGGCAGAAATTGACCTCGCCGTGGATGCCTTCCACCCGCCGGGCCAGTTCGCTCCAGGGTAGCCGGCCCGCCAGGGTGCTATTAAGGGATTCAGTGAGCAGCGCTTCCCCCTGTTCAGTGATAAAACGGGTTTCCAGAACATTACTGTTTTCCCGGTAGCGACGCTGGATGTGATAGGCCCCCACCGGCTCAAGCTGAAAAAAGCCGCCATTGCCGGCATCCAGGATCCTGTCAAACAGCGGCGCCGAATCAAGATTGGGCGCACACCACCAGTCAATGGCGCCGTCGGGGGCAATGAGCGCCACCGATCGCCCTTCACCAATTGCCGCGTAATCGCCGAGTTCAGCGTATCCCTCTGTCCGTTGTGGCGTGATCTTGGTATTTGTCTTCATGATGGCTATCCAGTTAGCGCACTGCTCCATTTCGAGGCGGGCGGGTTAAAGGCACGGTGTTAAAGATAGCTGAAAGCGGCCAAAACGGTGCCGCGGGCGAGGGCACCCGAAAACGCCAGGTGATGACATCGCCCGGGGTGATGTGAAAGCGCGTGGCGAGGCACTGCTCAATGAAAACGCGTGCCGGGGCACAGCTCAATGATCAGGCGGGTTAACGTCTTTGAGGCCACCCGGGAGTCAGATACCGTCTTGCTCATCATGATGCAAGAGCTATATTTTCATCGAAGGGTATTCCAGATTTTAAGACACCATAAGCTAATTGGAGTAATTTTCGCATTGCCGCGCAGATGCCTACTTTACCTCCTT
>NZ_FRDB01000061.1 GCF_900143145.1 Candidatus Sodalis sp. SoCistrobi
TCATATGCTGTTTAACCAGCGTCTGATATCGGCGGGTAAGGCGAGAGTCAATCCCGCCAACAGATAGGTTGAAATCATTCTGCAAAGTAATAACAGGTATCACGATAAATGTGTAGATACCTATGCCATTGGCCTGCGGCGCCGGGCAATCTTCGCCTGGCCTCTCCATGCAGTAAAATCCGCCACCCTGGTATTACCTGCGCTCGCGTTTCAGTGGCGCAGGCAGGCAGGCAGGCAGGGAGTGGGCGTGCGTAACCCTGGCCGTCATTGATGATGTCTCTACATGATGTAACAGGCATGCATAAAAAAAGTTGTATTACGTAGCCAAAAAAGGTTACATAGCGGTTAAAATGTCGATCCTTATAACACTTTTGACGCTAATAAATGCCGCAATGTGACGTTTTTTGTGCAGATGTCACGCCATCATTATGATTATGTGATAAAATTGTTATGTGATGGCGCTTCTGGGGAGAGGCAGTGACGAATTTACAATTATCCGTGGTACACCGGTTACCGCATCATTACCGCTGGCTGCAAGGCCATACCGGGCTCAAGGTAGAGCCGGTTATCGAAGCCCGCCATGATGACAATGTCCTCATCGGTCTGACGCTGCTGAGTCACGGCGGTGACACGTCCTGGCAGGTCATGCGCGAGCTCGCCCGCACCTTGGCCGAAATTGAAGTCAGCTGCTCGATCGTGGAATGCGACGGCGAAGCGTGTTTGTTTTTGCACCGTGATGACGAATGCGCCGGTCTGTGTCGTATTAAAAATATCGGCGTGGCGGTGGCAGAACCCGCTGGCGCGCCGCACATCGCATAAAGCTTGTCTCTTCAGAGCGTCACCGGCCACGAGCCACCGCCTGTCACTCCCCGCCACGCCTCGGCGGGCTGCTTTCATCGCTTTACCGCGCCAGGTAACCCCGCTGTCGCATAACGCTAGCGTTCAGGGACGAGTTGACGCCCCGCCGTCATCAATTCCCGGGTATACGCCGCCTGCGGGGTACGGAACACTTCGTCGGCGCTGCCTTGTTCCACCACCTGTCCCTGGCGCAGCACCACCACCTGATGGCACATCGCGCGTATTACCTGTAAATCATGACTGATAAAAATATAGGTCAAGCGGTGTTTTTGCTGTAGGGCTTGCAGTAACGACAGGATCTGGGCCTGTACCGAGCGATCCAAAGAGGAGGTCGGTTCATCGAGGAGAACCAACTCGGGCTGCAAAATCAACGCGCGCGCGATGGCGATACGCTGGCGCTGACCGCCGGAGAACTCTCCCGGATAGCGGTGGCGGCTGGCGGCATCCAAACCGACTTCCTCCAGCGCCGCAACCACCCGCTGCTCCACCGCCTGCGCACTGAGCTTCTGGTGCACCTGCAGACCCTCTGCGACAATTTCCGCCATGGATAAGCGTGGATTCAACGCCGAGTAGGGGTCTTGAAACACGACCTGGATGCGCCGGCGCAGCGGCAGCATTTGCCGGCGGTTAAACTGATGCAGGGGCATATCGTCAAACCAGATTTCGCCCTCGCTGGCGATGAGCCGCAGCAGCGCCAGCGCGGCGGAGCTTTTCCCGGAGCCGGATTCCCCCACCAATCCCAGACTTTCGCCGCGGCGCAGCGTAAAGCCAAGACCGCTCAGAGCGGTTTTCGGCGCCTGACGCCGGGCGAATATCCGCCCGGCACCGCCATAGCGGGCCCCCAGATGGGTTACCCGCAGCAGGGGGGCGGCGTCCGGCGCTAGCGCAGGCGGCTGGCCGGACGGTTCAGCGGCCAGTAATCGCTGTGTATAGGGATGCGCCGGCGCGCTGAACAGGGTTTGGCAACTATTGGTTTCCACGCAGCGCCCGTTTTGCATCACCGCCACCCGATCCGCCATTTGGCGAACGCTATTCAGGTCGTGGGTAATAAACAGCAGCGCCATGTCCAATTCCCGGCGTAGTTCCGCCAACAATTGCAGGATCTGCGCCTGGACCGTCACATCAAGGGCGGTCGTCGGTTCATCGGCTATCAACAGTTTTGGCCGCGTTAACAGCGCCATCGCGATCATCACCCGCTGACGTTCGCCGCCGGACAACTGATGCGGATAGTCGCGCAAGCGGCTGGCGGGGTGATGAATGCCGACCCGCTCAAGGCTCGCCAACGCCACGGCGCGGGCGGTTTTTCCCCCCATACCGCGATGCAGCAGCAGAACTTCGCTGAGTTGCTTCTCAAGCGTGTGCAGCGGGTTGAGCGACGACATCGGCTCTTGAAAAATCATCGCGATATCATTGCCGCGAATACGCCTCAGGGCTGCCTCATCGGCATCAAGCAAACTTTCCCCGTTAAAGCGGATTTCCCCGCCGGGGTACTCAACCGGCGGCGCGGGCAGCAGGCGCAGGACCGACAATGCGGTGACGCTTTTGCCGGAACCCGATTCGCCCACCAGCGCCAGCGTTTCGCCTGCGTGCAGCGTGAGCGACACATCATCGACGACCCGGCGCACCGACGTTCCCTGGCGGAACGCCACACTCAAGTGATTGATAGCCAATAACGGCGTGCGGTTCATATTAATACGCCTTCCCCGGATCGAAGGCGTCGCGCACCGCTTCGCCGATGAAAATTAATAACGACAGCACCAGCGCCAGGGTGATAAATGCGGTAATCCCGAGCCACGGCGCCTGCAAATTATTTTTGCCTTCCAAGAGCAGATTTCCCAGCGAGGGCGAGCCGAGCGGCAGGCCGAAGCCGAGGAAGTCCAACGAGGTAAGCGTGGTTATCGAGCCGCACAAGATAAACGGCAGAAAAGTGAGCGTTGCTACCATGGCGTTAGGTAGCATATGGCGCAGCATAATGTGCCGATCGCTAACGCCCATTGCCTGCGCGGCGCGGATATAGTCGAAATTGCGGGTGCGCAGAAACTCCGCCCGCACCACGCCGACCAAGCTCATCCAGCCAAAAAGGACGGTAATGCCCAGCAGCCACCAGAAATTGGGCGGCACGACGCTTGAGAGTAAAATGATCAGAAACAGCGTCGGCATACCGGACCAGACCTCAATAAAGCGCTGGCCCCACAAATCCAGACGCCCGCCGTAATAACCCTGGGTGGCGCCGACCAGGATGCCGATAAGGCTCGACAAAAACGTTAACTCCAGCCCGAACAGCATCGACAGCCGGAAGCCATACAGCAGATTGGCCAGCACATCGCGGCCGTTGCTGTCGGTGCCGAGCCAATTCCCCGCCCCGGGCGGCGCCGGGAACGGCGAGGCTGAGGCGTAGTTAATGGTGCGATAGTTGAAACGCACCGGCGCCCACAGCGCCCAACCTTGTTCCTCAAGCCGCTGCGTCAGCCACGGATCGCGGTAGTCCGCGCGGGTGGCCAGCGGGCCGCCGAAGTCAGCCTCGCTGTAATCATGCAACAACGGCAGATAGAATTGACTCTGATACCGCACCAGCAGCGGTTTGTCGTTGGCGATAAGCTCTGAACACAAACTAAACGCGAACAGCAACATAAACAACCACAGCGACCAATAGCCGCGGCGATTGTGGCGAAAGCGCGCCCAGCGCGCCTGATTCACCGGAGACAACGATTTCAATGGCGCCTCCCGAAATCAATTCTGGGATCGACCAGCGTATAGGTCATATCGCTGATGATATTCAACAGCAGACCGATGAGCGTGAAGATGTACAGCGTACCGAACATGACGGGGTAATCGCGCGACAGCGTGGCGTCATAGCCCAGCAGCCCCAGGCCGTTAAGGGAAAACATCACTTCAATGAGCAATGAACCGGTAAAAAACATGCTGATAAAGGTGGCGGGAAAACCCGCGATAACCAGCATCATGGCGTTGCGAAAAACATGGCGATACAGGATGGCGCCTTCCTTGAGTCCCTTGGCGCGGGCGGTGATAACATACTGTTTGCGGATCTCGTCGAGAAACGCGTTTTTGGTCAGCATAGTTAAGGTGGCAAAGCCGCCAATCACCATCGCCAGTACCGGCAGGGTAAGGTGCCAGAAATAATCGGTTATCTTGCCATACCAGGGCAGGGCGTCGAAATCACCGGACACCAGACCGCGAAGCGGGAACCAGTCCAGATAACTGCCGCCGGCGAACAGCACGATGAGCAGGACGGCGAACAAAAACGCCGGAATGGCGTAGCCGATGATAATGAGCGAGCTGCTCCAGGTATCGAAGGTGCTGCCGTTGCGTACCGCCTTTTTGATGCCGAGCGGAATCGACACCAGATAGATAATCAGCGTACTCCATACCCCCAGGGAGACCGAAACCGGCAGGCTGTCTTTGATAAGTTGCATCACCGAGGCGCCGCGAAACAAACTGTCGCCGAAGTCAAAGCGGACATATTGCCATAACATCCTGAAGTAACGTTCGTGCAGCGGCTTATCGAAACCGTAGCGGCGGGTTATTTCGGCAATCACCTCCGGATCCAGCCCCCGCGCGCCGCGATATTGATTATCCCCCAATTGGCCACCGTGCAGGGTCTGATTGCGTGACAGGGGATCGCCGCCGTGGCTGCCGCCGAAGCCGGCCGTTTGTCCCAGTTCGATGGCGGCTATCGCCTGATCCACCGGCCCGCCGGGCGCAATTTGCACGATAAAAAAGTTGAGCGTGATAATGGCCCACAGCGTAGGGATAATTAACAGCAGGCGTTTTAGTAAATAAGACGTCACGCCACTCCTCCTCGTCAGCGCCGCTGGGCGGGCAGCTGCGCCGCTTTATTGACATCATACCACCAGCCGTCGAAACCCAGATCGTAGGCGGGGCGTTGGGCGGGCATGGCGAATTTGTCCCAGTAGGCCAGGCGGATCTGATGCGAATACCACAGCGGGATCATAAAATAATTCCAGGTTAACACGCGGTCCAACGCCCTTCCTAGCGGCAGTAACGCCGCTTTATCACCCTGATGGCGCACGATTTGGTTAATCAGCGAGTCGATAGCGGGGTCTTTTACCCCGGGACGGTTATAGCTGGACTCCACATAGGCCGAACCCCAAATGATTTGCAGATCGCTACTGGGAAAGGCGTAGGCGCCGTAGGTGGAGGGGATCATATCGAAATCCCGTTTACGCAGGCGGTTAATAAATTGGGCGCTGTCTACTTCGCGTACCGTCATGGTGATGCCGAGGCGGGACAGGCTGTGCTGAAAAGGCAAAATGTACTGGTTATTGCCACCGCTCATTACCAACAATTCAAAGCTGAACGGTTTGCCGTGTGCGTCGACCAGGCGCTGATTGCGCAGCGTCCAGCCGGCTTGTTTTAGCAACCCCAGCGCCTTAAGTAGATTGCGGCGGTCGTAGCCGCTGCCGTTGGACACCGGCGGCTGGTAAATCGCGTTAAACACCTCCGGCGGCACCTGCTTTTTCAGCGGCGCCAGTAGCGTCAGCTCGGCGGCGTCTGGATAAGCGCGGGCGGCATAGTCGGTGTTCATGAAGTAACTGTTAACGCGCTGATAGCCATTATAAAACAGCGCCTTGTTCATCCATTCAAAATCGAACGCCAGCGACAGCGCCTCGCGGACGCGACGGTCGGCAAACGGCGGCCGCTGAATGTTAAAGCTCAGCCAGGGTGTTCCCACCGGCGCGTTGTTGGCCACTTCGCGATGAACGATAAAACCACGGTCGAAGTTACCGCCGCGGTACTGAGTCGCCCATTTTTTGGGTGAGCCTTCAATGCGCAGATCGAAAGCCCCGGCTTTGAAAGCCTCCATAGCGACATTATCATCGAGATAATAGTCATAGCGCAGGGTATCAAAGTTGTAGCGCCCGACATTAACCGGCAGCGTGGCCGCCCAATAATCCTTCACCCGGCTATACGTCACCGATTGGCCGGTGCGCCAGGCGGTGATGCGATAGGGGCCGCTGGCGGGAGGGGGGAAAGTGAGGGGATCGCTCAGTTTATGCTGCGACCAAAAGCTTTCCGGAAGTATCGGCAGCGTAAGAAGCCCTAAAAACGCATCTTTATTCGGCTCGGGGAATTCGTAGCGGACCGTTAGCCGCGAGATAGCCTTTACCTTCACCCCTTTATAGAACACCCGGAACTGGGGGACGCCCTCGGTCATGAACTTATTGAAAGTGAACGCGACGTCGGCGGCGGTCATCGGTTGATGATTATGGTAGCGGGCCCGTGGATTGAGCGTGATTTCCGCCCAGGCATAATTGGCGGGATAACGGGCCGAGTCGGCGACGAGTGGATAATAGCTGCCCACTTCGTCATCGGAGGTGACATAAAGACTGTCATAAAGCTGTTCCGTACGCGCCGCCGCCGTGCCGCGCGAGGCGTAACGATTGAAATTGTCGAAGGTGCCGATGGCGGCCATGGTCACGCGGCCACCCTTGGGCGCGGCCGGATTAACATAGTCGAAATGGGTGAAGTCAGGCGGGTAGCGCGGTTCGCCCAACAGCGCGAAAGCATAGCCGTCGTGCAAGGGTTCGCCCCGGGCACACAGGCAAATAACGCTGAACAACAGCGCCAGCCAAAAACGTGGAAACATCAGCGTATGCTCCTGCATCGTTATGCATCGCCGGCGGGAATGGACAGATTAATCAGCGATGCTATTGAGGACTATAATGGTTTTTTACCATAATTGTTAAACAATCAGTCATGTTCCCCGCCTGAGACGGAGTAGCAAGAGAAGGATGATGCGTAAAGCTATCGCCACCGTGGCGTTATCGGGCACGTTGCCGGAAAAACTCGAAGCCATTGCCCGTGCGGGCTTTACTGCCGTGGAGATTTTTGCCGACGATTTACAGACTTTCCCCGGCAGCGTGCGGGACATCCATCGCTTAACGCAGGCCTTGGAACTGGAGGTGGTGCTGCTGCAACCGCTGCGCGATTTCGTCGGTGCGCCGCCGGAACGCCGCGCCGAGGTAAACGAAAACGCGCAACGAATGCTGGAGCAGATGAACCAGCTCGGCTGTGGGCTGTTACTGGCCTGTAGCGGGACCGATGCGGCAACGTCGCCCGAACCGCAGGCGCAGATAGAAGATCTTGGGTGTTTGGCTAATCTGGCGCAGCAGCATGATTGCGCAGTGGCCTTTGAAGCGCTGGCCTGGGGCACCTATGTCAATCGTCTTAGTCAGGCGTGGGACCGCGTACGCGCCGTCAATCACCCGCATCTGGGTATCATGCTGGACAGTTTTCACGTCCTGGCGCAGGGGGAAGGGGCACAGGAGATAATGGCCATCCCGGCCGACAAGCTTTACTTTCTACAAATGGCGGATGCCGCCGCCCGCCCTTATCCGGCGATGCCGGTAGATCAATGGAGCCGTCATCATCGCTGTTTTCCCGGCAGAGGCACTTTGGCGGTGACGGCGTTTGCCGCCGCCGCGCAGCAGGCGGGATACCAAGGCGTCTGGTCGCTGGAGATTTTCAACGATCGCTACCGGCAAACGGCGCCTGCTGCCGTGGCCGCTGAGGGCTTTGCCTCCCTGCAGTGGCTGGAGCGAAATTTACCGCTATAGGGCTAAGGGGGTGTCGCTGTCTGTCGTCGATGACCGGCAAAACTGTTTTTTTAAGGCTATTCCGATTGAAAGCTGTAACATCGCCTGCCGCGACTGGCACCCTATTGTCGTGATGATCCCGGCCGTCGGTCCCTTGCCGCTTCAACCCCGCCTCGTGGCGCTCACCGCCGCTGCAGACACCACTCTCCTCTCTCACATCGTTGTCGGCGCCCCTATTTGGCATGGCAATTATCCTGGGCCGGCGGGGTAAAGGCGCGCTTTTGTCATGTCGCGACGGCGGAATGCCGGCAAATTATACTGCTGCACGGGGCGGGTAATGTTGTCACCGCGCCGATTATCCTTGGCTTTAATCACGCAAAGCGGCGGGATAATGACAAATTTCCGGCAACAATGTTAAAACAATTAAATCACAGATTAATGAAAATGCTGATGAGGAAAGTATTAATTAATTAACAGTCATTAATTGGTTTGTGAATTTTGTAAATCAATTAATTTACACAAGCATTAATTTATTGCGAAGGGGACGAACAATAAAAAAAGCCGCTGGCAGGCGGCTTTTGTTTCTCTCATTGGGCAGTGCGGACGTTCAATTAATAACCAAATTAACTCTGTGCTCTGTTGGGCAACACCCGACGGGCTTCGCGGTAGCGAGACTTCCAATAGCTTTTATTCAGGTTGGAAATCATGACGCCACTGCTGGTGGAAGCATGAACGAATTGATCGTTACCCAGATAAATACCGACGTGACGGCCGGTTGAGCCGGCACGAAACAGCACCAGGTCGCCTGGGCGCAGCTTAGTACGTTGAATTTTGGAACCTATTTCCCGCTGATCCAGCGTGGAACGCGGCAGATCAAGGCCAAACTGCTCGCGGAAGGTCATTTGGACAAAACCGGAGCAATCAATACCCCGTTTAGTACTGCCGCCGAGGCGATAACGCACGCCTTTCCAGTCGGCATATTGATCCATAATTTTGGATTTAATATCCACATTACGAACCATTTCTTCAAATTCATCCTGAGAGGCTTGCAGTAAAAAATGATTTGAATCGTTTACTGCACGCATGTCAGCGGTTTGTTTCGGACTATGAGAAGTACTGCAGGCGGAGAGCATGGCAGCAACCGCCACTGCGGGGATGAGCCGCAGAACATATCTCAAGATAGGTTGAGATTTGACCATTATTCGTGTTGTCCCTTGAAGTCCTTAACGACAATGTCGTTATAAAATGCCAAACCAATGAGAGTTGAGCGCGCGTCCTAATTGAACAGATTTCGTTCATCAAGTGTGTGGTATTACTCACACAATCGCTTAAAGGGTAAAAAAAATAACGGACCGGACGTCGAGCGAATTCGAGGTTACCGTAATGAATAAAGGAAAGCGAGGTTTTTTAAACGTAAACTTATAACTTTTAATGATGTCATTATTTGCCAGCCTGCACAGAATACCATTGCGGAAATAATCACCTGCCGCTGGCAAAAGCGGCGCCGGGGCAGGTTGCATGGGCATACCGTGGCGTTGACGGCGGGGCGGCGACGCACAGGACCGCTTTCCCGGTGGCAAACGGCGGGCAAACGGCGAATACTATTTTCTTATCCGTGCGGCTGATGACGCCGGGTAAACAAGGTCGCGCTCGGCAGGTGGCGTTCAAGCCAGCTCACCAGCGCATCGCATCCGCCGCCGGGCAACCACAGCCCCAACCCCACCAGAACGATGGACAATGAACCGACAGCGACATCGGTGAACCAGTGCGCGCCTATCAGGATCCGCGGCGTCGAGAAGAACAGGACAATCAACACCGCCTGCAGGAAAGCCCGGCGGCCGAAATAGTGCAGCATAAAGGCGGCAAAAATCATCAGCAGCATGCCATGATCGCCCGGAAAGCTGTCGCCTGAGAACTCTTTAGTGGGAATACGGGTCAGCTCGGCAATGCTGACGCCGCCGGGCGTGGCTTTGAAATAGCGTGACGGACTGACATGCGACACCGGCACCAGATGGCCCAGATGGCCCAGCTGGTTGAGCACCAGGGCGGTGATGATCATGGCCAGAGCAATCGCCAGCATGCGGTGACGGCCGGCGGCATCGGCGTGCAGGAAGTAGTGCAGGTACAGAGTACCCATCGCCAGCAATGAGCAGAGATCGAAAACGCGATTGTTGGTGATAGCCAGTAAATCAGCAAACAGCGGATGGCGGACCGCCTGATGATTGACCGCGTGGTAGATGTGGCTGTCGAGCGTGAACCAGATACCATGATGTGCGGGCAGGTACCATGAAATAAACAACGCCACGCCAAGCAAGCTCAGCATCGCCACGGCCGGGAGGCGAGACATGGAAAACCCTTAATATGACAGATTGAACTCGTTAAACTATAAGCTAGATAATTTAAACGAAGTTTCAACAATCCGCTTTGCAGGTGATTCCAGTCCGCGGCCTGCGGGTGAATAAGCTCTATTCGGCTATCCGCCGGCGGCTGCGGCAGCGTTTCCGTGTGCAGATAGTGCCCCTGACGGTTAACCCGTAGCGTACCCTCGCTAATCCGCAATACGCCTCTAAGGCGTTCAACCGGCGCCAGACGCACCCATTCCAGCAGTCCCAGAGTGTCAAAACGCGTTGCGCCCGCAAATATCCAACCGCAGGCATGATAGCCTTGCCCCTGATTCAGCGCGCGGCGCCAACCTTGATTGTCCGGCAGGCGGAGTGCGGCCAGGCCGGCGGGGGGCGCAGCGTGCTGATGCTGATGCCCGGCGCCGGGGGACAGCGTTCGCAGATTTGCCCGCGGGCTGTCCAACAGCGTTAGCGGCAGCTGTCCATGGCTGACGGTGAACAGCGCGCGGCCGTCTGCGTTGGTGCGCCACCATGCCGCCAATGACTGCCGGTCAGCGTCAGCGTAGGTTTCCTGTTTGTTGGCGACGACGATATCGGCCGCGGCCAACTGGCTGCGGAAGTTTTCGTTGTCGTGATAGCGTGGTTGGCTAAGCTGTCGCGCGTCAAGCAGGCACAGCGTCGCCCGTAACTGAAGCCAGTTGTGATAAGTATCGGAGGCGAGCAGCGCCAGGATTTGCGCGGGATGACCGAGGCCGGTGGGCTCTATCAATAATCTATCGGGCCGGTTGCGCGTTAGCAAGGTGTTGAGGCCGATTTGCAGCGGCAAACCGTTAACGCAGCACATGCAGCCGCCGGGGATCTCTTTGAGCAGCGCGCCGCTGTCGGCGAGCAGGGCGCCATCGACCCCGATTTCGCCGAATTCGTTCACCAGGATAGCCCACTTTTCGTCGGCGGGTTTGTGGCTGAGAAAATGGCGTAAGGTGGTGGTTTTGCCACTACCGAGAAAACCGGTTACCAGGGTGGTTTGGGTCGTCATGGCGGTTCCGCTTTAGTCGTTAACCAGGCCGGCCACCGTCGCCAGCGCGCCGTGCTGCATCAGCGAACGATAGGCCTCGGTGACCGCGGCGACGAACGCCGGGTTTTCCGGCAGATCCTGACCGAAAACGTTGCAAAGCGCAAGCCATGCCCGCACGCGCGCCGGCCCCTCTTCATGCCGGGCGACGATCGCCGCAAGCGTGCCCTGTAGCGGATCGCGAATAGCGATAGGTTGTCCCCGCTCGTCAATGCCGCCAACGTAACGCATCCAGCCTGCGACCGCCAGCGTCAGCAGCGTCAGCAGCGGCGCAGGGCTGCCTTGTCGTAAATGCCAACGCAGCGGATCAAGAATACGCTGCGGCAGTTTTTGCGTACTGTCCATCGCGATTTGCCAGGTGCGATGCTTCAGCGCCGGGTTAGCGAAACGCGCCAGCAATTGCCGCGCGTAGTCGCCGGTGTCCACTCCTGCAATGGCCTGCAGGGTGGGCGCTTGTTCGTCAAGCATCAGCTTCTCGACCGCGGCGCGCAGTGTGGCGTCGTTCATGCAGTCGCTGATATGTGCGTAACCGGCCAGATAACCCAGCCAGGCGAGGAACGAATGGCTGCCATTAAGCATCCGCAGCTTCATTTCTTCAAACGGCGCCACATCATTGACCAACTGGGCTCCCGCCAGCTCCCATTGTGGGCGGCCGGCGACAAAGTTATCTTCTATGACCCATTGAATAAAGGGCTCGCAGGCGATGGCGCAGGGATCCCGTACGCCGAGGATTGCCGCCACCTCCGCAAGCATCTCCTCGCTGGCGGCGGGGACGATACGATCCACCATGGTGGCCGGGAAAGAGGCGTTATCGGCTATCCAGCGGCCAAGCGCCGCGTCCCGCGCCTGGGCGAGCCCCAGCACCGAGGCGCGCACGACATGTCCATTGCCGGGAATGTTGTCGCAGGAAAGCACGGTAAACGGCGCCAAACCGCGTTGATAGCGCAGATTAAGCGCTTCCACCAGGATGCCGGGCACCGTGGCAGGCGCGTGTGGCGCCGCCAAATCGGCCATGATGCCCGGGTGGGTGAGGTCGAGTTGGCCGCTGCCCGGTTCAATGCAGTACCCTTTTTCGGTGATGGTCAGCGAAACGATGGCGACCTGCGGCTCGGCAAGCTTGGCCAGCAGGGCATCAATACCCTGTTCGGCGACGACAAGCGAGTCGCATACCGCGCCTATTACCCGCGCGCGTTCCCCCTCGGGCCCCTTGGACACGACGGTATAAAGATGATCCTGACGCCGAAGTGCTGCCAGCAGATCGGCGCTGTGCAAGCTGACCTCGCATATTCCCCAGTCGCCGCCGTGACGATTGAGCACCCGGTCAGTCATGACGCCCTGGTGGGCGCGGTGGAACGCACCAAAACCAATATGCACAATACGGCTGACAAGGCGGCGACGATCGTAGCCCGGCTGCTGCACGTGATGCGGTAGCGGCCGTGAGGCGAGGGTTGGCATGGGTTGTCCTCTATCAAGGGAAGTCTGCGCCCGGTGACGGCGCGACCAAGGAAAAGTGATTTTTTTGTTAACAGAGTAAACATGAAAAGTTAATGCTGCAAGCCAAGCAGCAGAAAACCGCTTTTTTTGCCGGCGTAGCATGTCGGAAGGGGAAGGCAGCAAACAGGCCGTCGATATGCTGTCTCAACATGCACCACCTAGCGGCGTCAGGCGGTTAACCGGCCGTCGATATGCTGTCTCGACATGCACCACCTAGCGGCGTCAGGCAGCAAACCGGCCATCGATATGCTGTCTCGACATGCACCACCTAACGGCGTCAGGCGATTAACCGATACGGCCTGTTCGGCCTGCGCCGTGGATAGCGCGCAAAGCCGATAAGGGCCGCTTAATTGATGTCGCGCGGTCAGAAAGCGCGGTGAGGTTGAGCGGAGCTGGGTTAGTCGGCGCGTCCCATATAACGGCGTTCCGCCACATGGATGCGGATACGCTCACCGCTGCTGAGGTATTCCGGTACTTGAATCACCAGACCCGTGGTCAGGGTCGCAGGTTTGGTGCGCGCGCTGGCGGAAGCCCCTTTGATACCCGGCGTGGTGTCGACGATATCCAGATCCACCGTCTGCGGCAGTTCCAGCGCCAGCACCACGCTGTCCATCGTCAGCACTTGCATACCGGGAATACCGCCTTCAGGAATAAACAGCAGCTCGTCTTCAATCTGATCTTTTTTGAAGATGTAGGGGGTGTAATCCTCATCATCCATAAAGATATATTCATCGCCGTCCACATAGGAAAACGTCACCGAATGCCGCGTCAGGGTAATAGTGTCCAGGATATCGTCGCCTTTGAAGCGCTCTTCCACTTTCAAACCGGTACGTACGTCGGCAAAACGCATTTTATATAGCGTGCTGGCGCCGCGCGCGCTCGGGCTTTGGATGTCGATGTCTTTAACTAGCAATAATTTACCGTTGTAATTTATCGCCATACCGCGCTTTATTTCATTAGCTCTAGCCATTAACAAGGACCTGTAGTGTATATCGGGATCAGGACGACACCTTACCGTTGCCGTCGGCGTTGGGAAGAGGGGCAAGCAGTGTGTCGCGGGGCTGCGGCGAATCTACATCACGAATGCGCCACATGCAATATCCGGCGCCGGCAATCATGAGCAGCGACAGGGAAAATACGCCGTGAAATTGCCCGATTGTCGACACCAGCCCGGCCAGCGAGCCGGCGATAATCCAGCCCACCCGGCCACTATTGGTGAACAAGGTCGTGGCGGCCCCGGCCTGACCGGGCATCAAATCTTGAAAATAGATCATGCCGATGCCGGCCAAAATCCCGATGAAAACGGCGTTCAGCCATTGCAGCATCAACAGCGCCGTAGGATCGTGTATCACCAGCATGCCGAGGTAAAACAGCGCCCCGGCCGCCACCGCCAGTCGCATCAACCGCCGTTTCCCCCAGCGCTTGCTTAACCAGCCGGCCAGCAGCATGGTGGGTATTTCCAGCCCGGCGGCGGTACCCATCATCACCCCGGCGGTTTTCTCCGGCAAATGCAATTCATGCAGGATATACAGCGGCATATTAATGAGGTACATGCAATTGCAGGTCCACATCAAAGTCATAGGTATCTACACATTTATCGTGATACCTGTTATTACTTTGCAGAATGATTTCAACCTATCTGTTGGCGGGATTGACTCTCGCCTTACCCGCCGATATCAGACGCTGGTTAAACAGCATATGACG
>NZ_FRDB01000099.1 GCF_900143145.1 Candidatus Sodalis sp. SoCistrobi
CGGCGACTCCTACGATAATGCGATGGCAGAGAGTATCAACGGGTTGTACAAAACGGAGGTTATCCACCGCGGGAGCTGGAAAAACCGGACGGAAGTGGAGTTGGCCACGCTGGACTGGGTGGACTGGGTGGACTGGTACAACAACAGAAGGCTGCTCGGGCGGCTGGGTTACATCCCTCCTACTGAAGCCGAAATGAACTATTACGCTTTGCAATTAGCATCAGAGGAAGCGGCGTAGTATTGCCAAAATTACTCTCTAATAAACTCGGGGTTATTCATCATTCACTCCGTCGCATCAGGATAGGGTGCGCAGCGGGCCGGCTTATTTCACCGCATGCGCGGCGGCCTGCTCAATCAATGCCGCAACCTCTTTAGGATGGGATTCATACACCGAATGACTGGCGCCGGCAACCTCTACCGTATGGCTCTTGGCGCGCTGAGCGTACATCCGTTCTAAATCAGGGTTAATGATTTTGTCCGCTTTCGCCACCATGTACCAGCTGGGTTTGGTTTTCCAGGCCGGATTGTCGATGGTGGTGGAGAAAATGGCGGCGGCGGTGGGCATCTGCGCCTGCGCTTCAAACATCGCTTGCTTGGCGGGCAAATCGGCGGCGAAATCGCCGGGGTAATTCGCCGGCGCCAGCATCATAAAGCCATCGGGGGTTTTCACATATGGGTGTGCGCTGTTGGGGTATTTTTTGCCGTTGCCGCCGCTTGATTCGCCGACGTCCAGCGCGTGGGCGGCGATATAGACCAGACCGGCGACATGGGCATCATTACCCGCTTCGCTGATGATGGTGCCGCCGTAGCTGTGGCCGACCAGGATCACCGGGCCGTCCTGCTGAGCCAGCACGCGTTGGGTGGCGGCGACATCTTCTTTGAACGAGGTTAGCGGCTCCTGAACCAGCGTCACTTTATAGCCATCCTGCGTCAGAATGTCATACACCGGACGCCAGCCCGCGCCGCCGACGAAGGCGCCGTGCACCAGGACGATGTTTTTCACGTTTACGGCCTGTGCGGCGGTGCTGATGCCCGCCATCAGACAGACGGAGGACAGAGCGATAATCTTGATGGATTGACCGAGGGTCAGTTTCATAACGTGTTCCTCATGTAGTAAGTATCGGTGTTCGTTTCATAGAGGAGTGTAAGGGGGTGAAACTGACCGCGGCATGAGCGAGTTATGACAAAAGTATGACGTTGCCGGCAATAATCAACGCGTGGGCCGACGTCCCGGCCGGCGGTGGAAGACGCATTCCGCCTCACCTGCGGCATGACGCAGGCGTCGACGTTGCGTTGATTTCTGGCAGGGGCCACCACGGGATGTAGGCATGCCGCTGCTGCCGGCATTGGGCAATACCGGTTGTCAATGTGAGCGTAACGGCTCAGGCCGGCAGCAGCGGTGGTCAACGGCCTTACCCGAGGTTGGTGAGACGGAACACCTCGCGGTAGCGGCGGAACGCCCAGATACACAGCGCCAGACCGAGCAGGGCAATCAGGGCGCCCACCAGGCCGATATCATCCATGGAGAAGAACAGGCTGACCTGATTGCCCAGCAACGCGCCGGCGCCGATACCCAGATTGAAAATGCCGGAGAACAGAGCCATAGCGACATCGGTAGCGTCCTGCGCCATGCCGAGTACTTTCACCTGCAGACTCAGGGCGAGGGCGGTCATGGCCATGCCCCAGATAACGCACAACAACGCGATAGCGAGATTATGCGATGCCAGCGGCAGCAGCAACAGCAGGCAAACCATCAGACAGAATATGACGCCCACCAGCAGCGCGGTAGGGTGACGATTGCCCAGGAAGGAAAACACCAGACTGCCGAGAATACCGGCGGCGCCGAACAGCAGTAGCAACATGGTGGTGAAGTTGTCGCCGGCCGCGGCCACGCGTTGCATGAAGGGTTCAATATAGCTATAAGCGGTATAATGGGCGGTGACCACCACCACGGTAATAGCGTATATGCTGACCAGCGCCGGGCGGCGAAACAATGCCGGCACGCTGCTCAGGGAGCCTGAGTGATTGCTCGGCAAACGCGGCAGCAGACGCCACAGCAGCAGCATGATCGCAAGCGCCGTGATGCCGATAATGCCGAAGGTAATCCGCCAGCCGAGATATTGGCCAATGAGTCTGCCCAGCGGCAGCCCCAGCACCATCGCCAGCGCGGTGCCGGTGGTCAGAAGGCTGAGCGATTGCGCTGATTTCCCCTTCGGCCCCACCCGGATAGCCAGCGAGGCGGTAATCGACCAAAACACCGCATGGGCCAACGACACACCGATGCGTGACCCCATCAACACCCAGAAATTCCAGGCGAAGGCGGTGAGAATATGGCTGGCGATAAAGAGCACGAAAGTACCCATCAGCAGGGCGCGCCGCTCCATCTGACTGGAAAGTAGCATCAGCGGGAGCGACATCAGCGCGACCCCCCAAGCGTAAACGGTAATGATTAATCCCACCTGGGCCGGCGTCATGGCAAAACTGGCGGCGATATCGCTGAGAAGCCCGACCGGGACAAATTCGGTGGTATTGAAGATAAAGGCCGCCAGCGCCAGACATAGCACCCGTAGCCAGGCTCTTGAGCGACTGGTGCGAGGCGTAAACGGCGGGCGGGCCCGGAAATGGCGGGAGGAACGGGTCGTTTGCATTGCGATGGCAGCCAACAAAATAGAATTTAGCGAAAAGCACCGGGCGGCGCGGGCGTCGTCGTGGCAGCGGGGCCTGCGATGCCCGGGCTGCGTGGTAACAGTTTACTCTTGATCTGTGATCTGTGCCGCGTTTTTTTGCGAAGTTATCGCCCCGTGCTTTCGCCCGCGTAGGGTTGAGGAGGTGATGAGCGCTGAGTGCGCTGTGCGCACCGTTTCGTGCTTGGTGAATGGGGCTCTGCGCCCTTAGCCCTGTAGGCTATGCTTGATGCTTAGTGCTTAGTGCTTAGTGCTTTGTGTTTTGAGCTGAGTGCTTTGTGTCCTGTGAAAGGTGCTGTGTATTCAGTGAAAGGTGGGCGGATCCGCTGCCAGGCGACCCGCAGCGCGGATAAGGGTCGAAAAGGGGGCGCCGTGCTTAGGCCAGCACCAGTCGTTTAATTTCTTGCAGCGTAGAAATGCCCTCCATCGGCCCCTTGCGCGAAACCGCCAGTGCGCCGCTGGCGTTGGCATAGGTCAGCGCTTCGCCCACCGGATAACCGGCCAGCAGCAGGCTGACAAACGTTGCGCCGAAACAGTCGCCGGCGCCGGTGGGATCCACCAGCGGTGTCTGGTAGCCCGCGACATGTTGCTCATGCAGCGCACCTTCCAGCCACTGGTAATGGCTGGCGCCGTTACCACCGCGCTTGATGGTAACATGCTGCACGCCTCCCCGCTAATAGGTCGGCCACGATAGCCGCCTCCGACTGATTGCGGCCGTGGGCGAAATACGTCATTTCCCCTTCGCTTGGCAGAAAGATATCTGTGTATTCCAGAATGTAATCGAACGCCTGACGCATCTCGGGGATATTCATCATCTCCTTGCGGATGTTGGGATCGAAGGAAACGGTTCCCTGATTGGCCTTGACTATCTGTATCACTTTACGCATGGCGTCAATGATACGAAACGAAAACAGCGACGACCCCATAATATGAAAGTGCTGGCAGCGCTCAAGCAAGGCGGGTTGAATATGGTCTGGGGAGAGAAAACCGCAGGCGCTGCTGGGAATATTGAAGATAAAATCCCGTTCGAGGGGGGTGCGATAGCTGACAAACGCGGTACCGGTAGGCGCTTTATCCACCCGGGTGATGCCCTCGGTCGCCACACCCTCCTGGCGCAGCCGCTCTATATTAAGCTCACCGAAATCGTCGTTGCCGACGCAGCCGAACAACAGCGAACTGAAGCCCAGCCGGGCGACCTGCGCGGCGAAGATGGCGGGCGCGCCGCTGGGATAGGGGCCGAGGAATTCCCCGGGCCGGGTAAAGCCCTGGTTATAATTTTTACAGAGAAATTCCACCAGTAACTCCCCCATGGTGCAGATGCTCACAGACATAGCGTCCCCTTTAATCCCCAGTAGAATCCCGATTAGTCCAGGTAAAACACTCGTTATTGCTGTAGCGGATGATGAAATCCGACTCGAACAACTGCTGTTGATAAAATCCGTTCACCGCACCGCAGGTCACCAAATTGTCCAACTGGGTCAATTGCCCGGCCGGCGCGTGAGCACCCTCGGGCGGCGGATAACCCGTGACCAGCAGGGTTTTCATCTGTGCATTATCGAGCACCCGCTGGTAATGCGGTGCCAACTGCGGCAGCTCGCCGCTGAGGGCGCCGGTGGCATCCAACGATGTGGCCTGCAAAATACAGTGAGAAAGCGTGTAATTTTGCACGACGCTGTCCAGCGTTTTGCCGACCAGAACATGGCGGTTGCGAATTAACTCGCTGCCTGCCAGGATCACCTCGCCATCGATAAACTCATTCGCCAGCAGGGCATGGTGAAGATCGTTAACGATAAGCCGCAGCTTTTTCCGGCTGCTCAGCAAGGGGATAACCTTGCGGGTAATGGCACCGTGCCCCAAGAACAGGGTGTCCCGATCGGCCACCAGGCGCGCGCAATGCAGCGCCATTTCCAGCTCCGCGGCGCGATTGGGTACCTCGCCGGCCGGTGGCGAAACACGCTGTGGCGCGATGGCGGCGGCGGTGGAAATGGCCCCGCCAAACGAGCGTTTCAAATAACCCTGCTGTTCAAGGTACGCCAAATCACCGCGAATAGTGACGCCGGAAACGCCCAGCTGTTCACACAGGCTTTCCACCCGTATCTCTCCCTGTTTTCGTACAATCTCAGCGATTTTCAGTCGCCGCTTCAATAAGTTGGATGATTTTCTCGGCACGGTGCCATCCTGGATAAGCGGTAAATAGCCTCACTATAGTCCGCAAACTTTCCAATTGAAAGTTTCAGGCGACCCGAGCCAACGCCCGGAGGGGCGCAGGGCACCACCCAACCGTGTTGCGCTGCCGTTGGCGATGGCTTCCCGCACGGCGCGGCACGCCGGACAGGGATTGATTATTAGAAAATGAAATTAATAATAACCCTTAATAATCATTATCTTAAATCTTGACAATTGTACCATCGCCGCCGGCTGGACAACAGTCTTTTTGCCCCTTTACGCGCGGGTGCCGGGGGTGGAGAAGCGAGGTAAAGCCGCAGAAAAGAGTAACACTTTCGTTTTACAATAATCATTATTTACGTTTTGTAAGCATTGTGCTTAAATTTGATCGCTGTCACGCCATTGTCGCGACATAACCCTTATATTAAGTTTCAATTTGAAGGTTATTATGATTTTCTTGCGGCTTATAAGCCACACTCAGGGGCCGCGTGCGGCAAAAGCGCGGATGGGTGTCTCTGGTGGCACCGTTAATCGTTAAGGAGAAAGCGACATGTCAGTTATCTCCAGCAAATACCTGCTGCTGAAAGCACAACGTGAAGGGTACGCCGTGCCGGCATTCAATATCCACAATCTTGAAACCCTGCAGGTGATTGTGGAAACCGCGGCGGCGCGGCGTTCGCCGGTCATTCTCGCCGGCACGCCCGGGACGTTCACTTACGGCGGCACCAACAATTTGGTGATGATAGCGCGCGCGCTTGCCGCTGAATACCGCCAGCCGCTGGTGATGCACCTTGACCATCATGAAACGCTGGCGGATATCAGCGCGAAGGTTCATGCCGGTATCCGCTCGGTGATGATTGACGGCTCCGCGCTTTCCTTTGAGCGCAATATTGCGCTGGTTCAATCAGTGGTGGCATTCAGTCACCGCTTTGATGCCAGCGTCGAGGCAGAGTTGGGGCGGCTTGGCGGCGAGGAAGACGATAAAGTGGTTGCGGACCGCGACAAACTGTTGACCTCCCCGGAGGCGGCGGCGACATTCGTTAGCCGTACCGGTATTGACTCCCTCGCCGTGGCGATCGGCACTGCCCATGGGTTGTACAAAGCCGCGCCGCAGCTGGATTTCGCCAGGCTGGAGCAGATTCGCCAACGGGTCAGCGTGCCGTTGGTGCTTCACGGTGCGTCGGGCCTGGCCGACGAAGATATTCGCCGTGCCATCGATCTGGGCATCTGCAAGGTCAATGTGGCGACCGAGCTGAAAATCGCCTTATTCCGGCGCGTTAAAATTCTACTTGCTTGAACATCCCGACGCCACCGACCCGCGCCATTATATGCCACCGGCAAAACGGGCGATGAAAGCCGTTGTCGACAAAGTGATGACCCTGTGCGGCAGCGAAGGCAAAGGGTAAATCTCAACAATGTCGCCAAAGTGATGACCCTGTGCGGCAGCGCAAGCAATGGGTAAATCTTAACAATGTCGACAAAGTGATGACCCTGTGCGGCAGCGCAGGCAACGGGTAAATCTTAACAATGTCGACAAAGTGATGACCCTGTGCGGCAGAGCAGGCAACAGGGCAATCAGGTGAGTTGCACCTTATTGCTGACGGCCACAGGCTGATAACTCAATATCTCAGCGCAATGGCCGATAATAAAACGGGGCGAGGGGAGCGCGAAGGTATTTATCGTTGCTAACAATGGTGAGAGTAATTGGGCCCTGCCTGGGCTGGCACAACGGACAGGGTTGCGAATGTCTTTTTAAACCCTCACTCTGCGTGAAGTTAATTAGATCAATAATGGGCGGCGCTAAAAATACAGAAATTAAGAAATACAGAGATAAAGAAATAATAATTATAAAAACAATAATAGAGTGATTGATGGCTATCGGCTCTTGGTTAGCGGTTTTCCGTTGTCGATGATGGGCAACCGAGCACTGCTGCGGCCGAGGCCTCTCATTCTTGCGCGATGCGTCATGCGCTTTTGGCAGCCGGCCAGCGTGGCGGTGCCCCGGGTAAGGTGGTGCGCTGAGTAAGGTTTTCTCTCAGGGCCGTCGGCCTTTCCGTCCGGCCTAACTTCTGTAGTCACGGCGTCAAGCTGTGGCTGAATCGTCGCGTATGTTGCGGCGCTAACGACATTGAGGTCTATAAAACATGAAGCATGCCACTCTTATCGGCGCCCTATTGGCGGCGTCTTTATCGCTGTTCACGCAGGCCGCGCAGGCGAAACACTACCAAATAGGCGCCTCGCTGCTGACTCAGCAGCATCCGTTTTATATTGAACTGGCGAATGCCATGAAAGCCGAAGCGCAACGCGAAGATGTGACGCTTAATATTTCGATAGCCAATCAAGATCTGAATAAACAATTATCGGACGTTGAAGACTTTATTACCAAAAAGGTCGACGCCATCATTATTTCACCGGTCGATTCACGCGGCGTCCAGGCGGCCATTATTAAAGCGGAAAAAGCCGGCATTCCGGTGGTCAGCGTCGATGTGGCCGCGGAAGGGGTCCCCGTGATAAGCCATGTAGCGACCGACAATTATGCGGGTGGCGTAGAGGCCGGCCGATTGATGGGGAAACTGCTTAATGGCAAAGGCGATGTGGCCATCATTGATTATCCGGCGCTGCAGTCGGTGGTTGCGCGGGTAGATGGCTTTAAAAAGGGCTTGGCCGAGACCCCCGCAGTGAAGATTGTCGCGATTCAGCCGGGTATCACCCGCGCCGAAGCGCTGACCACCGCGCAAAATATCCTGCAAGGGCATCCTAAGCTGGACGGTCTGTTCGGTTTCGGCGATGACGCGGCGCTGGCTGCGGTGATCGCGGCGAGATCGGCGCGCAACGATCACATCAAAATCATCGGCTTCGACGGCATGCCGGAGGCGCGCAAAGCGGTGGATAACGACCCGACCTTTGTCGCCGTGATCCAGCAATACCCGGACCAGATGGGCAGTAAAGCCGTAGCGGCGACCGTCGATTATCTCAACGGCAAAACGGTGCCGAAAACCATTGCCGTGGCCCCTGGCGTCTATCAAAAACCTTAACGGAAACGCACTGCCCGGCGCCGACCGGGCAGACCAGGCCGGCTGGCGCTCGGCCGCAGGCCTCAGCAACCGGAGAGCATGATGTCGGATATTCAGCTGGAAGTGCGCGATATCGCGAAAACATTCGGTGCCGTAGTGGCGCTGCAAAGCGTCAGTCTGACGTTACGCCGCGGCAGGGTGCATACGTTGCTGGGGGAAAACGGCGCCGGCAAATCGACACTGATGAAAATTCTTGCCGGTCTGTATGCCCCAGACCGGGGGGCTATCGTTGTTGACGGCCGTGCCGTGACGATCCGCAATCCCGCTCATGCCCGCGCGCTGGGCATCGCCACCGTGTTTCAGGAATTGAGCCTTAGCAACAATATGACGGTAGCGGAGAATATCTACGCCAACCATGAACCGGCCCGTTACGGTTTTATCCGTGATAGCCAAATGGTCGCGGACTGTCGGCGGCTGCTGGCGGAGTTAGGTATTGAGGCTGACCCGCATCAGCGGGTGGGGGCGCTATCGCTGGCGCACCGGCAATTAGTGGAAATCGCCAAGGCGCTCAGCTTTCCGGCTGCGGTGGTGATTATGGATGAACCGACGTCATCGTTAAGCGACGGCGAGGCCGGAATTTTATTCGGCATTATCGACCGCTTGAAGGCGCGCGGCTGCGCGGTGGTGTATATCTCCCATCGCGTGGATGAAATCATGCGCGTCTCCGACGATATCACGGTATTACGCGACGGTACGTTTATTGCCACCCACCACCGCGCCAACACCACCATCGCGCAACTCATCGCGCAAATGGTCGGCCGGGAAATGAAACACGTCTTCCCGCCACGGTTAGGGGCGAGTCCTGACTCCGGCGCCGTGCCGTTGCTGGAAGTTCGCCATCTTAATCGACCGGGGCAATTTGCCGATATCAGCTTCAGCGTCCGGCCGGGGGAGGTGCTGGGATTTTTTGGCTTGGTCGGCAGCGGGCGCAGCGATGTGATGAAGGGCATTTTCGGTCTGACGCGATGCGACGGCGATATTCTCATGGCGGGTAAACCGGCGACTATTCGCTCCCCCGCACAGGCCATCGCGCAGGGGATCGCGTTTGTCACCGAGAATCGAAAAGAAGAGGGGCTGGTGCTGAGTCATGATGTCAATCTCAACCTGCAACATATTGCTTTCCAGCACGCCGGCCCGCTGATTAACCGGCGCCGGGAGCGGCAGACCACCCGGGAGGCGATAACGCGAATGAACATTCGCGTCAGTTCCCCTTATCAGCGTGCCGGTACGCTGAGCGGGGGCAATCAGCAAAAAATCGTGCTGGCCAAATGGCTGCAAAAGACCCCACGGGTGTTGATTCTTGATGAACCGACGCGGGGCGTCGACGTGGGCGCGAAATATGAAATCTATCAGACGGTACGCCAATTGGCGGCCCAGGGGACGGCGATTGTGTTTATTTCCTCCGAACTGCCGGAGGTGATGGCGTTAAGCGATCGCCTGGTGGTGATGCGCGCCAAACGCATCGTCAACAATTATCCCAGCGCACAGTTAACCCCGGCCCAGGTCATCTCCGCCGCTACAGGAGTCGCATAAATGAGTGATAAAGCTCTCCTTTCCCCCGGGCATCAGCGCGATGGCGCCGGCGCCGGTTTTATCCGCGCCGCGAAGCAGTATGGTGGCATCGTCGGCGGCCTGGTGGCCCTGGTGTTGTTGTTCAGCTTGTTAAACGGCAGTTTTTTTACCGCCAATAATTTGACCAATATTGTGCTGCAGGTCTCCATTATTGCCATTACCGCTTACGGCATGACCTATGTGCTATTGCTGGGCGATATCGATTTGTCGGTTGGCGCCACCATCGCCCTAGTGGGGACTTTCGCCGCGCTGGGCCTCTCGTTTGGCGTTCCTTTCCTGCTGGTGCTGCCCATGGCCATCGTCGCCGCACTGCTGTTGGGTTGCATTAACGGTGCGCTGACTGAATAACCCCGGATAAATTAGAGTCTATACTTTAAAAGTGGAGGTCTCTATGACAACGACCAAACGTTACTCTCCGGAAGTCCGTGAACGGGCAGTTAATCTAGTGCTGGAAACTCAGCATGAGCATGCTTCGCAGTGGAAAGCGATCCAGTCCATTGCACCAAAAATTGGCTGCATACCCGAGACGCTGCGTCTGTGGATCAAGCAACATGAACAGCGGCTGGCGGTGAAAAACAGTCTCAACGCGGATGAACGTCAGCGGCTTAAGGAGCTGGAGCGCGAGAACCGTGAGCTTCGCCGCAGCAACGATATTCTACGACAGGCGTCAGCATATTTTGCCCAGGCGGAGCTCGACCGCCACTGCAAGAAATAGCGTCGTTAACGGTGCCGCTGATAGAACAGCATGGGGTCGAG
>NZ_FRDB01000327.1 GCF_900143145.1 Candidatus Sodalis sp. SoCistrobi
CGGCGACTCCTACGATAATGCGATGGCAGAGAGTATCAACGGGTTGTACAAAACGGAGGTTATCCACCGCGGGAGCTGGAAAAACCGGACGGAAGTGGAGTTGGCCACGCTGGACTGGGTGGACTGGTACAACAACAGAAGGCTGCTCGGGCGGCTGGGTTACATCCCTCCTACTGAAGCCGAAATGAACTATTACGCTTTGCAATTAGCATCAGAGGAAGCGGCGTAGTATTGCCAAAATTACTCTCTAATAAACTCGGGGTTATTCAATACCGGGGAAAGCAGGCAGATCAGGAGCGGCATCAAAAAGAGATGTACTACCGGCAGGTAAAAAAACTCAGCATCCGCGAAACGGCAGACGCGACAGGCTACAGTACTTCCCAGGTTTGTCGCATTCAGGCCTTCTATAAAGAAGCTGAGTCTGATTAAAAAACAGCCTTAACGTACAATAATTTTCGATATCCAAACTGACCCCTACTGCTGGACAAGCTCGACCAACTTGATCTGGATAGCTGCGCTGATGAATGCGAAGAGTTGCATGAACTGGCTGAAGAGCTTTATCTTCATCTCAGGAATGCACTGGAAAAGTGAGAAAAACTGATTAAGTTAAACGTTTTTCAATATTAGTTATTTGCTTGGTAATTTTATTGTGTTGTGAAAATTTTATCTAGATGTTTTTATGATCGAGATACGCTCTGTGTTGCAGAGGACTTCTTGGGTAAGACATTAAAGTTTTTTGATTATTATGGCGTTATTACAGAGGTGGAAGCCTACATAGGACAGGACGATCCGGCTTGTCATGCGGCCAGAGGTTACACGCCACGAACCTCTGTGATGTTTGGTCCGGCGGGTTTTTCCTATGTTTATCTCATTTATGGCATGTATCATTGTCTGAATATTGTCACTGAGCGAGAAGGATTTCCCGCCGCCGTGTTGATCCGGGCCCTCGATGTCTTCAGGCCGGAGCCGCTTTCACTCAGTGGGCCGGGGAAATTATGCAAGACGCTGCATATCACAAAAGCCCATAATCACGTTGATTTAACAAAAAACGATGATTTTTGTGTTTACGACGCTGATAAGCGTCCTGAATATATTAAGACACCCAGAATTGGTATAAAAAAAAGTATTGATAAACTGTGGCGCTTTAAAGCGTTATAACCCGTAGCGTGTGGAGGATGATATGAAATTACTGACGGCACCAACCACCTCAGCATTATATCCTGACCTGGCGGCGGAAAGCGTGATGGCGGTCCGTATGAAGCTGGGGATGTCGCGTATCTCTTTGAACTATCGGAGATTACCGGGCAATATCGCGCCCATGCTGGTTATTGATTTTTTCAACAATAAAGGCAAGCTCTACACGCTGCGCTATAACCTGCCACCGGATACGCCGGAGCGGACAGAGCGTCGGACTTCACTGATTATCCATCTGATACAAAAAAATCTGGCTGGACCCCACGCCGCCGCAGCGTGATCCCCTCGGTTTAGCCTGCACCCCCACAGCGACAGAACGGCTCGCTGACCCGCTTTCCAAAATAGATTCTGCCAAAACAGACAGCCCGGCACTTGTAACGTGACGGGCTTTCGGCTATTTTGTGACGATTATGCGGGTAAATTCCGCTGTACAGGACGCTCCCCTCGAGTGAGCAGGTGCCTGGAGACAGAGAAACAGAACATTTCCTGTCTTCTGGACGCAAAAAACCCCGACAGGATAATCTTGGCAGATAGGCTATCAGGGCTTTGCGAATCATTCAGCGATGTATTCAAGAAGGATACTAGCCCAATGAACGTTAGCGATCAAGTGTTAGACGACACTTTCACCCTCCGCTCTGCCATAAGTGCAGGGAGTGGTGGATAAGCAAAACCTCTCCGTTTTTTCTCAGGCGACACCGCAGGCGTTTTCATCACGCTGCTATGTAAAAAACCCCCATCCGTGCTATCGGCCGCCCAAAGAGGACGTGAAGCCACCGCGTATTATTGACGCGATGCGCAAGGCGGCACGGGACAACGCCCCTTCACAGCATCCGCTCTGGCGTACTGCGCCCCGTTATCATGCGATAACCCATGAACTGCTGGGCAATGAACGGGCGATGAATCTGCACCGTGCCCGTGCTGTTGACGCCATCATGGAGTGTCTGGCGGCGCATGTGAATATCGTGACCGGCAAGGTGTATATGTCGCTGGCGCAGATTTCCGATGCGTGCGGTCTGACGACCTACAATGGGGCAG
>NZ_FRDB01000095.1 GCF_900143145.1 Candidatus Sodalis sp. SoCistrobi
ATTTCCGCCAAATGGACCATGCCACTCAGAGACTGGAAACCTGCTATGAGCCAATTCATGTTGATGTATGGAGAACGAATCTCCAGTTAAGCGATGGAGCCATTTACACAAAAAAATTTACAGACCCCAGCTCATCGGCATTGCGTTTCAGCGAGCATATCGAGTCCTTGTCTATTTCTTTTACCGCTATTTTACTAACCTAAAATGAATATAGAAACTGGCGGTACTCATATTTATACTCATTTTTGACTGTTCTGTCATGAGATCAAATGATAAGCCATAAAAAGAAAAATCCACGCAACTGCGTGGATTTAATAGGGTTTATAAGTCTTCAAAAGATGCATTGAGATCGCATGAGACAACAGAAGTCATTTTAGACGTTGAACAGGAAATTCATCACGTCGCCGTCTTTCACCACGTACTCTTTCCCTTCGGAACGCATTTTGCCGGCCTCTTTGGCGCCTTGCTCCCCTTTATAGGTGATGAAATCGGCAAAGGAAATGGTTTGGGCGCGGATAAAGCCTTTCTCAAAGTCGGTGTGGATTTTCCCGGCCGCCTGCGGCGCGGTGGCGCCGACCGGGATGGTCCAGGCGCGGACTTCTTTCACCCCGGCGGTGAAATAGGTTTGCAGATTGAGAAGCTCATAGCCGGCGCGAATGACGCGGTTCAGGCCCGGCTCTTCAAGCCCCAGCTCCGCCATAAATTCCTCGCGCTCCTCTTCGTCGAGCTCGGCGATATCGGATTCTACCGCGGCACAGACCGCGACCACCACCGACCCTTCAGCCGCGGCAATGGCGCGCACCTCATCCAGATAAGGATTATTGTCGAAACCGTCTTCGTTGACGTTGGCGATGTACATCGTGGGTTTCAGCGTCAAAAAGCTCAGATAGCGAATGGCGCTTTTCTCTTCGACAGACAAATCAAGCGTGCGCAGCATGCCGGCATCGCTCAGGTGGGGCAGGCACTTTTCCAGCGCCGACAGCTCCAGCTTGGCGTCCTTGTCGCCGCCCTTGGCCCGTTTTTGCACCCGGTGGATGGCGCGCTCGCACGCCTCCAGGTCGGACAAGGCCAGCTCGGTATTAATGACATCGATGTCTTCCGCCGGACAGACTTTCCCCGCCACATGAATAATATTGTCGTTTTCAAAGCAGCGCACGACATGGCCGATGGCTTCGGTTTCACGGATGTTGGTCAGGAACTGGTTGCCCAGACCTTCCCCTTTTGACGCGCCTTTCACCAGCCCGGCGATATCGACAAACTCCATGGTCGTCGGCACGGTACGCTGCGGCTTGACGATCTCCGCCAGCTGATCCATGCGCGCGTCGGGCATCGGCACCACGCCGGTATTCGGCTCGATGGTACAAAACGGGAAGTTGGCTGCTTCGATGCCCGCTTTGGTCAGCGCATTAAACAGGGTGGATTTGCCCACGTTGGGCAACCCGACGATACCGCATTTGAAACCCATGGTTATTTCACCTTAAATAGCTTTATTATCAGCCGGTTAATTGCCATTGCCGGCATGAGATCACTCTAAACGTTCATTATACACAGAATCCGGCCATTACTCGACGCCCGGTATTCAACCGGGGCGATAGGCATGCAGGCGGTTCATGGCTTTTACGGCATCCTGGGTCACCAGAATTTCCGTACAGCGTACCGCTTCGTCAATGGCGCCATCAATCAGCTGAAGTTCTGCTGTGGGCGGTTTGCCGAGCACAAAGCCCACCACCTGATTTTTGTCTCCCGGATGGCCGATGCCGATACGCAGCCGGTGAAACTGGGGATTATTGCCCAAGCGGCTAATGATGTCTTTTAGACCGTTATGGCCGCCATGGCCGCCCCCCAGCTTCAGCCGGGCGCTGCCGGGCAACAGGTCCAGTTCATCGTGGGCCACCAGAATTTCTTCAGGCGCAATGCGGTAAAAGGTCGCCATCGCCGCCACCGCTTTCCCGCTGAGATTCATAAAGGTGGTGGGCACCAACAGGCGGACATCCTGGCCGCCGAGGTTGAGTCGTCCGGTATAGCCATAAAATTTGCTTTCTTCTTTTAGCGTCTGCCGGTAGCGCTCCGCCAGTAACTCGACATACCAGGCGCCGGCATTGTGGCGGGTGGCGGCGTACTCGGCGCCGGGATTGGCCAGGCCTACAATTAATTTGATCGTCACGTCTTACTCTCATCGGGCGGTTTGCGCGTTAGTTTACTCTGCCCGGGCAAAACAATTCAAATCCACGGCGGCGCAGCGCCGGTGCGGACTGCGCTGATTTGTGTGATTTATTGAAAGGTCTGTGATCGTCACCACAAGGTGATGGGCTTACTCTGGCTATACTTTAAGCAGTAAAAGGAGTGACGCCGAGCAGGGCGTCCGAGAGGACAATCAGGAGGTGTAGCATGAGACGTAAATCAGCAATGCTGGTCGGCAATGGCCTGATGGGCGCGGGGATGATACTGATGGTTGCCAGTATCGCCGTATCGGTGCTGAACCAGTTGCCCCAGATCACTATGCCTGCCCTAATGGCCAACGGCGGCATTATGGGCATTTTTGTCGGCGCGCTGTTATGGCTCGCGGGCGCGCGCATGGGTGGTCACGAGGAAATTTCGGACCGCTACTGGTGGCATCGCCGTTTTGACGCGCGCTGCCGAAAAGACCAGAACGCCCGCTACCACTAATTCGCGGCCGTCGTCCCGGGACAGGCAGGCTAACACATAATGTTCGGCCGCAGTCGGCTATGGCCAAAAACGGACCAGACGATATCGCCGACCACGGGCTTTTTCGCCCCGGCTTGCCGGTGCTGGGTCATCAGCATTATCGGGCAAGGATGACTAGCTTAGGCCAATCCCGCAGCGGGGGATAAACAGACTGTGCTTTTTAGGCAACCGGCGTGGCGTCGATGTCGACGGGCGCCGCAGCGAAAGTGCGTGCGCCCCTGACTTGTCAATGCTCGAATCAATGCTCAAACATGGCCGAGATGGATTCTTCGTTGCTGATGCGGCGAATCGCCTCCGCCAGCATCCCGGACAGCGTCAGCGTACGCACGTTGGGCAGCGCCTTGATGGCCGGATCCAGCGGAATGGTATCGCAGACGATCACTTCATCAATGACCGAATTCTTGATGTTTTCATAGGCATTGCCTGAGAAGATCGGGTGCGTGGCGTAGGCGAATACCCGCTTGGCGCCGCGCTCTTTGAGCGCTTCGGCGGCTTTGCACAAGGTACCGCCAGTATCAATCATATCGTCCACCAGCACACAGTCGCGACCCGCCACGTCGCCGATAATATGCATCACCTGTGACACGTTAGCGCGCGGGCGGCGCTTGTCGATAATCGCCATGTCGGTATCGTTAAGCAGCTTGGCTATCGCGCGCGCGCGCACCACGCCGCCGATATCGGGGGAAACCACGATCGGGTTTTCCAAATCCTGCTGCAGCATATCTTCCAGCAGGATCGGGCTGCCGAATACGTTGTCCACCGGCACGTCAAAGAAGCCCTGAATCTGTTCAGCGTGCAGATCAACTGTCAGCACGCGGTCAACGCCGACGCTTGACAGGAAATCGGCCACCACTTTGGCGGTAATCGGCACGCGGGCGGAGCGGACGCGGCGATCTTGACGCGCATAACCAAAGTAGGGGATAACGGCGGTGATACGACCGGCGGAAGCCCGGCGCAGCGCATCAACCATGACCACCAGTTCCATCAGGTTGTCGTTGGTGGGCGCGCAGGTGGACTGGATGATGAAAATATCGCCACCGCGAACGTTTTCATTGATTTGCACACTGACTTCGCCGTCGCTGAAACGGCCGACGGCGGCATTGCCGAGACTGGTGTATAAACGGTTGGCAATACGTTGCGCCAGTTCCGGGGTGGCGTTTCCAGCAAAAAGCTTCATATCGGGCACGAGAAGAACCTCAGGCTTGCGTCCAGAGAAGGTATTGCGCCAGCCTGACGCCGGGGAAGGCGGCGGCGCCATGCGGGGCAATGCCATACGGGTAATGCATCAGGCCACCGTCAGGCGGCTTAGTGCGCCCCTGACAATGCGCGGTGCAGCGGGGAAACGTTAACGCCTCGGGCTACAAAACCGCGCATCCATGCCGGGGCCTGCGATAAAACCTGACGGGCGGCGGCCTCGGTATCGAATTCGGCAAATACACAAGCGCCTGTGCCAGTCAGTCGCGACGGCGCGTATTCTAACAGCCATGAAAGATGCTGTTCAACCGCGGAAAAATGTTTTCTTGCGATTGGTTCACAATCATTATGAAAAGGCGTGGCCATAAGCTGGGCGAGCGAGCGCGGTGGCGCGTCTCTTCTCAGCTCAGGATCGCCGAAAATGCGCGGCGTGGCAATACTGACCGGCGGTACGGCAACCAAATACCATTTTTCCGCCGGGGCGGCCGGCGTGAGGCGCTCGCCGATTCCTTCGGCAAAGGCCGCCTCGCCGCGTACGAACACCGGCACATCGGCGCCAAGCGTCAGTCCCAACTGCGCCAGGGTGGCCACGTCCAGCCCGCAGTGCCATTGGGTATTAAGCGCTATCAGCACGGTGGCGGCGTCGGAAGACCCGCCGCCGAGCCCGCCGCCCATCGGCAGCACTTTCTCCAACTGGATATCCGCCCCCGGCGCCGCCGGGTCATCCGCTGCCCAGCAATGGCGCTGCAACAGCCGGGCGGCGCGCACGATAAGATTGTCCTCTTCCGCCACCCCCGCTATCGGGTTTAGCAGGCGAATGCGGCCGGCGGCGGTGGGGGTGATGGTCAGCGTGTCGCCGTACTCCAGAAACTGAAATAGCGTTTGCAGCCAATGATAGCCGTCGGCACGGCGGCCGGTGATATATAAAAACAGATTAAGCTTGGCCGGGGCCGGCCACTGGCGTGTCATTACAGGCTCCAGCTATCCATTTTCAATTTGATGCGATTGTCGCCCTGGCGCAATTCCAGATTCGACGGCAGCGCCGGAAGGGTATCGTCGTGATAGCCCTGATAGGTTACGGTCCAGCGCTGCCCGTTGTGGCTGTAATTCAGGCTATGCAGATAGCCGCGGGAATCCAGGGTAAAATCGGTGGCATCGCCGGGCAGGCCGAGCATCCACTGCCGCAGGTCGTTGAGCGGGATAGACATGCCGGCCAGTTTCTGGATCATCACCTCGGGATCATCGCTGACGTAACGTTTGCCCTGATTGTTGACAAGCTGGGCCACGCCCGGCTGAACATTCAAATCCATCTCGGTGCTGCCGAGCGGGTTGGTCAAAATCAGCCGGTAGCGATCGGCGCTGGTCTGCTGCCAGTTGAAGCGCGCGTAAACTTTCTGCTGGCTGGAAAGATAGGCAAAGGCGCCGCGGGTCTGGTAACGGCTGAGGGCGGTGAGCGACTGCTGGTGGGTGCGCCATTCCGGCGAGGTCTGGCTTTTGGCCGGGCCGGAGGGGGTATGGACACTACACGCGGCCAGCAGCAGACTGGCCAGCGGCAGCAAACGGAAAATGGCGTATTTACGCTCGGGCATGACGTCGACTTCCTTCAATAACGCGGGATGAATGGCTTTCTTTCACGCTAGCGGAGGGCATCGTTAGCGTCAATGGCTTTAATAGTTTGATTTTATACCCTTACAAGTTGTACACCTTAAGGGGAGGAAAGTGCGGTGCGGCTTTTCTTGCACCTGTGCATCAAGTAGAATGCGCGCAGACGATAACCATACTAACGATTGTACTACTCTGTAGCCTTAATCCATGACATTGCTCGCACTCGGTATCAATCACAAAACAGCGCCGGTCGCTTTGCGCGAACGGGTGGCGTTCTCACCCGAGACCCTCGACCAGGCGCTGGGCAGCTTGCTTGCGCAACCGCTGGTGCAGGGCGGCGTTGTGCTTTCGACCTGTAACCGCACCGAGCTGTATTTGAGTGTCGAGCAACAGGCTGACCTGCAGGAGGCGCTGGTACGCTGGCTGTGCGATTATCACCAGCTGGAGCCCGACGAGGTGCGCCAGAGTCTCTATTGGTATCTGGGCGATGAAGCCGTCAGCCATCTGATGCGCGTCGCCAGCGGCCTGGACTCGTTGGTGCTCGGCGAGCCGCAAATCCTGGGACAGGTTAAAAAAGCCTTCGCCGAATCCCGCCGAGGGCACGGTCTTTCGGGGGATCTGGAGCGATTATTTCAAAAATCCTTCTCGGTTGCCAAGCGGGTCCGCACCGAAACCGAGATAGGCTCCCATGCGGTGTCGGTGGCGTTTGCCGCCTGCACGCTGGCGCGGCAGATATTTGAATCCCTGGCCCAGGTGACGGTGCTGCTGGTGGGCGCAGGCGAAACCATTGAACTGGTGGCGCGCCACCTGCGCGAGCATAAAGTAAAACGTCTGCTCATCGCCAACCGTACCCGCGAGCGAGCGCAGCGGCTGGCGGAAGAAGTGGGCGCCGACGTCATCAGCTTGGCGGAAATTGATAGCCAATTGGGTGAGGCCGACATTATTATTACCTCCACCGCCAGCACGTTGCCGATTATCGGTAAAGGGATGGTGGAACGAGCGCTGAAACAGCGCCGTTATCAGCCCATGTTGTTGGTGGATATTGCAGTACCGCGCGATATTGAACCGGAGGTGGCGAAATTGGCCGATGCCTATCTGTACACGGTGGACGATCTCCAGAGCATTATTGAAAAAAATCTGGCGCAGCGTAAACATGCCGCGGTACTGGCGGAAACCATTGTTGCGCAGGAAAGTCTGGATTTTATGGGATGGCTGCGCAGCCAGTCGGCGGTGGAGGCGATTCGCGATTATCGCACGCAGGCCGACAGCCTGCGGGAGGAGTTTGAAGCCCGCGCGCTGGCGGCGCTGCGTCTCGGCGTCGACCCGGAACAGGTGGTGAAGGAGATGGCGCACAAGCTGACCAACCGTCTTATCCATACGCCGACCAAATCGCTGCAGCAGGCCGCCCGCGAAGGCGACGCCGAGCGACTACAAATTTTGCGTGACGGTCTAGGACTGGACACGCACTGCAACACATAAGGTAAACCACCACGCATGAAGTCCTCGATAGTCGCCAAATTGGAGGCGTTGCAAGAGCGCCGCGAAGAAGTGGAAGTTCTACTCGGCGATCCCGGCGTGATTGCCGATCAGGTCCGTTTTCGCGCCCTGTCGAAGGAGTACGCGCAGCTTTCTGATGTCACCCGCTGTTTTCAGCATTGGCGGCAGGTACAAGAAGACATCCACACCGCGGAGCACCTGCTGCAAGATCCCGAAATGCGCGACATGGCGCAAGAGGAGCTGCTGGCGTCCCGCGCCAGTCGGGACCAGCTGGAGCAGCAGTTGCAGGTGCTGCTGCTGCCAAAGGATCCCGACGACGAACGCGGCTGTTTCCTGGAGGTGCGTGCCGGCACCGGCGGCGATGAGGCGGCGCTGTTCGCGGGCGATCTGTTTCGTATGTACAGTCGTTATGCCGAAACCCGGCGCTGGAAGGTGGAAATCGTCAGCGCCAGCGACGGCGAGCACGGCGGCTTTAAAGAGGTTATCGCCAAGGTGTCCCATGAAGGCGCCTACGGTCAATTGAAATTTGAATCCGGCGGCCATCGCGTGCAGCGCGTGCCGGAAACCGAATCCCAGGGGCGTATTCATACCTCGGCCTGTACGGTGGCGGTGATGCCGGAAATCCCCGAGGCGGAGCTGCCGGAAATCAACGCCGGCGATCTGCGCATTGACACTTTCCGCTCCTCCGGCGCGGGCGGCCAGCATGTCAATACCACCGATTCGGCTATCCGCATTACCCATCTGCCCACGGGATTGGTGGTGGAGTGCCAGGATGAACGTTCCCAGCACAAGAACAAAGCCAAGGCGCTGGCGGTGTTGGGCGCGCGTTTGCGCGCCGCCGAAGTCCAGCGCCGGCAGCAGGAAGAGTCCTCCACGCGGCGTAATCTTCTGGGCAGCGGCGATCGTTCCGATCGCATCCGTACTTACAATTTTCCCCAAGGGCGGGTGACCGATCACCGCATTGGCCTCACGCTCTACCGGCTGGATGAAGTCATCGAAGGCAAGCTCGATATGCTGATCCAGCCTATTATGCAGGAGTATCAAGCCGATCAGCTCGCCGCGTTGTCCGAGACGCCCTGATGACCTGGCAGCAATGGCTGGCCCAGGCCGTCCCCCGGCTGCGCGCCTCCCTGAGTCCCAGCGCCAGACGTGATGCCGAAATCCTGCTGGCGCAGGTGACCGGCGCGGCGCGTACCCGTCTGCTGGCTTTCGGCGAAACCCCGCTCTCGGACGCGCAGCAGGCAACGCTTGCGGCACTGTTAGCGCGGCGGGAACGGGGCGAGCCCGTGGCCTATTTGACCGGCGAACGTGAATTCTGGTCGCTGCCGCTGCGCGTGTCGGCCGATACGCTGATTCCGCGCCCCGACACCGAATGTCTGGTTCAGCGCGCGCTGGACCTGCTGCCGCCCGGTCGCGCCGAGGTGCTGGATTTGGGCACCGGCAGCGGCGCCATCGCGCTGGCGCTGGCCTCGGAGCGGCCCGAATGGCGGATAACCGGCGTCGACCGCCTGCCCGGCGCCGTGGCGCTCGCCCGCGATAACGCCGCCCGCCTGGGGCTGAATAATGTGCAGTTCCATGAGGGTGATTGGTTTAAACCATTGCAGGCGCAACGCTATCGTCTTATTGTGAGTAATCCCCCTTATATTGAGGCGGACGATCCCCATCTTATGCAGGGCGATGTACGCTTCGAGCCACGCAGCGCCCTGGTGGCGGGAGAAGACGGCCTCCAGGATTTGGCGACGATTTGCCGCGAGGCGGGGGCCCATTTAACGCCGGGCGGCTGGCTGGTGCTAGAGCACGGCTGGCGCCAGGGGGCGGCCGTGCGCGGTCTGCTCGCCGCTGCCGGCTTTGAGAGGATAGCTACGTTGCGCGATTATGGCGGCAATGAGCGCGTCAGCCAGGCACAACGCTCGCCCGCGCAAGCGTGACCGACGGCAAGGCAGAGGGAATGCGTGCGCTATGAGCGATAAAGGGATGACCGATGACCACGGTTGGTCACACCCGCCAACTGTACCCCCCGCGGTCTGCCCGTTCGGGCACCGTTTCCCGCAGCGTGCCCCCGGTTGCCTCTTGTTAGCCACGCCGGCTGTTTTGCCGGCGCTTATCAGACTCACCCTGTTAACAGGACCTTTATGAGTACGATTGCCGATTTTGAATATAACCAACATCCCCTGAGCGCATAGGTATCTACACATCAGGGAGGAGGCTTAAGAGCAACTCTCGCTAAATGAGTAAGTTCTTCCAGACTATATTCCGATAATAATTTTAGTGTATTCAACAAGATGGATAGGCCAGCGAGCAGAGCAGGAGCGCTCTCTCTGCGGCCTCGCTTTTGCTGTCGTCCTGACAAGCGACATATCAGCTGGCGGGCTGCCGCATTTTCTTCTCCTTCAGCGCGTTGCAGCCGCCATACCAGAACAGCAGCCATACTGGCTATTAACAACCTGCGTAGTACGGCTGGCGCGCTGCGCTGAAGCCATGTTTCTACGTCATGTCCGGCACCTTTCAGCAACTTAAAAAATGATTCAATATTCCAGCGCCAGTAATACCAACGAGCTACTTCCTCGCAGGTGATCTCGCTGCAAACGTTTGTAAGCAGCGTCCAGCGTCCCACCACATTACCGAGATCATCCGTAAGCCGAACAACAACCAATCTGACCGTCAGAGGCTCTCCAGGTTGGATTTTTATGCGGCGGCCGGTTTCTTTATCTTTACGCTTCTGCTGCGCAGCTCGGGTTATGACTATCGAGGTTTCACTGATTTCCATATCAGCTTTTTTCCCTTTCCAGTCTACCTGTCCGCATCCGTTGTATGGCAGAAGAGCAGCAATCTCACCAATTTTCAATGAATTACCTTGCCACTCTGCACCATGTCCTTCTTTTCCTCGGATAAGCCAGCATATTCCTTGAGTACTCAACGTCCGCATATGTCCAATAGAGTCACCCTCTCTATCAATTATATGAATCAGCTTTTTACCTATATTAAGCGATTCCACACGGGCAATATCGGTCGTCAAGGCGTCCATATGTGTCTGCCGTTCGGACAGTCCTTCCGCCAACGTTGAATGACAACCGGTTGCATCGGTAAGTGTCTGAGATAGAGGCGCTATTGGCAAACCCGTGCCAGCATCAACCAGCAAGCTGCTTTGAAGTTCATATCCAACATCGCCACCGTGCGTCATTTTTAAGCGTCCGTATTTGGCATGATGGTAAAGAAATTGTAAACGTGACCAATCATGAACAACGAGAGCGTATGGATGCGGGCTAAGCGAAATTTGCTCAAGTGCTAGCGAAATAATTGGCTCATTGAGTTGACTGAAGCTAATTCGCTTATTATTCAGAAAACGCCAGACAGCTTGGGTAGTTGCGAAAGTTGATTTTTGAGCACTTGCGAGGTCTTTAACCGCAGAAGCAAGAAGAGCCGCGGGCGTCATATGCTGTTTAACCAGCGTCTGATATCGGCGGGTAAGGCGAGAGTCAATCCCGCCAACAGATAGGTTGAAATCATTCTGCAAAGTAATAACAGGTATCACGATAAATGTGTAGATACCTATG
>NZ_FRDB01000041.1 GCF_900143145.1 Candidatus Sodalis sp. SoCistrobi
TCATATGCTGTTTAACCAGCGTCTGATATCGGCGGGTAAGGCGAGAGTCAATCCCGCCAACAGATAGGTTGAAATCATTCTGCAAAGTAATAACAGGTATCACGATAAATGTGTAGATACCTATGCCCTGACGGCGCAGCAGCCAGATAAAATAAGGCGCGCCGATAAAGGTCGCCAGCAAACCGGCGGGGATTTGGTTCGGGAACAAGATCATACGACCACACCAGTCGGCGAACATCATCAAGATGCCCCCTATCGCCGAGGCCATCAGCCCCTGCGCCAGCGGTTTGTGGAAGCCCAGCATGCGCGCCATATGCGGGGCCATCAGCCCGATAAAGCTCAGCGGTCCCACCGTGAGCGTGGCGCCGGCGGTCAAAACCGCCGCCAAGAGCAATATGGACAACCGCGCCCGCACCAGCGGCACGCCCAGCGACAGAGCGCTGGCGCTGCCCATCGGCAACAGCGTCAGCCAACGCCGGCACAGCGGCACCAGCAGCAGCAGGCAAAACGCGGTCACCGCACTGAAGACCGCCTGTCGGGGGCCAACGCCATAGGTCGAGCCGGATATCCACGACAGCAGCCCCCCCAGGCGCGGGTCGCCGCTTATCAGCAGCAGCGTTATCAACGTGGTAAACGCGGTGCCGATGGCGATGCCCGCCAGCAACATGCGCTGGGGGGAAAAGTGACGGCGCCCGGACACCAGGATTATCGCCCCCAGCGTCAGCGCGGCGCCGAGACTGCCCGCCGGCAATTGCCAGGCAAGCGCATCGCCCGGGATCAACAGAATCACCAAAATGACCGCGCCGCACGCGCCGGCGCTAATACCCAGCACTTCGGGGCTACCCATGGGATTGGCGGCCAGCTTCTGGATAAGGGTTCCGGCGATGGCCAGCATCACTCCGGCGCTTAGCGCGGCCAGCGTGCGCGGCCAGCGCCAGGGCAGCAAACGCAGCATCTCTTCGCCGTGAGCCCAATGCCAACCTTCTGCGTTGCGACCCAGCGTCAGCGACAGCCCGACGCCCGCCAGTACCAGCACCGCACCCGCCCCCAACCACACCCACTGATAACGGCCCGGCGTTTGCCGCTGCAACATCTGACCATCGGTAGCCGGCTGCACGCTATGGCGCAGCCGCGGCAGCAACCAGAGCAGCAACGGCGCGCCAATCAACGCGGTGGCGGCGCCGGTGGGCACTTCGGCCCAGACGTGGGCCAGCCACACCACTATTTGGTCGGTCAGCCATAACAGTAATGCGCCGATTACCGGCGCCAGGATCAGGCGATGCAGCAGCCGGCGCGAGCCCAGCAGCAGCCGCGCCAGCAACGGCGCAAACAGGCCGACGAAGCCGACGATCCCCACCGCATTAACCAGCACCGCGCTTAAAACGATAGCCAGCAGCAGCGCCGCCAGCCGCGCCAGCGATAAGCCGAGGCCCAGATTGCGCGCTACGCCGTCGTCTACCCCCAAAAGGGTCATCGGCCGCAGCAGCAGCAGCAGCGCCAAAATCCAGGCCAGGATCACCCGCGGCAACAAGCCGCCAGCCACCTGCCAATCCTGCTGATTGAGTGAACCGCTGCTCCACAAAAACAGGTTTTGCAGATACTCATAATGGAATAAAGCCAGCAAACTGTTGGCGGCACTGCTGTAAAGGCTGACCACCAAACCGGCCATAATCAAGGTCACCGGCGACATACGCCTGCCCCAGGCGACGCCGAATACCAGACCGCCCACCAGCAGCGCCGCCAATTGCCGCGTGGTTTCGCCGCCGGGCAGCAGCCACAGCGTGGCCACCGTCACGCCCAGTTGGGCACCGCTGGCCACCCCCAGCGTCGACGGCTCTGCCAGCGGGTTGCGCAATACCTGCTGAAACAAAACGCCGGCCAACCCCAGCCCGCCCCCGACCAGCAGCGCCACCGCCAGCCGCGGCATCAGGCTGTAGTGAAAAATCAATTGCGACACATCAGCCGTATCCGGGGCCCATAGCGCTCCCCACCAGCGCGCGGGCGGCAGCAGCGTGAGGGCATTATTGAGCGACACCGCCAGCGCTATCAGTGCGAAAAGCCCCAGCAGCACGCAGGCTGCCCCCCGTTTCCCCCTGCTATGGCGGGAGGGGGGAGCGAGGTTAATCCCGGTTTTCATGACCACTCCCCTTCTAGTCGTTCGAGCAGCCGGCAAAACCGCAGCGCCGCCAAAGTGGCGCCGTAAAACCAAATAGCCGGCGCCGGATGCCAGCTCTGTTGCCGCACAAAGGGGATCGCCTGCCACAAGGGCGTTTTGCTTATCCGCTGGCGCAGAGCGCCGTCATCCTGCTCAAGTAAAATGGCGCGCCCTGGCGGCAACGCAATCAATTTTTCGATACCCACCACCGCGGTGCCCCAAAAATTGGTTTCGCCCTGCCACAGATTGTCGATGCCAAGCTGGTCCAAGACCTGCTGGAACAGATGGTTACGTCCCACCACCAGCGCATGACGCTCATCCATGACTGAGAAAACCAAAAGCGGCTGCCGCCGGTAAGAGGCGAGCGTCGGCGCCGCCTGCGCCAGTTGTCGATCGAACCAAGCCAGATGCGCCATGCCCAGCGCCTCGCGATTCAGCCTTTGCGCCAGCGCCATAATAGACACTCGCGCCATATCCAGCGGTTTCCCGGCGGCATCGGTATAAGCGAAACCCATCGCAGGGGCCACGGCCTTCAGCTGTTCCGCGCGCGGGCCATAACCGGCGGAATACAGGATCAAGTCCGGCTGCAATTCCGCCAACAACTCCAAATTGGGTGACGTGCGTTCACCGACATCGATCACCTCCGGCGGCAGTACCGGCTGCTGCACCCACTGGCGATAGGAAATCATATCCGCCACCGCGATAGGCGTAATGCCGAGGGCGAAGAGCAGTTCGGCCGGCAACCACTCCACCGCCACAACACGCGGCGCGTCGGGCTGTGGCGCGGCCAGCGCCTGGCGCGCCAGTAGCGGTGCCAGCATCATCGCGCTCAATAACCGCCGGCGCGGGAGATCGGGGGGAGCTAACAGGCGCGCCATCAGTAGACAAAGCTCACCGGAGCGCCGCCGCCGGGATGGGGCAGGATACCGTAGATCCGCTCCAGTACCTCGCCACACATCAGCGCCGAAGGCGGTCCCTCGGCGATAAGCCGACCGCCGCGCAACGCCGCCAGATGGTCGCAGTAGCGCGCCGCCATATTGATATCGTGCAGCACGGCAATCACCGTCAGACCACGCTGACGGCTTAGCCGCTGAACCAGCGCTAGCACCTCGACCTGATGGGCGATGTCCAGCGCCGAGGTCGGTTCATCGAGCAGCAGGCAGAGGCTGTCCTGCGCCATCGTCATCGCCAGCCAGGCGCGCTGCCGCTCGCCGCCGGACAAACTGTCCACCAACCGATCGGCAAGGCCCTCAAGCCCAACCAGTTCGATAGCTTGATGCACATGCTCGCGATCGGCGGCGCTGAAACGTCCGAGCGCCCCATGCCATGGGTAACGCCCCAGCGCGACCAGTTCGCGTACCGTCATACCTTCTGCGGCAGGCAACTGCTGCGGTAGATAGGCCACCTGGCGGGCGAAAGCCTTACTGTCCCATGCCGCAGCGGTTGGTCATTAAGCCGCGCTTCGCCGCTGCTGGCCGGTTGATGGCGGCCGAGGATCTTTAGCAGCGTTGATTTCCCGGAGCCATTATGGCCGATCAGACCGCAGACCTGTCCGGGTGGAAAGGAAAAATCCAGCGGATGCAGCAGCGTTCGACCGGGCACGGCAAAGCTGAGTCCGCGCAGGCTGAAATGAGCGTGTGAAGGTGGGTTTGCGTTAGGCATAGGCTCTATCTGATTCGCGGGCGCAACGGGCGCGTCCTGGCAATAGGTAAGTGATATATCATGACGATGGCGGCAATCCGGCAAACATCATCAGGGCGGCGGGCATCGTCTGCCGGCTATCCGGTGACAGACCCTCGCGGCCGCTAACATAACGCGTGTGCATAAAAGTAAATGATAATTATTCAATAAGAGATAATGATATGCATAACAGGAATCATTCCGCAAGCACAATTCGTGGCGTCGCCGGCGCGTTACCGTCCGTGGTTTCCAAGGCGCCTGACGTCAGGGTTTAAGAAGACGAAGAAGAGTGTCCGCATTAAAGGCGAATCGCGCCTCACCGGCGCGTTACCGCCCGTGGTTTCCAAGGCGACTGGCGTCATGGTTTGAGAAGACGAAGAAGGGTGTCGACATTAAAGGCGAATCGCACCCCACCGGCGCGTTACCGCCCGTGGTTTCCAAGGCGACTGGCGTCAGGGTTTAAGAAGACGAAGAATGGTGTCGACATTAAAGTCGAATCGCGCCTCAAGGGCGTCGGCGGAAACAAAGTTCTGGCCATAGATCACTTCGAGGGTGTAGCGATTGTTGAGATAATAATACCCGACCGACGCCATAGTAATATAGAGATGCCCCGGGTCGACCCCCGTGCGAAATACGCCGGCTGCCACACCACGATCGAGGATACGTTTAATTCTGTCGACAAAATCCACATGCAGCAACGCAAAACGTGAAGACCGCTTAACGTGCACCGCTTTATGCAGATTTTCGCTATTCACCAGCGACATGAATTCCGGGCGCTTCAGATAATAGTTCCAGGTAAACCGCATCAGGGCGCAAATAGCGTCAACCGGCTCTAACTCATCCAGTCTCAGCGCCGCTTCAGCGGTGCGCACATCGGTATAAATATCTTCCAGTACGGCCTGAAAAAGATCATCTTTGCTGTTGAAATACCCATAGATTAAGCGTTTGTTGACGCCCGCCTTTGCCGCGATGCCATCAATCCGCGCGCCACCCAGCCCCAGGCGCGCGAATTCATCCATCGCCGCCGCCAAGATAAGCGCTTTGGTCTGCACCGGATCGCGCGGCCGCTTTTTCACGATGTTTTTTGTGGGCGGGTTCTGTGGCATACGCTCAGCTGAGTTATTCAATTCAAAGGAAAACTATACGCTAAATTGCGCCATTTTGGCACCGTCCAGACAACATTCTCCCCTGGCCCGTCCCGCCCGCCGCCTGAAGTCATCCCACCGGGGACCCGGCCTCACCACCCCGCTGACCTTTTACCCAACTGCGGGGAGTGCAGAGCAACAGCATGCGCTCAGGAATATGATCACCGTCCCACATTGACACTTTTTTCGCGCGCCAGCGAGGCTGAAATGCGTCGGGCTATTGAGGGCGACAATAAGGGGTGCTAGCGTAAGTAACGAACTAGTTCGTTACATAACAATAAGAGGAACGTTATGGCGCAACACCACGAGATAGAACTCAGGGTCGAACAGGGCATCGCCAGATTCACGCTCAATAAGCCCGCAACCCACAATGCGTTAACCCTGGATATGCTGCGCACGCTGGATGAGGGACTCGCCCAGGTGGAAGGGTTGGCGGAGATCCGCTGCATTGTAATCGGTTCGGCCAGCGCGCGTTTTTTTTGCAGCGGCGCGGATATCAAAGAATGGGGGGACATTGATCCCGCGGAAATGGGCAGCCGCTTCATCCGCGCCGGCAATCGCGTGTTCCGCCGTATCAGGGAAATGGATGTTCCTACCCTGGCGGTCCTGTCCGGTCATGCCCTGGGCGGCGGACTGGAGCTGGCGCTGGCCTGTGATTTCCGCTATGCCGCCGAGGGGATCAAACTCGGCTTACCCGAGGCCACGCTTGGCGCCATTCCCGGTTGGATGGGCGCGCAACGGCTGTGCGCGCTGGCCGGAGCCGGCAGAATGCATCAGCTGGTCATGTTGGGCGACACCCTTGACGCGCAGCAGGCGCGGGCATGGGGGATCGTGCATGAGGTGGTCGCCAAAGAACAGCTTGAGGACCATGTGCAGGCTATCTGCGCACGGCTGGCTGCGCGCTCTCCCGCCGCGCTGGCGGTGGGCAAACGGCTGATGCGCATGATTGAACCACAGGCATTGGATATCGCCCATGAATTCGCCGCCTCGGTGTGCAAAGGAACGGCTGATGCCCGGGAAGGCGTCGCGGCCTTCCGGGAAAAACGTCCGGCCGATTACCGAGGCGTTCAGGACCACGCCCCCCTTCCCCACCGTCATCCGGCCGGGTAAAGCGTCTAGCAAGGAACGATAACGTCGCTACGCAATGGGGGCACCGGTCTGCGGCCGATAACGCGTTATGCCATTACGCGACGATCTTTTATCTGACGTCAGTATGACTTTAAAGGTAATCACCATGAAAAACGTTTTAGTGCATTATCGGTGGCGGATTTGCGCCCTGCTCTTTATCGCCATCACCATCAATTACCTTGACCGTCAGGTGCTGGGTATTCTTAAACCCGAATTAGCGGCACGATTTCACTGGACCGAATCGGACTATGGCTACGTAGTGACGGTGTTCGCCTTTTGCTATGCGCTGGGGATGATTTTCGCCGGCAAATTCGCCGATCGCTTTGGCGTCAAAATCGGGTACAGCGTCTGCGTCCTGGTCTGCTGCGGCCATGCTTTTATCCGCAATATGCTGGGCTTCGGCGTCATGCGCGCTTTTCTCGGCCTGGCGGAGGCCGGCAGTTTCCCTTGCGCGGTCAAGGCGGTGTCGGAATGGTTTCCGCGCAAGGAGCAATCTCTCGCCGTCGGCATCATTACCTCCGGCACCAGCATTGGCGCCGTGTTGGCCCCGGCTCTGGTACCCTGGTTGGCGGTAAGTTACGGCTGGCAAAGCGCTTTTTTGCTGACCGGTATCCCCGGTTTCATCTGGTTTGCTTTTTGGTATGTCATGTACCATGGCCCGCAGAAGCACTTGCGCGTCTCGCCGCAGGAATTAGAGGTGATCGGGCAGGACCAGGAGGCAGGTCTGGAACAGGATGACGGGCAAACCGTTGGTTGGTTTTCGCTGTTCAAACACCGCGCCACCTGGTCCATTTTGGTGGGCAAAGGGATGACCGATCCTATCTGGTGGTTTTTACTGTTCTGGCTACCGTCCTATTTCAACAGCCGCTTTCATCTGGATTTACAGCATCTCGGTCTGCCGCTGATCATTGTCTATATTTCCACCTCCATCGGCAGCGTGCTGGGCGGGGCGGCGGCGTCAAAACTTATCGCGCGCGGCTGGTCCGTCAGCCACGCCCGCCAAACAACCATGTTAGGGCTTGCCGTGCTGGTGATGCCAATGATGGCGGCGCCCTGGATTGATAATATGTGGGTCATCGTCGGCTTGTTAAGCTTGACCGTGGCGGCGCATCAGGGCTGGTCGGCCAATATGTTTACTCTGGCCTCCGACATGTTTCCCAAACGGGTCGTGGCCTCGGTCGTGGGCATCGGCGGCATGGCGAGCGGCTTAACCTCCGCGCTTTTTCCGTTTGTGGTGGGCGCGGTGCTCGATCATTTCAACCTGTTGGGCAGAATTGGTCTGGGCTATAACCTGCTGTTTATCCTGTGCGGCTTCACCTATATCGCGGCATGGCTGTGCATGCGCCTTATTTACCCGTCGCAAAATAGCGTCTCTCTTACGCAGACCACCGTTCAGAACGCACACACCACCGCGCGTCCCAGTTAATTCCCGTGTAAAAAACGCGATGAGGTAACGATCAGGTTATGAAAATGTTATGTTGATCAGTACTTACTTACTAGTAAGTATAACTAGTAACGCGCTACCCTGCGCTTGATACGATTATAAGGACACACTATGTGCGACCAAATCGCTTTATACCGGCACGGGGCCGTTGCCGAAGTGGTGATCAACCGGCCGGAAAAAATGAACGCCATGACGCCGGAAATGAGTGCGGCTCTGGCGTCGTTGTTCGCCCAGCTCAATGACGACGACGCGGTCCACGTCATCTTGCTGCGGGGAGAGGGCGAACGGGCATTCAGCGCCGGCAGCGATTTACGCACGCTGTCAAGCTACCGCTCGGCGATGGCGTTTCGTCATCGTACCGATTACGGCACTACCGTGCGCCGTGCGCGCAAGCCGGTAGTGGCCGCGCTGAAAGGCTGGGTACTGGGCGGCGGCCTGGAAATGATGCTGGCGGCAGATATTCGCGTCGCGGGCCACGGCGCCAAATTCGGTGCGCCTGAAGTCGTGCGCGGCTGGGTGGGCGGCGGCGGCGCCTCGCAGTTACTACCGCGGCTGGTGGGCTATGGTCAGGCGATGCGTTTACTGTTGAGCGGTGACACCATCGACGCGCAAGAGGCCTGGCGGCTAGGCTTAGTGGAGTACCTGGTGGCGGATAATGAGGTAAACGACACCGCCCTGACCTTATGCCAGCGGCTGGCTGAACACCACCCGCTGGCGGTGCAGGCGGTGAAAAGCGCCGTTCGCGCCGCGTTATCAATGCCGTTGGAAGCCGGTATGCAATATGAAAACGAATTGACCACCTTATGTTTTGCCACAGGCAATTATCAACAAGGCGCGGCGACATTCAACCAACAACGATCGTGACAAATACGGCGCCGGCTGGCGTTTCCCCGCGGGGAATATGACGCCGCCTGCGATAACGTTTTTCGCCGGCCGCCCTGCGGCAGCGATATACCCCCTAAGGCAAAAAACTCTTCTTATTGTGCTGTGAGGAAGAACATCCCGTCCTGTGTGCAGGAGAACGTTCGATGAACCCGATATCGCAACAACCCGTGAGTATCGATAAAAATGTCAAACGCGCAATCTTTGCGTCGACGCTGGGCACCATCATAGAGTGGTATGACTACGGACTGTATGCCGCGCCCTCCGGGCTGATTATCAATAAATTGTTCTTTCCTGAACTGAGCCAGTTGGGCGGTATGTTGGCGGCATTTGCCACCTTCGCCATCGGCTTCATTATTCGCCCGGTGGGCGGCGTGGTGATTTCCCACATCGGCGATAAATTTGGCCGTAAACCGGCGCTCATTTTCTGTATCTCGATTATGGGGGTGGCGACGGTGGGGGTGGGCCTGCTGCCGACATGGCACAGTATCGGCATCTGGGCGCCGATATTACTCATTTTTCTGCGCCTTTTGCAGGGGTTCGGCGCCGGCGCCGAATTGGCGGGGGCCATTACCCTGGTCGCAGAATATACGCCAGTCAAACGGCGCGGCTTTTTTACCGCAATCCCCAATACCGCCATCAATTTTGGCGTATTAATCGCTACTCTGACGTTTTTGTTTTTCTCCTGGTTGCCGGAAGAAACGTTATTAAGCTGGGTATGGCGCGTCCCTTTTCTGCTGTCGGTGTTGTTGTTTGTCATTGCGCTTTATATCCGCGCCAAGCTGGACGAGACGCCGGAATACGTGAATGCCATGGAAAATGCGCAGCGTCAGCGCCAAGAGCAAAAAGCGCCAATACGCCAGTTGTTTAAAGAAAGTCCCCGCGAGTTGCTCTGTGGTTTCTTTGCCATGGGCGGCCATCAGGCGCTGACCTACGTCCTCAATACGTTTGCGCTGAGTTATATGATTAATACCCTCGGTATGTCGAAAACCGACGGCCTGATGGTGTTGATCATCGCGTTGACCTTCACGCTTATTTGCGGGCCGATTGGCGGTTGGCTGGCCGCTCGATATGGCAGCGCCAAAATATTTATTTGTGGCGCGCTGTTTGCACTGTTTTTTGTCTACCCCCTGTTTTATCTGGTCGATACCAAAAACCCTTTATTAGCGGCGCTGGGCGTAAGCGCCATCTATGGCATCAGTTGGGGCTGCACCGGCGGTGCCCAGGGCGCGTTCCTCTCGAATTTATTTCCCACCCGTTATCGGTTCTCCGGCATAGCCATGTGTCGAGAATTATCCGGCGCCCTTATCGGCGGGCCAACGCCGTTTATCGCCACGGCGCTGGTGGCGTTAGGGGGCGGCAGGCCGACGTGGGTCATGGTGTATTTGGGCGCATTTTGTTTGTTTACCGTCATTGCCGTGGCGCTGGGAAAGCACTTATCCCGCCACGATGAAGACGGCGCGCCGTTAGTGCAGCAGAAAAGTAACGCCGAGCCTGCGTCCTCACTCTAATCGCGGCGTTGATACCGCGACCGAAATAGCGCAGTGAATTGGCAGCAAATCGCAATGTGGTGTTAATGCGATGCAGGGCATGGCCTGTGTACCTGCACCCTAAGGTACACAGGGTTGATTATTGACGAGTGGAGAAAAATGATGCGGATTGTATCGGCCGATGATGCGGTTTCGTTACTGCGCGATGGAGATACCCTCATGATCGGAGGATCCGGCGGGGGACATGCGGTACCCGAAGCGCTGCTTGAAGCCGTGGAACGGCGTTTTCAGCAGCAGGGCTCTCCCCGACGACTTACCGCGCTTCATCCGGTGGGGCTTGGGGATCGCGGCCAGCGCGGCGCCTCGCGGCTGGCGCATCCGGGCCTGCTGAAACGCGTGGTATGCGGTACGCTGGTCGATTCCCCCGCCCTGGCGCAGCTGGCGCTGGCGAATGAGATCGAAGCCTGGACGCTGCCCCAGGGTGTGCTGTCGCAGTTGACCCGCGAAATGGCCGCCGGCAGGCCCGGCTTGATAAGCCATGTCGGGCTGCATACTTTCGTCGACCCGCGCCTCGGCGGCGGCCGCCAGAGCGAGCGTTGCCAGGAGGAGTTAGTCAGTCTGATTGAAATCGACGGTCGTGAATGGCTGCATTATAAGCCTTTTCACGTCGACGTTGCTTTTTTGCGCGGCACCACGGCGGATGAAGACGGCAATATCACCATGGAGCAGGAGGCCATCTTCGGCGACATGTTGTCAATGGCGCAGGCAACCAAACGCTGCGGCGGTCTGGTTATTGTTCAGGTGAAGCGCCTCGCTCGGCGCGGCACGCTGCCGGCCAAGAATGTCAAGATACCGGCGATGCTGGTGGATCTGGTGGTGGTGGACCCACAGCAGGCCGTAACCTATCAAAGTCCGAACGATCCGGCGTTTACCGGCGAGTTCCGCATTCCGCTTAACGATTTTCCATTACTGCCGCTGGATGAACGCAAAATTGTCGCCCGCCGTTGCGCCATGGAACTGATGCCCGGCGCCGTATGCAACGTGGGCTCCGGCATTTGTACCGGCATCTGTCTGGTGAGCGCGGAAGAGGACGTGCTGGATGCGATTGTGCTCACCAACGAGCAGGGGCTTATCGGCGGCGCCCCTGCCGCCGGGCTGGATGCCGGCGCCGCGCGCAATTACAGCGCGCTGGTGGATCAGCCCTATCAGTTTGATTTCTATGATGGCGGCGGGATCGATATCGCCTTTCTTTCCGCGGCCGAAATCGACGCCGGCGGCAGCGTCAATATCAGCCGCTTCGCCAACAAACTTATCGGCGTCGGCGGGTTTATCAACATCAGTCAAAACGCCAAAAAAATGGTCTTCGGCGGCACCTTTACCGCCGGCGGCCTGCGCGTGGCCTGCGCCGGGGGGCAATTACATATCGAACAAGAGGGCGCCCACCGCAAGTTCGTCGCCGCTCTGCAGCAGATTTCCTACAGCGGCCCCTACGCCTGCCAGCAGGGTCAGACGGTGCTGTTCGTCACCGAGCGCGCCGTGTTCCGCGTGGTCGACGGCGCGCTGGAGTTAACGGAAATCGCCCCCGGTATCGATCTGGAACGCGACGTTTTGCAACAGATGGGCTTTCGGCCGCGCATCGCCGCCGAACTCAAAACCATGGACGCCAGACTGTTTTTGCCGCAGCCGATGGGTCTGCATCAAGCGATGGCGGCGAAAACGCGCGCACGGCATCCGCGTCTCGCTCAACTTGCGCCGCAGGCCCCCCTATGACGGCGTTAACGATTAACGGCAGTACGCGGCTGTACGGCATTGTGGGCGATCCCATCGCGCAGGTGAAAACCCCTGAGTTGATGAATGCGTTTTTCCAGCAAAACGGCATCAACGCGGTCTGCGTGCCGCTGCAGGTGACCGCCGCTACCTTTGAGTCCAGCCTGCGCGGCATTATGGCCTTGGCTAATGTCGCGGGCCTGGTGATAACCGTGCCCCATAAGGTACGCGCCTGCGCACTGGCGGATACGCTGTCCGCGCAGGCGCAGCGGGTCGGCGCCGTGAATGTCCTTCGACGCGACGCGCAAGGCGGCTGGCTGGGCGATATGTTTGATGGCGCGGGGCTGGTCGCCGGCTTACAGGCTGAGGGCTTTACGCTGCGCGGACAGCGCGTTAAACAGCTTGGCGCCGGCGGCAGCGGTGCCGCGGTGGCCTTTGCCTTATTGGAGGCCGGCGTGGCCGCTTTGACGCTGTGCGATCCCAACGGCGACGCGGCACAGGCGCTGGTTGACCGTATCAACACCCATTACCCTAACGGACCCGCCCGCGTCAGCACCTCCCCCGCCGACCTGGACGGCATCGATCTGCTGATCAATTGCTCCCCCGTCGGCATGCAACCCGGCGAGGGCCTCCCTGCGCCCTTTACCGCGTTCAGTCCGGCGTTGCAGGTGGTGGATATCATCATGCACCCTCCCGAGACGCCGCTTATCGCGCGCGCGCGCGTCAGGCGGGCTGCCGGGCGACTAACGGCAGGCCGATGATTGAAGGACAGCTGGCGGCATTCCTGACCTTTTTTGGTCTGCACGCTAAGGAGTCGCCATGCCGCCATTAACAGCGCAGCAGTTGTCGCTCAATACCGCCACTCTGGGCCCCGGCGCGTCGCTGCGCGATGCCGTACGCGGTTGCATCCAGTATGGCTTCGGCGGCATCGCACCCTGGCGCGATAAGGTAGCCGAGGTGGGATTAGCGCATGCATGCCGCCTGATACGCGACGCCGGCCTCCAGGTCAGCGGGCTGTGTCGCGGCGGCATGTTTCCCGCCGCCGACCGGGCGGTGCGGGAGAAAAACCGCGCCGATAATCTGCGGGCTATCGAGGAAGCCGCGGCGCTGGAGGCGGCGTGTCTGGTCCTGGTGGTCGGTGGCCTGCCGGCGGGCAGCAAAGATCTCTTAGGCGCGCGCCAGCAGGTTGAGGAGGGCATAGCGGAAATGCTGGCGCCGGCGCGCGCCGCCGGGGTGCGCCTGGCCATTGAGCCGCTGCATCCAATGTACGCGGGGGATCGCGCCTGCGTCAACACCCTCGCCCAGGCGCTGGCGCTTTGCGAGCGTCTGGGCACGGAGGTAGGCATTGCCGCCGACGTTTATCACCTTTGGTGGGATCCCGACGTTATCCCGCAATTACAGCGTGCGTGCCGGGCGCAACGGTTGCTGGCGTTTCATCTCAGCGATTGGCTGGTACCCACCCAACACCTGCTGACCGATCGCGGCATGATGGGCGATGGCGTCATCGATCTGCCGCGGCTGTGCCAAAGCGTGGCCAACGCCGGCTTTCGCGGCCTGTATGAGGTGGAAATTTTCTCCGCCGATCATTGGTGGCGGTAGCCGGTCGATGTGACGTTAAGCACCATCCTGCAACGATTGCCCATGCTAGACAGCAAAGAGGACCTCAATGAAAATCGATGACTCCCTGACCCCCGCCCGTTTGTTGCCCGCCATTGAACGCATGTGGGCACTCTCGGCTAACAAAATCAGCGCCCTCGACGCCAGTTTCGATTTTTCCCGGGGGGCGCCGGTGCATACCGTCGCTGGACGCTATCAGCCCAAAGGCTGGACGGATTGGACCCAAGGGTTTGCCTACGGCAGCGCGCTGCTGCAATTCGATGCTACCGGCGAGCGGCAGTTTCTGGATAAGGCGCTGACGCGCATCCGCGACGACATGCCGCAGCATATCACCCATTTTGGCGTGCATGATCACGGTTTTAATCAAGTCAGTACTTACGGGAATTTGCTGCGCCTGGTGGCCGAAGACAAGCTGCCGGCCGAGCCGGGCCGCCTGGATTATTACCGCCTGGCCATCCGCTGTTCGGGCGCGGTGCAGGCCTATCGCTGGACCGCGCTCGGCGCCGGTGAAGGGTTTATCCACTCCTTTAACGGCGCGCACTCCCTGTTTATCGACACGCTGCGTACCCTGCGGGTGTTGCTGTTGGCGCACGATCTGGGGCAGGTCATGAAAATCGAGGGCGATGAGGCCGTCTCGCTGCTGGATCGCGCCGTGACGCATGCCCTCACCAGCGCGCGCTATTGCATTTTCTATGGCGAAGGGCGGGATATTTACGATATCCGCGGCCGCACGGCCCACGAAGCCCTGTTTAACCCGCGCAACGGCGCTTTCCGTTGCGTGGGGACCCAGCAAGGCTATTCCGGCTTCTCCACCTGGACCCGCGGGCTAAGCTGGGCGATATGCGGCTTCGCGGAACTGCTGGAGTATCTGCACGCGCTGCCCGCCGACCAATGGCGCGCCTCTCACGACAGAGCCAGTACCGTGGCGACGCTGGAAAAAGCCGCCGCCGCCGTGTGCGATTTTTATCTGGCGTTCACCACCCTTGATGGCATCCCCTACTGGGACACCGGCGCCCCCGGTCTTGCTACTCTAAACGCGCCCTACGAGCGCGATTCGGACCCGGCCAACGCCGTCGAACCCGTCGACAGCTCCGCTGCGGCGATTGCGGCGCAGGGGCTGTTGCGATTCAGCGCCTGGCTCGGCGCTAACCAACGCGCCGGCGCGCAGCGCTATCGTCAGGCGGGATTAACGGTGCTGCAAACGCTGCTGGACGACCGGTATCTCAGCCTGGCGCCGCAGCACCAGGGATTATTGCTGCACAGTCAATATCATCGTCCTAACGGCTGGGATTATGTCCCCGCAGGCCACCAGAACCCGTTCGGCGAAGCCACCCAGTGGGGGGACTATCATCTGCGCGAGCTGGCGCTCTATGTCCAGCGTTTGGCGGAGAACGGACCCTACCTGACCTTTTTCAGCACCCCAGGAGACGCATGATGCCGCCGCATTACCCGACCGCCACCGCAATGATTACCGGCGGACGCCGGGGGATTGGCTTTGCCATTGCCAAACGGCTGGCGGCCGCCGGCTACGCCATCGCCATTACCGGCAGCGGTGGCAGTGATGCGCCAACGCGCGCCGCCGTGGCGGAACTCGAAGATTACGGCGTACCGGCGCGTTATTTTAAAAGCGACATCGCCGCGCCGGCGGATCATGCCGCCGTGCTGGATAGCATCGAGCAGCAATTGGGGCCGATCGCCGTACTGGTTGCCAACGCGGGCATCGCCCCGCCTGAGCGGCTTGATGTGCTGGACACCACGGCGGCGAACTTCGACGCCGTGCTGAACACCAACTTGCGCGGCGCGTTTTTCCTCGCCCAGGCGGTGGCCAAGAGCATGCTGACCCGCACGGCGGCAGAGGGCGAGCGCAGCATCGTTTTTATTTCCTCTTGTTCCGCGCAAATGGCATCGGTAAACCGGCTGGAGTATTGCATTGCCAAAGCGGGCCTGGCCATGGTGGCGCAGGGACTGGCGGCACGCCTGGCTGCAGAAGGCATCGGGGTGTTTGAGGTCCGTCCGGGTATAATTCGCACCGATATGACCGCCGGCGTAAACGAAAAATATGACCTTTTGATCGCTTGATCGCTGACGGCTTGGTGCCGGCACAGCGCTGGGGGCGAGGAGACGATATCGCCGCGGCCGTCGCCATGCTTATCAAACCCGAGGCGTTCTTTGCCACCGGCTCGGTTATCCATGCCGATGGCGGTTTAACGCTGCAACGCTTATAAATCCGCGCCAACGCCAAGGGCGGGCGCCGCGCCAAACACAGGAGGCACTATGACACAATCCGCTACCGTCCCCGCCGCGGGACGGCGGTTACCGGCCGGCGAATATGTTTATGCCGATTTGCAGACGGGCGATCGTTATGACACTCAGGCGATCACCCTGACGGAGTCGCATATTGTCGCTTTCGCAGGCATTACCGGCGATTTTTTTGATGTGCATATGGACGATACTTTCGCCCGAGAGCAGGGTTTTCCGGGGCGTATCGCCCATGGTTTATTGGGGCTGGCGCTTATCGATGGCTTGAAGACCCGCTCGGCGGTGCGATTGTGCGGTATCGCGACCTTAGGCTGGAACTGGACTTTCTGCGCGCCGCTGCTGCCCGGCGATCGCATTTACGCCGAGATTACCGTGGTGAGCAAACGTCCCACCAAACGTGCCGACAGGGGCATTGTCACCTTTGGCCTGCGGATGATCAATCAGCATGAATCACCCCGGATAAATTAGAGTCTATACTTTAAAAGTGGAGGTCTCTATGACAACGACCAAACGTTACTCTCCGGAAGTCCGTGAACGGGCAGTTAATCTAGTGCTGGAAACTCAGCATGAGCA